>JALXBH010000333.1 GCA_026991535.1 Calditrichia bacterium | reverse complement strand
ATTACCGGTGCCGCGCAGATGGACGGCGCCATTCTGGTAGTGAGCGCCGCCGACGGCCCCATGCCGCAAACCCGCGAGCACGTATTGCTTGCGCGTCAGGTGAACGTTCCCTACATCGTTGTATTTATGAATAAAGTGGATCAGGTGGATGATCCCGAGTTGTTGGAGCTGGTGGAACTGGAACTGCGCGAGCTGCTTTCCTCCTACGATTTCCCCGGTGATGACATCCCCGTGATCATGGGCAGCGCCCTGAATGCGTTGAATGATCCTTCCGGCGAAGCCGCCAAGCCTATCCTTGAGCTGATGAAGGCCGTTGATGAGTATATCCCGACGCCCGAGCGCGATGTGGATAAGCCCTTCCTGATGCCGGTAGAGGACGTATTCTCTATCACCGGTCGGGGAACGGTAGCCACGGGCCGTATCGAGCGTGGCGTTGTTCACGTGGGCGATGAAGTGGAAATGATCGGACTGGGTACGCACCGCAAGGTAGTGATCACCGGTGTTGAAATGTTCCGCAAGCTTCTGGATGAAGGCCGTGCCGGTGACAACGTGGGTTGTTTGATGCGCGGTGTTAATAAGGAAGATATCGAGCGCGGTATGGTATTGGCCGGGGTTGGCAGCATTACGCCTCACCGCAAATTTAAAGGTGAAGTGTATGTATTGACCAAGGATGAAGGTGGTCGTCATACGCCTTTCTTCCAGGGTTACCGTCCTCAGTTCTATTTCCGTACGACGGATGTGACCGGTTCCATCAAACTGCCGGAAGGCGTAGAGATGGTTATGCCGGGTGATAACATCACGGTAGAGATCGAGCTGGGCAAGGAAGTGGCCATGGAGAAGGAGTTGCGTTTTGCCATCCGTGAAGGTGGCCGCACCGTAGGCGCCGGCGTTGTATCGGAAATTATCGAGTAAATGAGAATAACCGTCTTTTTGGAGTGTACGGTTTGTAAGAACCGGAATTACCGGACACAAAAAAACAAAGCGACACAGTCGGAAAGACTGGAACAAAAAAAATATTGTCCACGGTGTAACGCTCGAACGGTGCATCGTGAAAGTAAATAGAAAGTTAGGCCTGTAGCTCAATTGGCTAGAGCACCGGTCTCCAAAACCGGGGGTTGGGGGTTCGAGTCCCTCCAGGCCTGCTTTTATATTTTGGAAAGTGGACAAAATGATCGAAAAAATTCAGCAATTTTTAGAAAATGTTCAGAAAGAGATGGCTAAGGTTTCCTGGCCGACGCCGGAAGAGTTGTTAAACTCCTCCATTATCGTGGTAGTCGTGAGCATTATGTTTACGTTATATATTTTCTTCGCTGATTTTATCATATCTCATCTTGTAGAGTTTTTATACTAAAAAGATCGGGGACATACGGTGGCAGAAAAAAAATGGTACGCGCTTCGTATTTATTCCGGGAAGGAAGCAAGGGTCAAGGCTCATATCGAGCATGAGATCAAGCAGGCCGAGATAGAAGATAAGATTGGGCGTATCATCATTCCTTCGGAAAATATAATCGAGATGAAGGATGGTAAAAAGCGTGTAAAGAACAAGGTATTTTTTCCGGGTTATATGATGATTGAGATGGTTCTGGATAATCAGACCAAGCACGTGGTAGTGAATTCGCCCGGTGTGATCAATTTTGTGGGTCCAAAGAATGAGCCGGTGCCGCTAAGGCCTGCCGAGGTGGAAAGTGTGCTCAGCAAGATAGAGATGAGCCATGAGAAGGAGGTCAAGGGTAAGGTGGATATTCCCTTTCATGTGGGAGACGCCATACGCGTGATTGACGGACCGTTTAACGATTTTACCGGCTTTGTGGAAGAGATCAATGAAGAGAAGAATAAGGTGAAGGTGAATATCAGCATATTTGGCCGTCCGACACCTGTGGAGTTAGACTTTTTACAAATCGAGCTTGAAAAATAAATTAAGTGTTGAGGTTTAAAACCAATGGCAAAAAAAGAGATAGGAAAAATTAAGCTACAGCTCCCCGCCGGCCAGGCAAAGCCCGCGCCGCCGGTAGGCCCGGCATTGGGTCAGCATGGTGTGAACATCATGGAGTTTTGTAAGGCTTATAACGCGAAAACACAGGATCAGGCCGGCCTTGTGATACCGGTGGAGATTACCGTATATGCCGACCGTTCGTTTTCGTTTATAACCAAAACGCCGCCCGCCGCCGTCCTTTTAATAAAGGAAGCAGGGCTGCAAAAAGGTTCGTCCACGCCCAACACCGACAAGGTGGGAAAGGTGACGTCGGATCAGGTTCGTAAAATTGCCGAGCTGAAGATGCCGGATTTAAACGCCGCCTCCGTTGAGGCCGCGATGAGGATGATTGAAGGGACAGCCCGTAGTATGGGAATTGTCGTAGAATAATTTGGTTAAGGGGTAATAATGAAGCGCAGTAAAAGATATAACAATGCCGCTACGCAAATTGATCGGGTTGTGGAATACACTCTCGAAGATGCTGTAAAGCTCCTGAAACAATCCGCTACGGCTAAGTTTGACGAAACCGTAGAAATTGCCATGCGACTGGGTGTAGACCCCCGTCATGCAGATCAGATGGTCCGGGGAACCGTGACCCTGCCACATGGCACCGGAAAGGATGTACGGGTGTTGGTTTTTGCCCAGGGGGATAAGGTGAAGGAAGCCTTGGACGCCGGAGCGGACTATGCCGGTCTTCAGGAATACGTGGAGCAGATAAATAAAGGCTGGTTGGATTTTGATGTGGCGGTTGCCACGCCGGACGTGATGCGGGACGTGGGTAAGCTGGGACGTATTTTAGGGGCACGGGGCCTGATGCCTAACCCCAAAAGCGGAACGGTAACCATGGATGTCGCCGCGGCGGTAAAGGAAATTAAAGCCGGTAAAATTGACTTCCGGGTTGATAAAACGGGTATCATTCATACGGGGATAGGGAAAGTATCCTTTGATGAACAGAAAATCATGGATAATGTGAAAACATTTATCAATACGGTTGTCAAGCTGAAGCCTGCGTCCGCCAAGGGAACTTATCTAAAGTCCATCTCCTTGTCGAGTACCATGGGCCCGGGTATTTTCCTGGACACAAATGCTTCGGATTATTCTAACTAATTAAAATGCGGGATGTAGAATTATGCCTACAGAACAAAAAAGAAAAATCGTAGCGGAATATACGGAAAAGTTTAAAGAAGCCAAGGCCGTATATATTGCTGATTACACGGGGATCGACGTAGCCACCGTAACGGAGGTGCGCAATAAATTCCGTGAGAAGAACGCGGAATACAAGGTGCTGAAGAACCGTTTGGCCAAACGCGCCTTTAATGCCGCCGGCATTACGGAACTGGACGATCACCTGACCGGAGTCAATGCCTATATCATCGGGTATGAAGACCCTGTGGCCCCGGCAAAGATATTTGAAGAAGTCAATAAAGGCGACGAAGTGCTTAAGTTGCACGCCGTGTTGTTTGAAGGAAAAGTGTTCGGCGGCGAGGATGCCAAGGAAATTGCCAAATTGCCGACGCGTGACGCTCTTCTGGGACAATTTGTGGGTATGCTTGCTTCGCCCATGCAAAAACTGGCCGCAACGATACAGGCGCCCATGCAAAAAATGGTTGGTGTGCTTAACGCACTCAAGGACAATAAAGAATAAGAACATAATCTTTTTATTTGGAGGATTTTAATAATGGCTGATATTACACGTAACGATGTGCTTTCTTACTTAGAGAACGCCAACATGCTTGAGATTTCCGAACTGATCAAGGAAATTGAGGATAAATTTGGCGTTACCGCCGCCGCTCCCGTAGCCGTGGCCGCCGGTCCGGTTGCCGCTGCCGGTGGTGAAGCCGCCGCGGAACAAACCGAATTTGATGTGATTCTTAACGCCGCCGGCGATAAGAAAATCCAGGTGATCAAAGTGGTACGCGCCATTACCGGTCTTGGGCTTAAAGAAGCCAAAGAGCTTGTTGACAATGCCCCCAAGGCGATAAAAGAAGGCGTTTCCAAAGCAGAAGCCGAAGACCTGCAGAAGCAGCTTGAAGAAGTTGGCGCTGTAATCGAAGTTAAGTAATTAGTAGATATTTTTTTCTTTAATTACCATTGTTGTATATAAATCAGAGGCTCTCCTTTGAGAAAAAAAACATTGATCGAACGGCATAATTTTATGCGGATTCCCCCGGTGATGGAATATCCAAATCTTTTGGAAATCCAGACCCGGGCTTTTGAAGCATTTATGCAAGTTAAAGTTTCGCCGGATCAGCGAAAAAACGAAGGTTTGCAAGCTGTATTTACAAATGTTTTCCCCATCAGCGATAGCGCGGGAAACTTTGAACTGCAGTTTGTGGAGTATTATCTGGATAAACCCAAGTACGATGTAGACGAATGTCAGCAGCTTGGGGTAAGTTATTCCCTGCCCGTAAAAGCAAAAATGCGTCTGGCCATCAAAGACGCCACGGGGGAAACGGATAACTTTACCGAGTTTATCGAACAGGATGTTTATCTGGGTAATATGCCTTATATGACGGACCGCGGCACGTTTATTATCAACGGCGCCGAGCGGGTTATCGTCAGTCAGTTACACCGTTCACCCGGGGTGTTCTTCTCGGAAACGCGACATCCGAACGGCACGCCGCTGTTTTCAGCCCGTATCATTCCCTTCCGCGGTTCCTGGGTGGAATTTACCACCGATGTGAACGACATCATGTATGTCTATATCGATCGTAAAAAGAAATTTCCGGTAACCATGCTGTTGCGTGCTATCGGTTTTTCCAATAACGAGGATATTGTCGATTTGTTTGACCTGGGCGATGAGGTGAAGATTTCCATCGAAACCATGCCCTCGCTCATCGGTCAAATGCTGGCGGAAGATGTTATTGATAAGAAGACGGGTGAAGTCGTCGCCGAACAGGGCAAGGATATCACGGAAGAGGTCTTTAACCAATGCCTCGAAGTAGGTATCAAAAAGGTTAAGGTAATCAAGCCCGGCGATATGAATGCTCCCAATATTATCCTGAACACTCTCCGAAAAGACCCGACCAAAACGGCAGATGAGTCCATTGAGGCCATTTATCGTCAGTTGCGTTCCGGAGAACCGCCGGATATCGATACGGCACGCGCCCTGATCGAGCGTATGTTCTTTAATGAAAAGCGCTACGATATGGGAGCGGTGGGACGTTATCGTATTAATAAAAAACTCCATCTGGATATTCCGTATGATACAACGGTATTGACCCGTGAGGATATCACCTCCATCATCAGCTACCTGATTGATCTGCGCTACGGCATTAAGTCTACGGATGATATTGATCACCTGGGGAACCGCCGGGTAAGAACCGTGGGCGAGCAGTTGGCCGCGCAATTTAGCCTGGGCCTTTCCCGCATGGCGCGTACCATTAAGGAGCGGATGAATATTGGTGATTCCGATAAACTGACGCCCCAGGATCTGGTCAACGCACGCACGATCTCATCGGTAATCAATACCTTCTTCGGCACATCACAGTTGTCGCAGTTTATGGATCAGACAAATCCCTTGTCGGAAATGACCCATAAAAGACGTCTGTCCGCCTTGGGCCCGGGTGGTTTAACGCGTGAGCGCGCCGGCTTTGAGGTGCGTGACGTGCACTATACCCACTATGGCCGTTTGTGCCCCATCGAAACACCGGAAGGGCCGAACATCGGTCTTATCTCTTCCCTGTGTGTACATGCTAAAATAAACTCGTTCGGCTTTATCGAAACCCCCTACCGCAAGGTTAAGGGCGGCAAGGTGACCAATGAGATTCATTTCCTTTCGGCAACGGAGGAAGATGATTATACCATTGCCCAGGTGAACGCGCCGGTGGATAAGAAGGGTAAGTTCCTCAACGATAAGGTTAAGGCCCGTATAAAAGGTGACTTCCCGGTGGTAAGCCCGGAAGAAGTGGACTTTATGGATGTGGCGACCAATCAGATTGTATCGCCCGCCGCGTCCCTGATACCGTTCCTGGAACATGACGATGCTAACCGGGCCCTGATGGGTTCCAACATGCAACGTCAATCCGTTCCGCTGCTTATTCCCGATTCCCCGATTGTGGGTACCGGCATGGAGCAGCGCGTGGCTGAAGATTCGGGTACGCTGGTCATTGCCGATCAGGATGGTGAAATCGTATATGTGGATGCCACTAAAATTGTTCTTAAACTGGATACGCCGATAAAAGCCACTTCCGGTAAGGAACGGCTGATGGACTCCATTGAAGAAATTACCTATAACCTGCGCAAGTTCAACCGTACCAATCAGGATACCTGTATCAACCAACGGCCGCTGGTAAAAGTGGGCGATAAGGTGAGCAAGGGACAGATTCTGGCGGACGGTTGTGCTACCGATAAGGGGGAACTGGCACTGGGACGTAACGTTCTGGTGGCTTTTATGCCCTGGATGGGTTATAACTTCGAGGATGCCATTATCATCAGCGAGCGTATTGTGCGCGATGACGTCTACACCTCCATCCATATCGAGGAATTCGAGCTTCAGGTACGCGATACCAAACGCGGCGAGGAAGAACTGACCCGGGAAATTCCCAATGTGAGCGAGGAAGCCACCAAGGACCTGGATGAAAACGGTATAATCCGCGTTGGCGCGGAAGTGAAGGCCGGAGAGATTATCATCGGTAAGGTAACGCCCAAGGGCGAAACCGATCCCACGCCGGAAGAAAAACTGCTTAAGGCCATTTTCGGCTCTAAGGCCGGCGATGTAAAAGATGCATCTCTGAAGGCTCCTCCCGGAATGCGCGGCATTGTTGTGGCCACGCGTCTCTTTTCGCGCAAAAAGAAGGACGCCAACACCAAAAAAGAAGACAAGGAAATTATTGAACGTCTGGAGATGAAGGCCAAGGCCCAGCATGAGAATGTTGTAAAAAAACTGGCGGAAAACCTCTCCGAGCATTTTAAGGGTATGACCTGCGAAGCCATCAAATACATCGATGGCAAGGTGGCCATCAAAGCCAAAACCAAGATCGCCAAGGATACCTTTAGCGCCATAGACGTCACCCATCTGGATATTAACTCCACCTGGTTTAAGGAAGATGAAAAGAATACATTTGTTCGCCAAATCTATTCGGACTTCCGTCAGGTGAATCTGGATATTGAAAATGAATTGAAACGTGAAAAGCATAAGGTACTTATCGGTGACGAGCTGCCTCCGGGCATCGTGCAGTTGGCGAAAGTATATATTGCCGAAAAACGTAAGCTTCAGGTTGGGGATAAAATGGCCGGCCGTCACGGTAACAAGGGTGTTGTGTCACGCATTGTACCGATGTCGGATATGCCCTTCCTCAAGGACGGTACCCCCGTGGATATCGTGCTGAACCCCCTGGGCGTGCCTTCACGTATGAACATCGGTCAGATTTTTGAAACCACCCTCGGTTGGGCCGGCTATAAGCTGGGTAAAAAATACGCCACCCCCGTTTTCGACGGCGCCTCGATGGAAGACATCGTTGGCGAGTTGGAAAAGGCGGGATTGCCTACCAGCGGAAAAATTCACCTGTATGACGGACATACGGGTGAACGGTTTGATCAGGAAGTGACCGTGGGTATTATTTACATGCTCAAGCTTTCGCACCTTGTGGATGATAAAATCCACGCGCGTTCGATCGGGCCATACTCGCTTATTACACAGCAGCCGCTGGGTGGTAAGGCGCAGTTTGGTGGTCAGCGTTTTGGTGAGATGGAAGTATGGGCCCTGGAGGCGTATGGCGCCGCTTATACGCTGCAGGAAATACTTACCGTGAAAAGTGATGACGTTACGGGTCGTTCCAAAACCTATGAAGCCATTGTTAAAGGTGAAAATCTCCCCGATCCGGGTATCCCCGAGTCGTTCAACGTATTGATTCGTGAACTTCAGGGGCTGGGTCTTAAAATCCGCCTTGAATAGCGGATTACGAGAGATTTTGCCTGAAACACTTTAAAGGAGCTTTGCTTTGCAAATAAAAAGAAGTCCAAACAAATTTAATAAAATTATTATCGGATTGTCTTCCGCGAATGATATTCTGGAACAATCGTACGGTGAGGTGACAAAACCGGAGACGATCAATTACCGTTCCTTCAAGCCTGAAAAGGACGGTTTGTTCTGTGAGAAAATCTTTGGTCCGGTTAAGGACTGGGAGTGCCATTGCGGTAAATACAAGCGTATTCGCTACAAGGGCATCATTTGCGACCGCTGCGGTGTGGAAGTTACACAAAAGTCGGTACGCCGTGAGCGCATGGGACATATATCCCTGGCCGTTCCCGTTGTGCATATCTGGTTCTTCCGTTCCCTGCCTTCCAAGATAGGGTATCTATTGAATATCACGCCGAAAAACCTGGAACGCATCATCTATTATGAAAACTATGTGGTGGTGAATCCGGGCAAAAGCGATTTGAAATTCAAGGAACTGATCAACGAGGAAGAGTACTTTAACCAACTGGACGCCCATGGGGAAGGCAATGATGATCTGCCCGATGACGATCCCGATAAATTTATTGCAAAAATTGGCGGCGAGGCCATCTTTCATCTGTTGAAGATGATTGATCTCGAGCAAAGCGCCATTGAGTTGCGCAAGGCCGTAAAAACGCAAACCTCCGAGCAGAAAAGAACCGAGGCCCTGAAGCGCCTTAAGGTTGTGGAAGCTTTCCGGGTACGCGAAAAGAATACGGAATATCGCAATAAACCGGAGTGGATGGTGTTGGATGTAATCCCGGTAATTCCGCCGGAATTGCGCCCCCTGGTACCTCTGGAAGGCGGCCGTTTTGCCACCAGCGATTTGAACGACCTCTACCGCCGTGTTATCATTCGTAATAACCGCCTGAAAAAATTGTTGGAAATCAAAGCGCCGGAAGTGATTCTGCGGAACGAAAAACGGATGCTGCAGGAATCGGTTGATTCGCTGTTTGACAATTCCAAGCGTTCCGCGGCCATGCGCTCGGACGGCGATCGTCCTCTGAAATCCCTTTCCGATATGTTAAAGGGTAAGCAGGGGCGTTTCCGTCAAAACTTGTTGGGTAAGCGTGTGGACTATTCCGGTCGTTCGGTAATTGTTGTTGGCCCCAACCTCAAATTACATGAGTGCGGTCTGCCCAAGGATATGGCCATCGAGCTGTTTAAACCTTTTATTATCCGTAAGCTGGTTGAACGGCGCTATGTAAAAACCGTAAAAAGCGCCAAGAAACTGGTGGAGCGTCGCGGTCCCGAGGTTTGGGATATTCTGGAGGAGATGATCGAAGACCATCCCGTATTGCTCAACCGTGCGCCCACGCTTCACCGCCTGGGTATTCAGGCTTTTCAGCCGGTGTTGATCGAGGGTAAGGCCATCCGTCTCCATCCCCTGGTGTGTGCCGCTTTTAACGCGGACTTTGACGGTGACCAGATGGCGGTGCACCTGCCATTAAGTTACGAAGCCCAGGTGGAAACCAAACTGTTGATGCTGGCCAGTCATAATATCCTTTCACCGGCCAACGGTAAGCCGATTGCCGTTCCCAGCCAGGATATCGTGTTGGGCTGCTACTATCTGACCAAGCTCAATCCGGATGCGGAAAAGGGCCGGGGAATGATTTTTGCCTCGCCCGCGGAGGTGATACTGGCCTATGATATGGGCAAGGTGGACCTCCATGCGGCTATAAAGGTACGCCATAACGGTTCTATCATTGAAACAACCACCGGACGGGTTATTTTTAACCAGATCGTACCGGAGTCGGTTGGTTTTGTAAATCAGATATTGTCTAAAAAAGCGCTGTCACAGTTAATTGCGGATGTCTATCGCATTACGGGCAACAAAACAGCGGCTGAATTTTTAGACAACCTTAAAGCGTTGGGCTTTTATAACGCCATGCGCTGCGGGGCATCCGTGGGCTTGTCCGACATTATGATCCCCGAAGAAAAATATGAAATGATAAAAGAGGCCCAGGAAGAGGTTGACGAGATCAGCTCTCAGTATGAAATGGGTTTCATTACCGACGGCGAGCGTTATAACAAGGTTATTGACGTTTGGACCCGTACCTCGTCCATGGTGGCCGAGATTATGTTCCGTAAGCTGAAAGCAAACCGCAACGGTTTCAACCCCCTCTATATGATGTCCGATTCCGGCGCGCGGGGCAGCAAGGAGCAGATTCGTCAGCTGGCCGGTATGCGTGGTTTGATGGCCAAGCCGCAAAAATCGCTTACGGGGCAGACGGGTGAAATTATCGAAAACCCCATTACCGCCAACTTTCTGGAAGGCCTGTCGGTAATCGAGTACTTTATCTCCACCCACGGCGCCCGTAAGGGTCTGGCCGATACCGCGCTTAAAACAGCAGACGCGGGTTATCTTACCCGTCGCCTGGTGGATGTGGCCCAGGATGTTATCATCACCGAGAAAGATTGCGGCACCATTTTGGGGCTGGATGTTTCCGACCTTAAGGAAGGGGAAGAGATAATTGAACCCCTGGCCGAGAGGGTGATGGGACGCGTCGCCGCGGAAACCATTAAAGACCCGGAAACAAAAGAGATTATCTGCAAGCGCAACAGCATGATTGATGAGGATGCCGCCGAGCGCATACATCAATCACAGATCGAAACCATCAAGGTGCGTTCCGAGCTGACCTGCGAAACAAAGCAGGGCTTGTGCGCCATGTGTTACGGCCGCAACCTGGCCACCGGCGATCTGGTGGAAGTTGGAGAAGCGGTTGGCGTTATGGCCGCCCAAAGTATCGGTGAGCCGGGTACGCAGCTTACCCTGAGAACGTTCCACATCGGGGGGACGGCATCGCGTATCGCCACGGAAACCCAGGTGGAATCGAAAATCGAAGGTAAGGCCAAGTTTATCAATATCAAGACCGTGGCCAACAGCGAAGGCCAAAACCTGGTTATCGGGCGCAACGGTAAAATTGAAATTCTGGATAACGATAACCGTTCCATTGGTACCATGAATATACCTTACGGCTCTATTCTTTTGGCCAAGGACAAAAGTAAAATTAAAAAGGGCAGCCCCGTTTTTGAATGGGACCCCTATTCATCCGTAATTATCGCCGATAAAGCCGGAAAAGTACGTTTTCAGGATCTTATTGAAAGCCATACTTTTAAGGAAGAGCTGGATGAGCAAACGGGGCGTAAACAACGTGTGGTTATCGATTCCAAAAACAAGAACCTTAACCCGCAGATCAATATCATTGGCGACAATGACGAGGTGATCAGCCAGTTTATCATTCCGGTAAAATCATTCCTTCAGGTGGAAGACGGCGATGAGATTCATGCCGGTACCATTCTGGTTAAAATTCCCAGGGAATTTGGAAAATCCCGGGATATTACGGGTGGTCTGCCGCGCGTGGCCGAGTTGTTCGAGTCGCGTCAACCTAAATTGCGGGCTGTGGTGAGTGAAATCGACGGCTATGTCAAGTTTGGCGCCATTAAGCGCGGTGTTCGCGAGTTGATCGTCGAGTCGGACATGGAAACAAAGAAATATTCGGTTTCGCACGGAGTACATATCCTGGTGCATGAAAACGACTTTGTGGAAGCCGGCGAGCGCTTGACCGACGGGGCCATCTCTCCCGACGATATTCTGGCCATTAAGGGACCGAGCAAGGTGCAGGAATATCTGGTGAATGAAATACAGGAAGTTTACCGTTTGCAGGGCGTGAAGATAAACGATAAGCATATCGGTATCATTGTGCGTCAGATGCTGCAAAAGTATCTGGTAAAGGATTCCGGCGATACCAGATTCCTGAACGGTGATAAGGTTCATAAAAGCGATTTTATGGAAGAAAACAAGCGTATTGCCAATAAGATCGTTATTGAGGACCCGGGCGACTCTCTTTTTATGGAAGGACAGATTTCCGATAAGAAGACGGTTGACGCCATTAACCGCGACCTTAAAAAGGCCAAAAAGGAACCTGTGAAATACAGAAAAGCACAACCGGCATCTTTTTCGCCCTTGTTGTTGGGTATTACTCAGGCGTCCTTAACGACCAAGAGCTTTATTTCGGCCGCCTCATTCCAGGAGACGACTCAGGTACTGACGGATGCCGCCACTTCGGGTAAGGAAGATCATTTGATCGGCCTTAAGGAGAATGTGATTATGGGGCATTTGATCCCCGCCGGTACCGGTTTGAAGAAGTACGATGCCTTGCGCATGGAACTGGATGAATCGCTGATTCCCAGTGAGGAAGAAGGCGATGGGGAAAACGTCGAATCGACTGAAGAATAATTGTATAAATGTTTGACCTGGATAAATTGATTTATTAAATTACCAGTCTGCAACTTTTTGGAGGTTTGAATTGCCAACGATTAATCAGCTGATCCGCAAAGGGCGGAAAGCAGTAGTAAAAAAGAATAAGGCGCCCGCTTTGGGAGCCTGCCCTCAAAAAAGGGGCGTATGTACGCGCGTTTACACCACAACGCCTAAAAAGCCGAATTCGGCCTTGCGTAAAGTTGCTCGCGTGCGCCTGACAAACGCAATTGAAGTGACGGCCTATATTCCCGGTGAAGGTCATAATCTGCAGGAACACTCTATTGTTTTGATACGTGGAGGACGTGTAAAGGATTTGCCGGGTGTGCGTTATCATATCGTGCGTGGCACGCTGGATACCACGGGTGTGGAAGACCGCACTCAGAGCCGTTCAAAATATGGAACCAAAAAACCTAAGTCTAAATAAGCTGGACTCTTTGGAGAGAATATGCGTAGAAGAAGACCGCCTAAAAGAACCATACTGCCGGATCCTAAATACAAGGATATCGTTGTTGCTAAATTTGTGAACGGCATGATGTTGGATGGCAAGAAAAGTGTTGCTGAGAAAATTTTTTATGACGCTCTGGATATTATTGAGAGCAAATTGAAAAAATCACCGCTGGATGTGTTTAAGAAAGCTATGGAAAATGTAGCTCCTCTGCTTGAGGTAAAATCCCGTCGCGTTGGCGGTGCCACCTATCAGGTGCCCGTGGAAGTTCGTTCCAACAGGCGTCAGGCCTTGGCTATTCGCTGGTTGGTGCGTTATTCCCGTCTGCGGAATGAGAAAACGATGGCTGAAAAACTGGCGGCTGAATTGATATTGGCCCATAAGGGTGAAGGTTCCAGTGTTAAAAAGAAAGAAGATACTCATAAGATGGCCGAAGCAAACAAAGCTTTTGCCCATTTTAGATGGTAAAGGTTGATCTGATATAATGGCACGAAAAGTAAAATTAGAAAAACTGCGTAATATAGGTATTATGGCCCATATTGACGCGGGTAAAACAACGACAACGGAGCGGATTCTCTATTATACCGGTCGCCTGCATCGCATGGGTGAAGTCCATGAAGGCGGGGCCACGATGGATTGGATGGAGCAGGAAAAAGAGCGGGGTATTACCATTACCTCCGCCGCAACCACCGCTCAATGGCGCGACCATGTGATCAATATTATCGATACGCCGGGTCACGTTGATTTTACGGTGGAAGTTGAGCGCTCCCTGCGTGTGTTGGATGGGGCCGTAGCCTTGTTTTGCGCCGTGGGTGGCGTGGAGCCGCAGTCGGAAACCGTTTGGCGTCAGGCCGATAAGTACGGTGTTCCGCGGATTGCCTTTGTGAACAAGATGGATCGCGTGGGCGCGGATTTTTACAATGTATTGCAAATGATTAAAGACCGTCTGGGTGCTTCGCCGGTGCCTTTACAGATTCCCATCGGCGATGGTGAGCTTTTTACAGGACTGATTGACCTGTTGTCGATGAAGGCGGTGCTTTATAATGAAAACACCCTGGGCGCGGAATATGAAGAAGCGGAAATCCCCGATGATCTGAAGGAAAAAGCTGAAGAGTATCGCAATCTGATGCTTGAGGCGGTTTCCGACTATGATGAAGACCTGATGGTGAAATATCTTGAGGGTGAGGAAATTTCGGCTAAGGAAATTGAAGCTGCCGTGCGGAAGGCTACGCTTGACCTGTCCATTACGCCTGTTTTTTGTGGTTCGGCCTTTAAAAACAAGGGGGTTCAGAAGTTGTTGGATGGTGTAATTGCCTATCTGCCTTCTCCTCTGGATGTGGGTGAAATTGCCGGTACGGATGTGGATGGCGACAAGGAACTTACACGAAAGCCTTCCGATGATGAACCCTTTGCCGCCCTGGCCTTTAAGGTAATGGTAGACCCTTTTGTGGGACGCCTGACCTTCTTCCGTGTGTATTCGGGTGTTTGCGAAGCGGGTTCCTATATCTATAATGCTGCCAGCGGTAAAAAGGAACGGGTTGGCCGTTTGTTGCAGATGCATGCCAATCACCGCGAGGATATTAAAGAAGTGCGTACCGGCGACATCGCCGCCATGGTGGGCTTAAAAAATACGCGTACCGGCGATACGCTGTGCGACAGTAATAATCACATCGTTCTGGAGTCCATGCATTTCCCCGAGCCTGTAATCTCCGTGGCCATTGAGCCCAAGACCAAGGCGGATCAGGAAAAGCTGAGTCAGTCTCTTGTAAAGCTGAGCGACGAGGATCCCACCTTCCGCGTACGTACCGATGAAGAAACCGGACAAACGATTATCAGCGGCATGGGTGAATTACATCTTGAAATTATTATTGACCGGCTGTTGCGGGAATTTAAAGTAGGCGCCAACGTGGGTAAGCCGCAGGTTTCGTATAAGGAAACCATTACAAAAACCGTTGAGGCGGAAGGCAAGTTTGTGCGCCAGTCCGGTGGTCGCGGTCAGTATGGTCATGTTGTGATTGAACTGAGCCCGAATGAGCCCGGAAAAGGTTTTGAATTTGAAGATAACATTGTCGGCGGGGTAATCCCGCGCGAATATATCAATCCCGCCCGTCAGGGAATGGAAGCGGCCTTAAAGAACGGTGTTCTGGCCGGTTATCCCCTGGAGGATGTTAAAGTGCGTCTGTTTGATGGTTCATTCCATGATGTAGATTCCAATGAGATGGCCTTTAAGGTGGCCGGTTCGATGGCTCTGCAAAACGGCGCTAAAAAAGCGGGGCCTGTTCTTATGGAACCGGTGTTTAGCATAGAGGTTGTTGTGCCTGAGGAATATATGGGTGATGTGATCGGCGATCTTAACTCTCGGCGCGGAAAAATATCCGGTATTTTGCCCCGTAAGGACGCACAGGTTGTGAGCGGACATGTTCCCCTGAGCGAAATGTTTGGGTATGCCACTGTTCTGCGTTCCATTACACAGGGACGGGCGGTCTATTCCATGCAGTTCGATCACTACGAAAAAGTACCGGAAAGCATAGCAAAAGAAATAATTGAAAAAGCACAAAGTGCTGACTAATAAGATTGGTTTATAAGGAGTCACAAAATGGCTAAAGAAAAATTTGATCGAAGTAAACCGCACGTAAACATAGGTACGATCGGTCACGTGGATCACGGAAAAACAACCCTGACCGCCGCCATTACGCAGGTATTGGCCAAAGAGGGTCTTTCCCAGGAGCGTTCGTTTGACAGTATCGATAATGCGCCGGAAGAGCGTGAGCGTGGTATCACCATCGCCACGGCGCACGTGGAGTATGAAACGGCCAACCGTCACTATGCCCACGTGGATTGTCCCGGTCACGCGGATTATGTAAAGAATATGATTACCGGTGCCGCGCAGATGGACGGCGCCATTTTGGTAGTGAGCGCCGCCGACGGCCCCATGCCGCAAACCCGTGAGCACGTATTGCTTGCGCGTCAGGTGAACGTTCCCTACATCGTTGTATTTATGAATAAAGTGGATCAGGTGGATGATCCCGAGTTGTTGGAACTGGTGGAGCTGGAACTGCGCGAGCTGCTTTCCTCCTACGATTTCCCCGGTGATGACATCCCCGTGATCATGGGCAGCGCCCTGAATGCGTTGAATGATCCTTCCGGCGAAGCCGCCAAGCCTATCCTTGAGCTGATGAAGGCCGTTGATGAGTATATCCCGACGCCCGAGCGCGATGTGGATAAGCCCTTCCTGATGCCGGTAGAGGACGTATTCTCTATCACCGGTCGGGGAACGGTAGCCACGGGCCGTATCGAGCGTGGCGTTG
Source organism: Calditrichia bacterium (assembly GCA_026991535.1). Classification (GTDB taxonomy): domain Bacteria; phylum Calditrichota; class Calditrichia; order Calditrichales; family J004; genus J004. The sequence goes on along the minus strand of JALXBH010000333.1, from coordinate 15,888 downwards.
TTCACGTGGGCGATGAAGTGGAAATGATCGGACTGGGTACGCACCGCAAGGTAGTGATCACCGGTGTTGAAATGTTCCGCAAGCTTCTGGATGAAGGCCGTGCCGGTGACAACGTGGGTTGTTTGATGCGCGGTGTTAATAAGGAAGATATCGAGCGCGGTATGGTATTGGCCGGGGTTGGCAGCATTACGCCTCACCGCAAATTTAAAGGTGAAGTGTATGTATTGACCAAGGATGAAGGTGGTCGTCATACGCCTTTCTTCCAGGGTTACCGTCCTCAGTTCTATTTCCGTACGACGGATGTGACCGGTTCCATCAAACTGCCGGAAGGCGTAGAGATGGTTATGCCGGGTGATAACATCACGGTAGAGATCGAGCTGGGCAAGGAAGTGGCCATGGAGAAGGAGTTGCGTTTTGCCATCCGTGAAGGTGGCCGCACCGTAGGCGCCGGCGTTGTATCGGAAATTATAGAATAAGATCGGAGAAAACAGACGTGGCTAATCAAAATATACGCATCCGTTTAAAAGCATACGATCACAATCAGATCGATAAGTCGACTGATAAAATAATTCGTACGGCACGCTCCACGGGCGCCAAGATTTCAGGACCGATACCCTTGCCGACAGATCGCTCTGTATACACGGTATTGCGTTCGCCGCATGTTGATAAAAAGTCGCGTGAGCAATTTGAAACGCGTATTCACAAAAGATTAATAGATATCTTAAACGCCACCGGAAAAACGGTAGATGCTTTGATGAAGCTGGAGTTGCCCGCCGGTGTTGATATCGAAATAAAAACCTGATTTTAAGTTTCGGAGAAAATGATGCAGGGAATTCTTGGTGTAAAAAAGGGTATGACCCAAATCTTTAATGATGAGGGGCTGGTTGTGCCGGTAACGATAGTCGAAGCTGGTCCTTGCTATGTTACACAAAAGAAAACACGGGAAAAGGACGGCTATATAGCAGTACAGATCGCTTTTCAGGATAAAAAGGAAAAGCGTACCAGTAAGGCTATGCAGGGCCATTTTGCAAAAGCAAATGTAGGCAACAAACGTATCGTGCGTGAATTCCGTTTTTCGGATTACGAAGAGCTGGAAGTAGGAACGGAATTGAAGGCCGACAGATTTTCCGCCGGAGATCAGGTTATGGTGTCCGCGGTATCAAAGGGTAAAGGTTTTCAGGGTGTTGTAAAACGTCATAACTTTGCCGGCGGTCCCAAAACCCACGGGCAATCGGATCGTTTGCGCGCACCGGGTTCCATCGGTCAAAGCTCGTATCCTTCTCGTGTATTTAAGGGTATTAAAATGGCCGGTCGCATGGGTAACGACAGAATTACCCTCAAAAATGTGCCTGTGGTAAAGGTAGACGCGGAAAATAATCTGATTTATCTCAAGGGTTCCATACCCGGCGCTAAAAATTCCATTGTCGAGATTAAAACTAAGTGGTAAAACAATGAACGTAGCAGTATTTGATATAAATGGAAAAAAGACCGGTAAGGAAGCGGAGCTGAATGATTCGATCTTTGCCGGTGAGATTAACGAGCATGTGGTATGGCTGGACATAAAGGCTCTGATGGCCAATAAGCGCCAGGGTACCCACGCCAGTAAGGGGCGCTCCTATGTTTCCGGCGGTGGGCGTAAGCCTTTTCGTCAAAAGGGAACCGGTCGCGCGCGCCAGGGTTCTACCCGCGCTCCGCATCATGTGGGCGGTGGCCGTGTTTTTGGTCCGGAACCCCATGGCTACTATCAAAAAGTAAATAAGAAGGTGAAAAAAATCGCCAGGCGTTCCGTGTTAACGGATAAGGCACAGAATGAGAAGATCGTCGTTATTGAGGATTTTCAGATGGATGCGCCTAAAACAAAAACCATTACGGCCATGTTGGACGGATTGAATCTTACGGGTAAACGTGTTCTGATTCTTACCAACGGCAATATGCCTAATGTATATAAGTCGGCGGATAATATTTATAAAGTGAGCGTTCGTGAGGATGCTACCTTTTCTTCCTATGATGTGGTTAACGCCCACACGGTTTTAATTCAGGAAGGTGCCCTGGCAAAAATAAATGAGGTATTGGGCTAATGAAGACAAAAACTATTTTAATAAAGCCTTTATATACAGAAAAAATGGCCACGCAACAGGAAACGATGAACAAGTATGCCTTTTCCGTTAATCCGCGGGCCAATAAAATTGAAATTAAACTAGCTGTTGAAAGAAAGTTTGATGTAAAAGTGAAAAGTGTACGGACAATAAATGTTCGCGGAAAGATGCGTCAGCAAATGACCCGCCAGGGACGATTTGTCGGACGGAAGTCGGATTGGAAGAAGGCCATCATTACCTTGGAAACCGACTATAAACTGGATCTGTTTGATAACGCTTAAGTTCAACGAGGAATATAATGGGTATTAAAAGCTATAAACCAATAACGCCGGGACAAAGATTTAAGACGGTAAGTGATTTTGCACAAATCACACGTACCGAGCCTGAAAAATCTTTATTAGAACCCATTTCCAAATCGGGTGGCCGTAATAATACCGGACGGATCACATCGTGGCAGCGTGGCGGCGGTCATAAACGCCGGTATCGCAAAATCGATTTTAAACGCAATAAGCACGGTATACCGGCTAAGGTGTTTTCCATTGAGTATGATCCTAACCGTACGGCGCGTATTGCCCTTTTGCACTATGCTGACGGAGAAAAACGTTATATACTGGCGCCGGACACCATTAAGGTGGGTGACACCGTTATGGCCGGTGAAGGTGCGGAAATAAAGGAAGGCAATGCCCTGCCACTGGCCAAAATTCCCGTGGGTCTGATGGTTCACGCTGTGGAAATGAAACCAAAAAAGGGCGCGCAACTGGCACGCAGCGCGGGCACTTATGCACAAATTCTGGCCCGTGAAGATAAATATGCCCTGTTAAAGATGCCTTCCGGCGAAGTACGCAAGGTGCCCAGCACCTGTTATGCAACCATCGGGATCGTTTCCAACGGCGATCATATGAACATCTCTATTGGTAAGGCCGGACGCACACGTTGGCTAGGTAAACGCCCCAACGTTCGCGGCGTGGCCATGAACCCTGTTGATCACCCTATGGGCGGTGGTGAAGGTCGTACTTCCGGTGGCGGACATCCGCGTTCACCCTGGGGACAGTTAGCAAAAGGTTTAAAAACCCGTAAAAAATCAAAACAGTCAAGTGCAATGATTGTTAAACGGCGTAATCAAAAATAGGAGTCGTCCATGGCCAGGTCTGTAAAAAAGGGACCCTTCATAGATGAAAGTCTTGATAAAAAAATTGCAAAATTAAATGAAGAAAACAAAAAAGTGGTGGTAAAAACCTGGGCCAGGCGTAGCACCATTCCGCCTGAGTTCGTAGGGCATACCATTGCCGTGCACAACGGGAAAAAGTTCATACCGGTTTACATTTCGGAAAACATGGTGGGACATAAATTGGGTGAGTTTTCTCCAACACGTACTTTTCGTGGACATGGCGGCAAGCTTGCCGAGCGCATGTCACGTCTTAAGTAGAGGAATTGAATAATGGAAGCAAAGGCGCGTTCGATGTATGTGCGGATGTCACCGCACAAGGCACGCAGAGTTTTGGAATTGGTTAAGGGGCACACCGTAAAGGATGCATTGAATATTTTGCACTTTACCCGTAAAAATGCGGCGGAACCTCTGTATAAAACAATCCATTCTGCATTTTCCAATTTAAGCAATATTGATGAAAACGAACGTTTCGATATGGAAAACGTGATCGTTAAGAATGTTTATGTGGATGGCGGACCGATAGTGAAAAGATTCCGTCCCATGTCGATGGGGCGCGCGGGACAGATTCGTAAGCGCACATCGCATATCACTGTAGTCGTAGAACATACAAGTTAATCGAAGGAGAATATTTTGGGACAGAAAGTTAATCCCATCGGGTTACGACTTGGCATTATTCGTTCCTGGAATAGTTCCTGGTTTGATGAAAAAAACTTCGCAGGAAAACTCGAGGAAGATTTAAAACTTCGTAAGTATATAAAAAGCCGTCTTAAAAAGGCCGCGGTAAGCAGAATTGAAATAGAGCGTACCGCCAAACGGGTAATTTTAACCATTCATACGGCCCGTCCCGGTATTGTTATCGGCAAAAAAGGTTCTGAAGTTGATAAACTGCGTGAGGAACTTAAGGCGCTTACCGGCAAGGAAGTACAAATTAATATCAACGAGATAAAAAAGCCCGAGTTGGATGCTTATCTGGTAGCAGAAAATATTGCCCGGCAGTTGGCAGGGAAAGTAAGTTTTCGCCGCGCTATGAAAAAATCTATATCTTCGACTATGCGCCTTGGCGCCGAAGGGATAAAGATCATGTGCAGCGGACGTCTGGGCGGCGCTGAAATGGCCCGTACCGAACAATACAAAGAGGGACGGATTCCCCTGCATACCCTGCGCGCGGATATTGACTATGCAACATATACTTCGCATACAACTTATGGTGCGATCGGCGTAAAAGTGTGGATTTTTAATGGCGAAGTTATCGGACGCCGGTAAAACTTTGATCTGAGGAGATTTCCAAAATGTTAATGCCTAAAAAGGTAAAATATCGTAAAAGACAACGTGGGAAAATGAAGGGGCTGGCCCAGAAAGGCAGTTCAATCGCTTTTGGCACCTACGGGCTGAAGGCCATGGAATCCGGTTGGATCACCAGCCGCCAGATAGAAGCCACACGTATTGCCATCACCCGTCATGTAAAAAGGGGCGGTAAGGTATGGATCCGTATTTTCCCCGACAAGCCTGTTACCAAAAAGCCGGCGGAAACGCGCATGGGTAAGGGTAAGGGATCACCGGAATATTGGGTTGCCGTGGTAAAATCCGGCCGAATAATGTTTGAACTGGACGGCGTGCCCTTTGAATTAGCCAAGGAAGCTATGAGACTGGCTTCACATAAACTGCCCATTAAAACAAAATTTGTTCATAAAGAAAGTTAAAATGGTGCCCTATGAAAACTAGAGAAGATTATAAAAGCTTAAGCATGGATGAATTAAACGAGCGCCTTACCGAGCGTGTTGAGGAGCTTGAAAATTTAAGACTACAGCAAGCCACGCATCAAATATCCAATCCCTTAAGGATCCGTTTTGTGCGCAGGGATATTGCTCGTTTGAAAACGCTCATTCATCAACAAGCAACCAGTCAAAAAGAGAGTTAAGCGAGAGATGGAAAAACGTAATTTAAGAAAAACCCGTGTAGGCAGAGTGGTTAGCAACAAAATGGATAAAAGCATCACGGTTGCCGTGGAAAGACGTTTAAAGCACCCGATATACGGAAAATTCATCAAGAAGACATTGAAACTATACGCCCATGATGAAGAGAATACCTGCCAAAAGGGTGATCTTGTTAAAATTATGGAAACGCGTCCGCTGAGTAAAAAGAAACGTTGGCGCCTGGTAGAAGTTGTAGAGAAGGTTAAATAATCAAGACCACAGGATAAAAAAATGATTCAGGAACAAACACGTTTAACAGCCGCCGATAATTCCGGTGCTCAAAAGATGATGTGCATCCGTGTATTAGGTGGCACAAAAAGGAAATATGCTTCCATCGGTGACATTATCGTAGTTACCGTAAAAAGTGCCATTCCCGGTGGGGCGGTTAAAAAAGGTACCGTCCACAGAGCTGTCGTTGTACGCACAAAAAAGGAAATCAAGAGACAGGATGGCAGTTATATTCGTTTTGATGAAAACGCCGCCGTTATTCTGGATGGACAAGGCGAGCCGAGAGGAACACGTATTTTTGGGCCGGTAGCCCGGGAATTGCGTGAAAAGAAATTTATGAAAATAGTGTCATTGGCACCCGAAGTTTTATAACCCTATTAAATGGTTTGAAAAATGAAGATTAGAAAAGACGATATAGTTAAAGTAAAAAGCGGTAAATTTACGGATCGCAATAAAGTGGGCAAGGTGCTAAAAGTATTCCCCGATGAAAACAAAATCATCGTGGAAGGGGTTAATATTATCAAGCGCCACACCAAGCCCAGCCAAAAAAATCCGCAAGGCGGCATTGTTGAAAAGGAAGCGCCGATCCATGTATCCAAGGTTATGTATTATTCCACAAAATTTAACGTAACCACACGGGTGGGATATAAATTCCTTGAAGATGGAAGCAAGGTACGTTACTGCAAAAATCCTGCGTGTCAGGGTGAAATAATCAATTAAAAGCGAGTAGATGAAGATGTCGAGCTATCAACCACGAATGGCGACAAAATATAAAGAAGAAGTTGTCCAGGCCCTTATAAAGAAGTTTGGATATAAAAATATCCATCAAGTTCCGAAGCTGGTCAAAATCAATCTTAATATGGGTGTCGGCGAAGCGATTCAGGATTCTAAGAATCTTGACAAGGCCATAGAAGATTTGACGATCATCAGCGGTCAAAAGCCTCAGATTACAACGGCCCGTAAGTCCATATCAAACTTTAAGTTACGTCAGGGCATGAAAATAGGATGCCGGGTTACATTGCGCAACAAGCGCATGTATGAATTCCTGGACAGATTTATCACCGTGGCCGTACCGCGTGTACGCGACTTCCGCGGCTATTCGGATAAGTCCTTTGACGGCCGGGGTAATTATTCCCTGGGGGTAAAGGAGCAAATCATCTTCCCGGAAATCAATGTAGATAAGATTGATAAAATACGCGGCCTGGACATAACCTTTGTGACAACCGCAAAGACCGATGAAGAAGCGTATGAACTGTTAAAAGCAATGGGTTTTCCATTTAGAAAAAATTAATCGGAGTTTAAATTGGCAAAGAAGTGTTTAGTCGTAAAGGCGAATAGAAAACAAAAGTTTCAGGTTCGTGAATACAACCGTTGTAACAGATGCGGGCGATCCAGAGCGTATATGCGTAAATTTGGAATATGCCGGATTTGTTTCAGGGAACTCTCTTTGCAGGGAGAAATTCCCGGCATAACAAAAGCCAGCTGGTAGTGGAGGTTTACTAAAAATGTCAATGTCTGATCCTATCGCGGATTATTTAACGCGTATCCGGAATGGTTTACATGCGGGTTTAAAGCATGTGGATATTCCATCGTCAAAGATTAAAAGAAAAATATCCCGGATATTATTACAACAAGGGTTCATCAAAAAATACATTATTTTGGATGACGGTAAACAGGGAATCATCCGTATTTGGTTAAAATACGATGAAAACAAAGACCCGGTTATACATGAAATCAAGCGAGTCAGCACCCCTGGAAGACGCCACTATGTCTCCGTGGAGGAACTGCCCCGCGTGAAGAACAACCTGGGTATTGCCATCCTGACCACGCCAAATGGTGTTATTACGGCCCGTGAAGCAAAAAGACAAAATGTAGGTGGCGAAGTAATTTGCTACGTATGGTAATCGAAAGTCGAGGAATTTGAAGTGTCACGTATAGGTAAACTCCCCATTCCGGTTCCGGCAGGCGTGCAGGTCACCCTGGATGGAACAATGTTGACTGTAAAAGGGCCAAAAGGCGAACTTAACAGAAATTTTCATGAAAAAATGTCCGTGGAACTCAAGGATGAAACACTGGTAGTATCCCGTGATTCCGACAGCAAGGAAAGCAGAAGTCTGCATGGTCTGACCCGGGCATTGTTAAATAATATGGTAGTCGGTGTGACCACCGGTTATACAAAAAAGCTGCAAATTGTCGGTGTTGGATATAAAGCGGAAATGAAGGGTAAAAACCTTTTGCTGACCGTGGGATATTCCCATCCGATTATGATTGCCGTGCCGGATGACATTAAGCTGTCGACACCTTCTCCCACGGAGATCGTTGTGGAAGGTATTGATAAGGAACTGGTCGGCAAGATTGCCGCCAAGATCCGCAGCTACAGAAAGCCTGAACCGTATAAGGGTAAGGGTATCAAATATGAAGGCGAATATATCCGCCGTAAAGCAGGAAAAACAGCAGGTAAATAAGGGTAATTAAAAAATGGCACGTAAAAAAGTAAAAGGTACTGCCGAAAGACCACGTTTGGTTGTAAGCCGCAGCCACAAACATATTCATGCACAAATTGTGGATGATTACGCCAATAAGGTTCTGCTGGGTTTAACAGACTACAGCAAGGATGTGGCGGCGGAAGCCAAAAAGGCAAAAACCAAAACGGAAACGGCGGCTATCGTTGGCAAAAAAATTGCTGAAAAAGCAAAGTCCATGGATATCTCCCGGGTAGTTTTTGATCGTAACGGATATATCTATCACGGTCGCGTTAAAGCCCTGGCTGACGGCGCCCGTGAAGGTGGACTTGAGTTTTAATAAGGAGCAGGAAAGTGATTGATCGAATTAATCCGGGTGAAATCGAACTGAAAGAAAAGGTTGTTTATATCAACCGGGTAGCCAAAGTTTTAAAAGGCGGACGTCGTTTTTCCTTTAACGCCATTGTGGTTGTTGGAGATGGAAACGGTGTGGTAGGCCTTGGGCTGGGAAAGGCCAACGAGGTTATCAACGCCATTTCCAAGGCAACGGATCAGGCTAAAAAGAACCTGGTGCGGGTGGCCCTGCTCAAGGGTACCATCCCCTATGCCGTTAACGCGCGTTTTGGTGCCGCCAAGGTTGTGCTTAAGCCGGCCTCCGAAGGTACCGGCGTTATTGCCGGCGGTCCGGTGAGGGCCATTTGTGAAATGGCCGGAATACATAACATTCTTACAAAATCCAACGGCTCGTCAAATCCGCATAACCTGAGTAAAGCTACATTCTTTGCGCTTAAGGAACTGGTGAGCGCGGAAACGGTGGCGCGTCGCCGCGGATTGAGTGTAGCGCAGATATTCCACGGTTAAGAGAATTCTGGAAGGAAAAAAAATGGCCGCAAAAAAAGAAAAGAAAATTAAAATTACGCAGACCAGGAGCCGTATCGGCTACAATGTTAAACAAAAGTTAACGCTGGACGCCCTGGGGCTTCGCCGGATGAATCAATCGGTCGTAAAAACAGTTACGCCGCAGATTGAAGGCATGGTAAAAAAAATTCAACACTTAATTTCTGTAGAAGAAGTTTAATACAGGATCAGATATGGAATTAGGCAAATTATCTCCCAATGCGGGATCGACAAAAAATACGAAAAGACGTGGCAGGGGCGAAGGCTCCGGCCTTGGCGTTACCGCCGGCCGGGGACATAAGGGATACGGATCCCGCGGCGGCTCCAAAAAACGAGCCTGGTTTGAAGGCGGTCAAATGCCTATCCAGCGCCGTTTGCCTAAGTTTGGCTTTACCAATATTTATAAAAAGGTTTCTCAGGTTGTAAATGTTGAAACGCTCAATATTTTCGATGAGGGGACCGAGGTGACTCCTGAACTGTTATATGAAAAGCGTATGATCCGTAAGAAATCTGTGCCGGTCAAGCTTTTGGGTAACGGTGAGATGGAAAAGAAGTTGAGCATTAAAGTACATGCGGTAAGTGAGAGTGCCCGCAAAAAAATTGAAAAAGCCGGAGGCTCGATCGAAATATTATGATCATAGATACTTTTCGAAATGTATTTAAAATACATGATCTTCGTAAGAAAATTCTTTTTACGGTCTTGATCCTTGGTATCGAACGGATAGGCACGCATGTGGTCACTCCGGGTATCGATACTGCTGTGTTAACCGAAGGTTTTAGAAATTTACAGAATACCCTGTTCGGGCTTTATGATTTGTTTGCCGGAGGTGCCTTTCAGAAGGCTGCTATTTTTGGCCTGGGTATTATGCCTTATATCAGCGCTTCCATTATCATACAGTTGATGGGTGCTGTGTTTCCTCATTTCCAGAAACTGCAAAAGGAAGGGGATGAGGGCCGTAAGAAAATAATGCAATATACGCGCTATGGCACTCTGGCCATTTCGGCCGCGCAGGCGGCGGGGGTAGCCATTTTTCTGCAAAGCATACAAATTTCCGATGGACGTCTGGCCGTGCCGGACCCCGGCCTGGGCTTTATTTTGTTAACCGTTCTTTCCATGACATCGGGTACCATGCTTATTATGTGGCTTGGTGAACAGATTGATGAACATGGTATCGGTAACGGTATTTCACTGATCATCTTTATCGGTATTATCTCCCGACTGCCTCAGGCCATCAGCCAGGAGTTTATTCAATTCTCCAGCGGGGAAAGAACCTTGCTGGCGGAGGTGCTTTTGCTGGCCCTGGCATTCGGTATTATTTATGTTGTGGTTCTGCTTACACAGGGAACGCGTAAAATACCCGTGCAATATGCCAAGCGTGTTGTGGGGCGCCGTGTTTATGGCGGGGTGAATACACACTTTCCGATGAAGGTTAACACCGCCGGTGTTATGCCCATTATTTTTGCCCAGGCATTGATGTTTGTTCCGCAAACCTTGTTAACCTTTGCGCCGGATAATGATTTCTTTATAACGCTGCAGGGATGGTTTTCTTATGATTCCTGGGCCTATTGGATTATCTACGGTCTGATGATTGTCTTTTTTACCTATTTCTATACGGCGATTGCCCTGAATCCCGTTGATGTGGCGGATAATCTGAAAAAACAGGGCGGGTTTATTCCCGGAGTGCGTCCCGGTAAAAAAACAGCGGAATATCTGGATAACATTCTGACCCGAATCACCCTGCCGGCCTCCATATTTTTGGCTATCATCGCCATAATTCCGGCAATGTTGGCCAAGTGGGCAGGAATACCGTTTTCATTGGCCAGTTTTTTCGGCGGAACGGGTTTGCTGATTATCGTGGGCGTGGCTTTGGACTTTTTGCAGCAGATCGAATCTCAGTTGTTTGAACGGCATTATGACGGATTTATGAAATCCGGTGCAATCAAGGGACGTAAGTCTTAAAGGAAATTGACGTGGCAAAGAAGCAAGAAGCCATCAGAGTAGACGGCATTATCAAGGAAACATTACCTAATGCTTCCTTTATTGTAACTCTGGATAACGGTCATGAGGTTTTGGCCTATATTTCCGGTAAGATGCGTATGCACTTTATAAAGATACTTCCCGGTGATAAAGTAAGTTTGGAAATTTCTCCCTACGATTTGAGTCGTGGCAGAATAGTTTATAGATATAAGTAAAAGGTAAAGAAAACCATGAAAGTACAACCTTCTGTAAAAAAAATATGCGATGGCTGTAAAATCATCCGTCGTCATGGTGTTGTTCGAGTAATTTGCAGTAAAAACCCACGGCACAAACAGCGCCAGGGATAAATTTTAAGGAGATTTGGTTTGGCACGTATAGCAGGTGTAGACTTACCAAAAAACAAGCGTGCGGTTATCGGTTTAACCTACATTTTCGGTATAGGTAAAACTACCGCGCAAAATATTTGCGATGAAGCAAAAGTAAATATCAATACGCGTGTTAAAGATTTGTCGGAAGATGAAGTCGCCCGCATTCGTAAAATTATACAGACAAAGTATAAGGTGGAAGGCGCTTTAAAATCCGAAATAAATATGAACATCAAACGTTTGATGGACATCAATTCTGTTCGTGGTTATCGCCATCACCGGGGGCTGCCGGTGCATGGGCAACGTACCAAAACAAACGCCCGTACCCGTAAGGGACGCAAGCGTTTGGTTGGCGGCAAGAAAAAATAATATCGGAGGTAATTTTGGCTTCTCCTAAAGCTAAGCGTAAAGCAAAAAAGAAAACAGTAGAGCCCCATGGCAAGGCTCATATAAAAGCAACTTTTAATAATACGATCATCTCGCTTTCGGACAATTACGGTAATGTAATTTCCTGGGCAACCGCCGGTAAGGTCGGTTTTAAGGGGTCTCGTAAAAACACTCCGTTCGCGGCGCAGGTAGCGGCCGAAAATGCCGCCAAGATTGCCATGGACATGGGGTTGAAATCTATAGATATAGAAGTAAAAGGTCCCGGTTCTGGCCGTGATGCTGCAATCCGTTCCTTACAGGCAACGGGCTTGAATGTTCTTTCCATAAAGGACATTACTCCCATTCCGCATAATGGATGCAGACCGCCCAAGAAGAGACGCGTATAACTATTGGAGTTTATGAATGGCACGAGATAGAAGACCTAAAGGAAAACTGGTTCGGAAATTTGGGGAAAATATTTTTGGAAACCCCAAATTTGACAAACTGCTGAACAATAAGCCTTATCCTCCGGGACAACATGGCATGGCCCGTAAAAAGGTATCGGATTACGGCATTCAGCTTAAGGAAAAACAAAAACTGAAAACCATGTATGGTTTGCTGGAGCGGCAGTTTAGAAATCTATTTAAGAAAGCGGAACGCATGAAAGGCGTTACCGGTGACAACCTGCTACAACTTTTGGAAAGCAGACTCGATAATACCGTGTATCGGTTGGGTCTGGCCAGTTCCCGCTCTCAAGCACGTCAACTGGTATTGCATCGTCATATTACGGTAAATGGAAAGATTGTAAACATTCCTTCCTATACCATGCGTAAAAATGATGTGATTCAGGTTAAGGAAAAAAGCCGCCGTTTAACGGTTTTTCATGAAAGCCTTAAAAATGTTCGCGCCGAGAATATGTATCCCTGGCTTAATATTGACAAAGCCCAGTTGAAGGGCGAATATCTTTACGCGCCCCTGCGTGAGGAAATCCCTGTCAATATTCAGGAAAACATGATTGTCGAATTGTATTCCAAGTAAAAATAAATATTATATATAATTAATAGGTGAAAAATGAGTTGGTCCAATTTACAAATGCCCGAGCGTATTGAGTTAGAGGAATCGACATTTACAAATACTTTCGGTCGTTTTACAGTGCAACCATTGGAAAAAGGTTTTGGTGTTACGATCGGTAATATGTTCCGTCGCGTACTTTTGTCATCCCTGCATGGCGCGGCGATAACCTCTATCCGCATCAATGATATTCAGCATGAGTTTACACAGATCGAAGGCGTTTATGAAGACGTTACCGAGATCATTTTAAACCTGAAACAGGTGCGCTTGAAATTGAACAATCCCCGCCCGGAAAAGGTTACCCTTTCCCTGGCCGGTCCGTTGGAATTTACAGCCAAGATGATTGCCGATAAAACCAATGATTTTGAAATTCTTAATCCTGATCTGCATATAGCAACGCTGAATGACAAGGCACGCATGGAAATCGAACTGAAAATCGGTAAGGGACGCGGCTATGTAACATCCGAGGAGAACAAGGAACCGGATCAACCCATCGGTGTTATTCCGATAGACTCTATCTTTTCTCCCATACTTAATGTGCGCTATGATGTTCAAAATACACGCGTGGGACAAAAGACCGACTTTGAGAAGTTGACCATCGAAATTGAAACCGATGGCAGCATCACTCCGGAAGACGCCCTGACCCATGCCGGAAAAATCCTTAAGGATCATATCCAGTTGTTTATCAATTTTGATGTGGCCACGGAGAGCGTGGAGACAACCGAAATTGATGAAGAGACCCTGCGCATTAAGAAATTGCTGAAGATGAGCGTGGATGAGCTTGAACTTTCCGTGCGTTCCCACAATTGCCTTAAGGCTGCCAATATTCGCAATATCGGCGATCTGGTAACAAAGGATGAAGGCGAAATGCTTAAGTTTAAAAATTTCGGCCGCAAATCATTGTTGGAACTGGGTAAAATTCTGGAAGAACGCGGATTGCATTTCGGTATGAATATTGACAAATATGTAAAGACAGAAGATAAATAAGACAGCGCTAATAAGGATCTAAAAATGAGACACAATAAAAAAGGTAAGTTCTTAGGGCGTACCACCAGCCACAGAAAAGCCTTAATGCGCAATCTGGTTATTAACCTGATTGAACATAAAAGGATTAAAACAACCCATTCCAAGGCTTTGGAGATCAGAAGATTTATCGATCGCATGATCACCTACGCTAAAAAGGGCACCGTACATCACCGGCGCCTGGCTTTTAAATTTTTGCAAAATAAGGAAGCGGTTAAAGTTCTGTTTGATGAAATCGGACCCGCTTGCGCCGAACGGCCCGGTGGTTATACCCGGGTGTTGAAACTGGGCCTGCGTCAGGGTGATGCGGCGCCTATCAGCATGATTCAGCTTGTGGATTTTATAGGCGCGGAAAAGCCGAAAAAACAGGAATCCAAAAAAGAAAACAAAAAAGAAGCCGAAGCGTAAGCTTTGCGGTTTAAATTTTAAAAAGGCTGTCCCCACCGGGGCAGCCTTTTTTTTTTCTTTTAAGGACTCTATTGATTGTTATCGATGCTAAACATATATTTTTATTTATTTTAACCTGTGGATGACCGGATGAAAAGCATAGTCCTATTGCTAATCCTTTCACTTTCTCTCTCTGCCGCGGACAAAGGCCTTTGGGTGGTACGTCATGCACTTAAAGAAGAGGGCGGCGCGTATCAGATAGCGGAATTTGCCCAAAAAAATAAGATCACCGATATCTATATTCAGGTAAGAGCTCTGGGTGAGGTTTATTATCCGGCGGCGGATAGTTTGATAAAACGGCTCGACAACAATTCTCTTGAACTCTTAATAAAAGAAGCGCATGCTAAAAACATCAAAGTGCATGCCTGGATAAACAGTGCTTTTATCTGGAACGGCTCCGGGAAGCCAGGGGATAAACATCACATCTTTAACAAGGGAAGAAGGAGTGTTATTGACCGCGCGGGGCAGATGGAGCCCGGATTTTATATTTATCCCGGCGATAGCGGCAATATAAGTGAAATCAAACAAGTCATCAAGGATATGGCCGCCCGCTACGGTGTTGATGGTATACATCTGGACTATTTCAGATACCCCTTCAGTCGCCTGCCGCTATCCGTTAGCAGTCGCACGGAATATATGCAAGAATATCATTTGGACCCGGCCAGGGCCCTTGATGAGACAACTCCAGAACCTTTGCGAGCGCTTATAAAAAAGTCATACCGGGAGTTTTTAAAAACAAAGCTGACGGAAATGCTCACCGAGATCAGCGCTTATGTAAAACAACTTGATCCGCAAATGGAATTAAGTCTGGCGGTAAAACCGAATCCCTACCAGGCGGAAGTACGCTTTTCCCAGCCATGGGAAAAATGGATACGCGAGGGCTTATGCGATTTTGTCGTGGTTATGAACTATGACCCTCTGGATGCCGGGTTTGAGGCTATCCTGAAGATACTTGAAAAAAAAGAGTACAGAAGCAAGGTGCATATCGGCATTGGGGTGTATAATATTACCGCGCCCCAGGTAAGGAAAAGGATTAATCAAATAACTGTTAGTAATTTTGCCGGATATGCCTTATTTTCTTACAATTACATACGACAACATACAAAGCGTTTCAATACTATTCATATATACACAAATTGAGGCATCATGAGAACGATTAGAGCCCCGCGCGGCACACAGCTTTCATGCAAGGGCTGGCAACAGGAAGCAGCCATGCGAATGATTATGAATAATTTGGATCCTGAGGTGGCTGAAAAACCTCAGGATTTGGTGGTTTATGGCGGAATAGGCAAGGCAGCCCGTAATTGGCAAGCCTTCGACGCTATAATTGATTCTTTAAAAACACTGGAAAACGACGAGACCCTTCTGGTACAATCCGGTAAACCGGTGGGCATTATCAAAACCCATTCCTATTCCCCGACAGTGCTCATTGCCAACAGCAATCTTGTACCAAACTGGGCCAATTGGGAGACTTTTCGTGAACTGGAAAAAAAAGGCCTGATTATGTTTGGCCAAATGACGGCTGGAAGCTGGATTTATATAGGAACGCAGGGTATCCTGCAGGGAACGTATGAAACCTTTGCTGAAATTGCCCGACAAATGGGGCTGGAAGACCTTACGGGTAAGCTGGTTGTAACCGCCGGACTTGGCGGGATGGGTGGAGCACAGCCCCTTTCGGTAACTATGAATAACGGTGTGGCCTTGTGCGTGGAGGTAGAAGAAGAACGTATTGAAAAGAGGGTGAAATTCAAATATTTGGATACGATGGCTACCAGCCTGGATGAAGCCCTAAAGATGTGTCAAAAAGCCGTGGC
>JALXBH010000332.1 GCA_026991535.1 Calditrichia bacterium | reverse complement strand
CTGTTCAAGGTACCGGTTTTTGCCCAGGGTATGAAGATGAGCGGCATGTTGCCCATCGACCGGGCCAACAGCGCCGAAGCCCGCCGAACCCTGGATCAGGCCATCCAGACCATAAAGGACGGTTGCTCGGTCATCATTTTCCCCGAAGGCACACGTAGTAAAAGCGATGAAATCCGTCCTTTTAAAAAAGGCGGCTTTGTGCTGGCGGTTAAAGGCCATATTCCCATTGTGCCCACGGTAATCGAGGGTTCACAGCATATGTTCCCGCATGGGCGGCGGACGGTACGCCCCGGTAAAATACGGGTGCGTTTTTTGCCCCCGCTGGATACCAGGGATATGACCCTCGAAGACCGGAATCTTTTGATAAAACAGACCCGTGAGCAGATTGCCACTCATTTTGATCCCGCCTTTAACAGGCCGTAACCGGAGAGACCTTATGCAAAATCTCTATATTCTCAATCATCCTCTCATTCAGCAAAAACTTTTTTATCTGCGCGACAAGCGGACCAATAACCTGCACTTCCGCACCATGCTGAATGAAATTGCCGGGTTGATGGTCTATGAAATTACGCGTAATTATCCGGTGAGGGCCAGGGAGTTGGAAACGCCGTTGGAAAAAACCGTCGGCTATGTTCTGGCGCGTAGTGTAACCCTGGTACCCATCCTGCGTGCCGGTTTGGCCATGTGTGACGGTGTACTTAGCCTGATTCCCCACGCCCGGGTGGGGCATGTGGGGCTTTACCGCGACAAGGAAACACTATCGCCGGTGGAGTATTATGTGAAGTTTCCAACCGATATGCAGGAAAGCGACATTCTGGTGATCGATCCCATGCTGGCCACCGGGGGCAGTGCCGCCGCCGCCATAGACGTGGTAAAAAAACATGGGGGACGTGCCATCTCATTTATGTGCCTGGTGGCCGCGCCCGAGGGCGTTAAGGCGCTGAACAAGGCCCATCCCGATATACCCATCTACACCGCCGCGCTGGACAGAGAGCTTAATGAACACAGTTATATCCTTCCCGGCCTGGGTGACGCGGGCGACCGTATCTACGGCACGGAGTAAAAACGGCCGACTTTTTCATAATCGCCGTACCGGCATTCGGGGAGAAATGCACCGGTCTGAAGATTCATATCCATAAACGCTATAAAGTACCGGCCCAACCCGGCTTGGATATTTACCATTTTTTTGTATTTTACTCCGTCTCACTTACCTACCTATGGGGAAATCATGAAACTAATTTTGTTCCTGCTCTTTGGCGGTCTGTTTTTGGCCGCGGAAGCCGCGCAACCGTTCGATTCACTTTATAAGGATTTAAGCTGGCGTGAGCTGGGCCCCTTTCGCGGGGGGCGTTCGGCGGCGGTGGCCGGTGATCTTACCGATCCCATGCGTTTTTACTTTGGCGCCACCGGCGGTGGTGTTTGGCAAACGGATAACGGCGGCCAAAGCTGGCGCAATATTTCCGATAAATTCTTCGGCGGTTCCATCGGGGCCGTGGCGGTCAGCCCTTCAGACAGGAATGTGATCTATGTGGGCGGGGGAGAGGTGACGGTACGCGGCAATGTGTCCCATGGCGAAGGCATGTGGAAAAGCGATGATCGAGGTAAAACCTGGAAACACATCGGTTTGGAAGACAGCCGTCATATTCCGCGTATACGCATCCATCCGCAAAACCCGGATATTGTCTATGTGGCGGCCCTGGGCCATCTGTTCGGACCCAACAGGCAGCGCGGTGTGTACCGCACCACCGATGGCGGTAAGAGCTGGAAGCGCATCCTCTTTGTCGATGAAAATACCGGAGCGGTGGATATTGCCATGGACCCCAATAACCCGCGTATTCTCTTTGCCTCTTTTTGGCAGGTCAGGCGTACGCCCTATAGCCTGAGCAGCGGCGGCCCGGGGTCTTCCATCTGGAAGTCTGTCGACGGCGGGGATACCTGGAAGAATATCACCCGCAATAAGGGATTGCCGCGCGGCGTAATCGGTATCAGCGGCCTTTCCGTTTCCGCGGCCAATAGCGACCGTGTTTACGCCATTGTGGAAGCAAAGGATGGTGGTGTTTTCCGTTCCGATAACGGTGGCCATGGCTGGAAACGCATCAATAAGGAAAGAAAGCTGCGCCAACGCGCCTGGTATTACACGCGCATCTATGTCGATCCGCAAAATGCCGATGTGGTTTACGTGCTCAATGTGCGTTTCTGGAAATCTAAGGATGGCGGTAAATCCTTCAATTCCATCCGCACCCCGCATGGCGATCATCACGATCTGTGGATTAATCCCCAAAAGCCGGAGGTGATGATTGTGGGCGATGACGGCGGGGCGCAGGTTACCTACAACGGCGGAAAGGATTGGTCCACCTATTATAACCAACCCACGGCGCAATTCTACCGGGTAACAACGGACAACCATTTTCCCTATCGCATCTATGCCGCCCAGCAGGATAACTCGGCCATCCGCATCAACAGCCGCTCGGACGGCCGGGGCGTCGGCGAAGAGGATTGGGAAAGCACGGCGGGAGGGGAAAGCGCCCATCTGGCGCCCAAGCCCGATAATGACAATGTCGTATTCGGCGGCTCCTATGACGGCTTGTTAACGCGCTACAATCACGCCAACGGGCAAAGACGCGTGGTGGATGTCTGGCCCGATAATCCGATGGGCCACGGGGCGATTGATCTTAAATACCGCTTCCAGTGGAATTTTCCCATACTGTTTTCGCCTCATGACGCCAATACCCTCTATGCCGCGGCCAATGTGTTGTTTAAGTCCGTCAACGAAGGACAAAGCTGGCAGGCCATCAGTCCCGATTTGACCCGTAATGACACGACCAAGATGAAATCCTCCGGCGGGCCGATCACCCAGGACAACACCAGTATCGAATATTACGGCACTATTTTCGCCGTGGCCGAGAGTCCCCTTAAAGCGGGTGTGATCTGGAGCGGTTCTGATGACGGCCTGATCCATGTGACCCGCGACGGCGGTAAAAGCTGGAAAAATGTTACACCGCCCAAAAGAATGATGCCTGAATGGATACAAATCAACAGTATCGAGGCCGATCCCTTTAACGCGGGCGGATTATATGTGGCGGCCACCATGTATAAGTGGGATGACCTCCGTCCCTATCTCTATTATACCGCCGATTACGGCCAAAGCTGGAAAAAAATTACATCCGGTCTGCCCCGGGATCAGTTTACGCGCGTTATTCGCGCCGACGGGAAACATCCGGGCCTGCTTTTCGCGGGGACGGAGAAGGGCGTCTGGTTTTCCCTGAACAACGGCGGGAAGTGGCGCCCCCTGCAACTGAATCTGCCCGTGGTTCCGGTCACCGATATGGCCGTAAAGGGTAATGACCTGATCGTGGCCACGCAGGGGCGTTCCCTGTGGGTGCTGGATAATTTCAGCCCCCTGCGGCACCTGAAAAGTCCGGCTCTCAAAAAGAACAGCTTGTTG
This sequence comes from Calditrichia bacterium, assembly GCA_026991535.1. Lineage (GTDB taxonomy): Bacteria > Calditrichota > Calditrichia > Calditrichales > J004 > J004. The sequence goes on along the minus strand of JALXBH010000332.1, from coordinate 6,097 downwards.
CCGGTGGAAGCGGCTTACCGTGTTAACGGCAGCCGGGGCGGTTCATTGCTGCGCGGCCAAAACCCGCCGAACGGCGTGGTTATGGACTATATTTGGCAAACCCTGCCGGACAGCGCCGGCGTCATGTTGAAAATCCTGGATGGCGAGGGCCGGCTGATCCGCTCCTTTAAGCCGGGAGACAAGAAGAATACAATGCCGCTTAAACCCGGACATAACCGTTTTGTATGGGATATGCGCTATCCCGATACGGAACGCTTTAAGGGAATGATTTTGTGGTTTGGCAGTACCCGCGGGCCTAAAGCCGTTCCCGGAAAGTATAAGGCGCGTCTGGTTTTCGGCAAGGATTCTCTGGAACAGGATTTTACCATATTAAAGGATCCCCGGGTGGCCGCCGAAACGGCCGATTTTCAGGAGCAATTTGAGTTTCTGTCGGAAAATAACCGGCGGATGGAACGTATTATAAAAAATATCAAAAGCATCCGGGCAGTGCGGGCGGATATAAAAAGGTTTATCTCTTCCCTGTCTGAAGACAGCAGCATCACCGACAGTCTGAAAAAGAAAGGGCAATCCCTGGTTAAAAAGCTAACCGCTATCGAGGAAAAACTGTACCAGACCAAAAACCGCAGCCCGCAGGACCCGCTTAACTTTCCCACACGGCTTGTAAGCAAAATGGCTACGCTGACGGCTATGATGGGTATGGGCGACTTTAAACCGACCGATCAGGCCTATGAAGTACGCAATGAACTCTGGAAGCAGATTGAGCCTTTATTGAAACAGACCGAGCGCCTTTTGAATGAAGATATTCCGGCATTGAACGCATCGATCCATCAGTGGAAGATACCGGTGATCGTTGTACCGGACGGGGGGGACTCCTGATCGTACAAAAACGCAGCGCGTGGGGGAAAGCGTTAAAGTAGAGGAAAAAAAAGACCGACAAACACGATACATCATTAGTGGGAGAATCTTATATGTATCGTTATTTACTGATTGTGTTGGTATCCGGTTTAATGTCGGTCGTTTCCGCGCAGCATGGCGTGGGCGCCGGTTGGGGCGATCGGGTTGAACTGCCCCTGCCTCAGGGCTCCAATAGTGTCCGGGGTTTTTTATATAAAAATTCCGTGGCCTTTAGCAATAATAAGCGCGTCATCTTCATGAACAATGAGGACACCGGCGGCGGCATCTATTATACTTATAGCTACGATGGCAAAACATGGTCGGACCCGGTGCAATTCAAGCCTGTGAATATTCCGGGCATTAACAGCACCAAGATATACCGGGATAACCGGGACCGCCTGCATGTTGTGTGGGCCCGTCCCAAACCAAAGGCTCTCTACTACACGCAAATGGACAGCGCCCTGAACGTGGTTATCGATTCCATGAGGATAGCCTCATCCCCCCGCAATAACAGCTATAACGGTGTTTACCTCACCGCGGACCTGAATGACCGTCTGCATGTGATGTGGCATGAAGGAGATTCCAAAACCGAAATAACCGAATGCTACTACAGCCGTTCCACCGACTCCGGCGAAAGCTGGAGCGCGCCGCAACTGATCAGTAAAGATGACGGCAAGGCTTCCGCCTTTCCCCGGGGACAGTTTGGCGCCTATGGCGGTGATTCACTGATGATTGCCTGGAGGGACAATGTGAGCTTTTCGCCGGAAAACTGGGACCTCCATTTTGTAACCAGTACCGATGGCGGCGTTTCCTGGTCGGAAGTAACCAATCTCAATTCCAGTTCCGATTTCCAGGGAGACCCCGATGTTGTGGTTGACCCGGGCGGCCGTATTCACATGGTTTATCATCAATACCCGCAAAGCGATCCCTACAATGGCATGCGTATTGTTTATGGGTATTCGGATGATTTTGGGAAAAGCTGGAAACCTTCCCCGCAGTTTAAGAATGTTATCTCGGACGACTCACGCAGCGAACTGGCCGAGGGTACGCATTACCAGATATCCACCGGTACTTTGTGGACTTTCTGGAAGGATGAGTCCGAGCGCAAGGGCGGCGGGGGAATAAATATAAAGGCGGCTTATTCCACCGACAGGGGAGAAAGCTGGTCCACTCCAGAATATATTACCGATTTTGGCAACAGCCCGATTGGCTTTAAGGCCATACTGGTATTGCCCGACGGCTCCGTGGGACTGAACTATGAAGTACCCAACTATCCCGACTCAGGTCTCTATCGTATTTTTTACCGTGAGCGCACCCCTGTGGTTACCGCTATAAAAGAGCCCGATGTCAGGCAGCCACGATCCTTCACTTTGGCGCAAAACAGCCCTAATCCCTTTAACCCCTCCACCGTATTGTCCTTTACCCTGAAACGGGCGGGCGAGGTGCGGCTATCCGTTTACGATGTACGCGGCCGACGTATTAAAACCCTTGTCCGGGGATGGAAAAACGCGGGAGTTTACCGCGTAACCTTTGAGGCTGGCGGGCTGGCCGCGGGCGTATACTATTACCGCCTTGTATCCGGTGGAGAATCGATGGTTAAAAAGATGATCTTATTACCCTGATAATTGAACAAGCCCCTCCGGAAAGAGGGGCTTGTTTTTATGTTTACCGTGTAATACAATTTTTAAAGCAAACATAAAGCTGTTGTAAGTTATAAGGGGTTTAAGCTTAAAATTTGTCTCGGTAAAAATATTCTTTCATCCATCTTTCGGCCTGCCAGGCAGAATAACATCATTTTTATACTCTTGGTCATGCTCCTTTATGCCATTCTTTGCATATGGAAATATTTTACAATATTTTAGCTTTTACACAAAATATATCGCCGATCACCAACCGGAACGCCGCGATTAACTAATATGCCTTAAATAATCAGGAGAATAAAATGGCCAGACACCCTATTTTTCTTTCGATTGTAATTATAGCTTTTTTTATGGCCTGCAATAACAGCGGCGGCACCGGAAGCGTTAATAAAAGCCTGCCGGAAGTTTCAACAGGGCAGGCAAGCTCCATTACTCCCACCTCAGCTAACTGTAGCGGAGAAGTTACCGGTGAAGGCGGTTCCGCCGTGAGCGACAGAGGAATATTCTTTGGCAGGTCAGCCAATCCATCATCGACCGGAAGTAAACAATCCGCCGGCTCCGGCAATGGGAGTTTTCTTGCGCGTTTTAGCGGTTTGGAATCCAATACCTTGTATTATTATCAATCATTTGCCACGAATGAGGACGGAACATCCTATGGAGAAGAGAAAAGCTTTACCACCCTGGCTTCCGCGGGAAACCCGGAAATTAATCTGATAATTGATAATGTGAGCTTTGACTTTGACAGTATAAGCGGTTTTACCCAAACCGTTTATGAAGGAGGATATACCGAAAGGGTGGATATTTTTGCGCTGACCGCCGATAAGGATACGTTGCGCTTAAGTCTGGTTGATAATGTGGATGATGCCGGTACACTGGCCATACAAGCGGGAAAAGCGCTGAGCATTGATACCTCGAAAACCAACCCCGTATTTTCCACTCTGTTATTCCGCAAGTCGGATGGTACTGTCTACAGGGCAACTTCGGGATCAATCAGTGTCGGGGAATATAAGCTGCCTTTTTTTAATGCCAACGACGCCATCTTTTCGGGGAGTGTCGATGTAAACGCCGATGGAATTGTAATTACGGGAACCCTGACTGATATTATACTTGATTGTGCTGAATGTGGAGGATAGGCTGTTTCTCCTTCTGGCTATGGGATAAGAAGGCGCCTATCGTTTTGATGTCGGGCCTACCCTTAGCCATTAATTCTTTATTTGCGGGGAAGAACGGATAGTGTTTGCTTTAAAAAAGACACGCCCCTCCGGCAAAAGGGGCGTGTCTTTTTATTATTGGATCAACATCATCTTTTTTGTAAAAGATGGTCCGTTTTTGATCTGGAAGTTATAAAAATAAATCCCAGTACTTACTTCTTCTCCAAGTATATTTCTTCCATTCCAACGAATAAGATGCGTTCCCGGAGATTGCTTTTTGTTTATCAATTCTTTTATGAGACGTCCGGAAATATCCATGACAATAATCCGTACTTTAGCGGATTCCTTTAGCCCATATTGTATTGTGGTGCTTGGGTTAAACGGATTAGGGTAATTCTGTCCCAGAAAATATCGATCCGGATAGATACTTTCCTCTTTCAGATTGCTTATAACGGTACTGACGGATGAAGAGAACAGGCTTTCATTTCCACTGAAATCTGTTGCTGTAACAACGTAAAAATATTCAGTATCTTTTGAAATATTTGTATCGATATAAAAAGTATCAACCAATTGGGTTTGCAAATTATAATCAACACCGTTTGTACCCTTATAAACAGAATAATATTTGAAATCGGTTTCCCGGCTGGACTGCCATTCAATGCGAATCGATTCTGAAGTGGTCGTGCTAATACTAACTATAGGAGGGGCCGGGCTAAGATTATCAATGGAATAACCGGTCTCGACATCACTCACGTAATTACCGTCATCCATTGCGGCTATAACACGGAACTCGATAATGCCATCGGAATTATGATCCTTGTTTTTTGTAGTAGGAACCAAAACAGAATAGATATCTTTTCCATAGGCAACCGTTGTTTTTGCAGCCATCCAATCCTCACCATCTTTTAATTCCACTGTATAGAACCGTGCAGAAGATGACTTGTTAAAACTTAGTGAATCGTCATCCAGTATACTTTTCTGGAAGCGAACCTTTACCCACCCTCCCTGATCATAAGGAATATCGGTTATAGATAGAATTTTGGGCCTATCGCCAAAAATTTTAATATAATTTTCTTTGAAAATATGGTCATTGGCTTTTGAGGAAGAAACGGATAAACTCACTGAATAAAAACCTGGAGAGTCATAGAAATGTACAGGGTTTTGCTCATCGGAATCAATAATGCCATCACCATTAAAATCCCAGTCCCATGTTAAAATAGAATCAAGTGAATCCGTTACAGAAAAATCTGTAAAATGAACCAGTAAGGAATCTTTTCCTATTAATGTATCAGCAACAAAATCAGCTTTGATAAATGGTCTGTACTGCTTAAAAACATAGCTGGCCAATTCACCGTGAGCATTGGCACTCTCACTACTTGTGCCATCACCAAAAGCCAGGTCATATTTGGGGATAGTACTTAATTGTTCAAAAGGGACAGCAACTCCTTCTGCTTGTTTCTCATTATCAATATATAAAACCCAATTTCCATTCTGATGGCCCTCTAATATATAGTCATGAAAAACCGTATTGTCAAAAGGACCTATTCTTATATCCTGCCCACTATTTTTTATATTTACTTCCGTTTCCGTGATCTGAAAGCCAAAGACTTTTTCATTTTGCGAGACATTAAAAAAATAGCCAAAGGGTTTATTTGGGTCTTCTACCTGTATGACACGTGCCCGAACCTGAAGGGACCAGTTTGTATCAGGATTTACAATAGAATTTAAAGGTAACATGTATTCAGCCCAGTAGTTTCCGCGTTGATAGGTGTTCTGAATCAACATACTATCGTCAATGGAAAAATATTCACTCTCAGGGGCACTTGAATTGCTATAGTATGACCAGCCTTGCTGGCTTGGTAAAGTGGTAAAAAAATCAAATTTTAATGTTTGAGCTACCGGTATTGTCTGGGCAAAAAAAATAAATAAGAGAACCATACTTATTTTGAAGCCACGAAAAGAAAAGATTGATTTCCGGGTCATATTTATACCTCTTTTTCAGTTATGCTACCAGATTCGGTAAATATAATTTCTTTTTTTAACACTCTGTTTAGTCCTAACCAAAGTGTTCAATTAACGCTATGGTTCTTTTATTTTAAAAGTATCATCTTTTGAGACTTACTTTGACCGTTCTCATTAGTCAGTTTATAATAGTAGATGCCACTGGACAGATTGGTGGCGTCAAAGGTTACCGAGTGACTACCCGCTGCTTGTTGGCTATCCACCAGGGTTTGTAACAGGCGTCCGTTGACATCATAAATCACCAACTTCACTTTTTGTGCCGCGGGCAGACTGTAGCGTATGGTGGTGGAGGGGTTGAACGGATTGGGATAGTTGGCGTACAGCCTGAATCCCAGCGGTGTTGAGTTCCGCTTGTTCAGGTTGGTAATGACGGTAGTATCTCCGTACAGT
>JALXBH010000331.1 GCA_026991535.1 Calditrichia bacterium | reverse complement strand
CTACAGCTATGTGACCGATACCCCGGATTTTTTCCGCCGCGCCTATCAGAAATATCCCGAACACGGCAACCGTTTTACGGGCGACCCGGCCTATTTTAAGCATATCTCCTCCTCGGTAACGGCCCTGTTGGAAGGCTTGAATGTGTCGCCGGATGAGATTGCCGCGGCCATCTTTCACCAACCCAACAGTAAATTCCCGCAAAAGATCGCCAAAAAACTGGGCTTTAGCCGGGAACAGATCAAACACGGTTTGCTGGCGCCCATGGTGGGCAACACCTATGCCGGCGCTTCGGTGCTGGGTCTGTCGGCTGTCCTGGATCATGGTCGTCCCGGAGATAAGGTGCTGGTGGCCAGCTTCGGTTCCGGCGCGGGCAGCGACGCCATTTTGTTTACGCTGACCGATAAAATCAGCGAAGCCGTGAAAAAAGCGCCGCTGACGGAGGATTATATCCAGCGCACCATCTTTATCGATTACGGCAAATACGCCCGCTACCGTAATAAAATATATAAGGGATAACAACCGTCAGCCGGGCAGCGCCTTAGTGTAAGGAACAAGCATAAAAGGAACATCATGAGAAAAGTAGCCATTGTCGGCATAGGACAAACGCCCGTCAGGGAACATTGGCAAAGCAATTTAAGAGACCTGGCCGTCAGCGCCCTGCGCGACGCCATGGACGACGCCGGCGTGGAAACGCTGGACGGGGTGACCGTGGGCAATATGCTGAGCGGCGCGCTTAGCGAACAGGAGCATCTCGGCTCCCTGATAGTGGATTACGCCGGGCTGGACGGCGTGGAAGGGATGAAGATAGAGGCGGCCTGCGGTTCCGGCGGGGCGGCCATTCGCATGGCCGTAAAGGCGGTCGCCTCCGGTCTGATGGATACCGTGGGCGTTGTGGCCGTGGAAAAGCTGACCGAATACTCCGGCAATCACAGCACCGCGGCGCTGGCCACCGCCGCCGACGCCGATTACGAAACCAACATGGGGCTCAGCTTTGTGGGCATCAACGCCCTGTTGATGCGCCGCTATATGTATGAATATAAATACGACAAGCGCGATTTTGCCGTTTTTCCGGTCAACGCGCATATGAACGCCCTGCACAACCCCAATGCCATGTTTCACTTTCCCATCGATACGGATACCTATGCTTCCTCCAAGCCGGTGGCCGATCCGGTCAGTCTGCTGGACGCCAGCCCCATTGCCGACGGCGCGGCGGCGGTGATCGTGGTGGCCGAGGAGATGGTCGATCGCTTTAAGGGCAAGCCCATATCCATACTGGCCTGCGAGGTGGGTACCGATACCCTGGCCCTGGATAACCGCAAAAATCCCCTGTGGCTGCGCGGCGTGGAGCGCAGCGTGAAAAAAGCCTACTACATCGCCGGGGTAAAACCCTCCGACATATCGCTGTTTGAGGCCCACGACGCCTTTAGCATCATGAGCGCGCTATCCCTGGAGGCCAGCGGTTTTGCCGAAGCGGGGCAGGGGCTGCGCTTTGCCGCCGAAACCGGCGTGGGCATAAAGGGCGGCCTGCCCATGTCTACCATGGGCGGGCTGAAGGGACGCGGCCATCCCGTGGGGGCCACGGGCGTCTATCAGGTGGTCGAGGCCATTATGCAACTGCGGCGGGAGGTGCCCGCGGAAATTCAGGTGCCGGATATAAAGTACGCCATGACCCAGAATATCGGGGGCAGCGGCGCCACGGTCATTACCTCAATTTTAAAATGTTTGAACTCGTAAAGGGACGATGAATATGGATATCCCCCGTTATTGGCGATTAAAGGATCAACGCTATAAACTTCAGGGAACAAAATGCAACGGTTGCGGACACCTGAGCTTCCCCCCGAGGCTGGTATGCCCGGAGTGTAAGTCCCGCGATTACAGCGACTACCGTTTTAAGGGGCGGGGCACGCTGTACACCTATACCATCATCTATCAGGCGCCGGATCGCTTTGATGATCAGGCCCCGTATCTGGTGGGACTGATCGATCTGGAAGAGGGCGTGCGCGTTACCGCCCAGTTGACCGACATGACCCTGGAAGAGGCGCGGATCGGCATGCCGCTGGAGATGGTTATCCGCCAGATTTACGAGGACGGCGCCCGCGGGCCCATCCTGTACGGTTTTAAATTCCGCCCACCCTTTAACAGGGAAAACCGTTAAGTGGGCGGCAGTCTTTTTGCGCGGCAGGTGGAGTCCCTGCTGTCGCCTTACAAGGATCCCATCGTCAACATGGCCAATTTGTCGGCCTTGATTTATGAACAATGGTCCGGGCTGAACTGGGCGGGGTTTTATCGCCGGCAAAAGGAGGGGCTGTTGCTGGGTCCCTTTCAGGGCAAGCCGGCCTGTGTTTTTTTACCCGCCGGAAAAGGGGTGTGCGCGGCGGCCGCCGAACAGGATAAAAGCATCATCGTGGATGATGTGCATGCTTTTCCCGGCCATATCGCCTGCGACAGCGCCTCGCGCAGCGAGATGGTGATCCCCGTGCATATGGATAACCGTGTTGTGGCGGTGCTCGATCTGGACAGCCCCCGGCCGGCCCGCTTTACGGAAGAAGATAAAAGGGTCATGGAAGCGGCCGTCAGGCTGTTTGAACAGTATACGGAATGGAGATGTGAGCTGTGAAATATTGCAGTAACTGCGCGGCGGAGGTGGAACTTAAAATCCCGGAAGGGGATAACCGTCCCCGTTATGTCTGTCCGCAATGCGGCATGATCCATTATGAAAATCCGCGCATGGTGGTGGGCTGCATTCCGGTATGGGAAGAAAAAATCCTGATCTGCCGCCGGGCCATCGAGCCGCGCCACGGTTTATGGACGGTACCGGCCGGCTTTATGGAAAACGGTGAAACCCTGGAACAGGGCGCCATGCGCGAAACGGAAGAGGAGGCGGGCGCCCGGGTGCGTATCGAGCGCCTGCACGCGGTATACAGCCTGCCGCAGGTTAATCAGGTTTATGTGATCTTTCTGGCGCCGATGCTTGACGGCCGCTTTGAGGCGGGGTTGGAAAGCCTGGAATGCAAGCTGGTCACCCCGGCGGAGATTCCTTGGGATGAGATCGCTTTTACCGCCATCCGTTTTAGTCTGGAAACCTATGTGCGCTCGCTGAAAACGGGTGCCACCTGCGCCTATACCGGCTTTCTGGATAAAAACTGGTAAACAGCTTTGCCGCCCGCAAACGTCTTGTCTCACTATACGGCGCCCGGCGGGCGATGGGATATTCCCGGGTTCCCGGCCTTCTTTTTTCTCCGCCGCTCAATTTTGTTTGTTGCCCGGGGATGTTGTAAATTTTCCCTCTGTTACTCACTAACACAGATAAGGCCATGAATCCCTTTAACACTATTTCGGAACATTCCTTTGCCAGCGATAACAATGCCGGCGTTCATCCCCAAATCATGGAAGCCCTGCAACAGGCTAACCGCGGCCATGTGGTCGGTTACGGCGACGATCCCATCACCCAACAGGCCGTCAAGCGCATCCGGGCCTATTTCGGCGCGGAAACGGAAGTCTTTTTTGTCTATAGCGGCACCGGCGCCAATATCCTGGCGCTCAATGCCATTACCCACAGTTTTGAATCGGTGATCTGCGCCCAAACGGCCCATATCAATGTGGATGAGTGCGGCGCGCCGGAAAAGGTTATCGGCTGCAAGCTGATCGACATACCCACTGCCGACGGTAAGCTGACCCCGGAAAATATCAAACCCGTCCTGACCGGTTTTGACTTTGAACATCACAGCCAGCCGCGGGTGATCTCCATCTCCCAACCCACGGAGCTGGGCACGGTCTATTCCACGGAAGAGCTGGCCGCCCTGCGCCGGCTGGCCGATGACTACAATCTGCTCATCCATATGGACGGGGCGCGCCTGGCCAATGCCGCCGCCGCCATGAACCTCACCCTGGCCGATCTCTCTGTCCGGGCCGGTGTGGACGTCCTTTCCTTCGGCGGCACCAAAAACGGTATGATGTTTGGCGAAGCCGTGCTGTTCTTTAACCGGCTTCCCTCGGCCCATGTAAAGTATCTGCGCAAGCAAAACATGCAGTTGCATTCTAAAATGCGTTTTATTTCCTGCCAGTTCGAGGCCATCCTGCGCGATGACCTGTGGCTGATTAACGCCCGTCATGCCAATAAAATGGCCCGTCTGTTGTATGAGCGGGTAAAGGATTTACCCGGCCTGGAAATAACCCAGCCCCTGCAAACCAATGCCCTGTTTGTGCGTTTGCCGAAAACGGTGATCGACGCCCTGCGCGCGGAATACTTTTTTTACGACTGGGATGAGGCCCGTAACGAAGTGCGCTGGATGTGTGCCTTCGATACGCAAAAGGAACATGTGGAAGTCTTTGTACAACGGCTAAAAGAGCTGTTGGCGGGTAAATAATGGCGCGGCCGGAAAAGCCCTGCCCCTGGCGTTTTGATACCGCTGTTTTCGGGCATCCCTGTCATCATTTCGCGGAGACCGCCTCCACTAACAGCCTGTTAAAGAGCTTGGCCGGAGAGGGCGCTCCGCAGGGTACGGTGGTCACGGCCGATTATCAGACGGCGGGACGCGGACAGCGCCGGGCCGACTGGCAGTCTCCCGCCGGGGAAAATATGCTGATCAGCCTGCTTTGCCGGCCGGAGCTACACCCGCAAACGGCGCTCAGGTTTACCCTGGCCACCGCCCTGATTCTGAGAAAGGCGCTGGTCACCTTCGGCCCCACAACAGAGCTGGCCCGGCACATAAAATTGAAATGGCCCAATGATCTGATCGGCAATGGGAAAAAGCTGGCCGGAATTTTACTGGAATCCATCATCCGCCGGGAAAAGGTGGAGGCGCTGATCGTCGGCGTGGGGCTCAACTTAAACAGCGATTTTAGCCTTCCCGGCTTGCGTGACCTCAACGCCGTTAGCTGCCGGGATATGCTCGGCTGCGAAATTGACCGCCCGGCCTTTGTGGCGCACTTTGTTAAAACCTTTGAGCTCTGTTATTTTGATCATATTAAAAATAAATTAAATTCCGTAACATCCGAATGGGAAAGATACGCCATACACAGGGATAGAGCCGTTGCCGTGCAAAGCGGGCGGGAATTGTACCGGGGTGATTTTGACGGCCTTGACGAACAGGGTTTTTTAAGATTGCGCCTGGCGCATGGCGCACACAAGATTATTACTAACGGAAAGGTTGTGGCTTACTGATGCTGCTCGTTATCGATATCGGCAATACCCATACCGTTTTCGGCGTTATGCGCGACGGTGCGATTCTAAAACATTGGCGCATGACCTCCTCTCTGGCGCGCACGGAGGATGAGATCGGTTTGATCCTGAGGCTCTATTGCCAGCAGGGCGGTATCGATTTTTCGGCTATCAGCGGTGTGTGTATCTCCAGCGTGGTGCCTGATCTGACCGCTTCGCATGTGCGCATGAGCCAGAAGTATCTGGGTAAAAAGGCGCTGGTCATTCATTCGGGCCTTAAAATGGGCATGAAGGTTTTGTATAAAGACCCCGGTACCGTTGGCGCCGACCGGCTGTGCAATGCCGTGGCCGGAGTGAGGAAAATGGGCAGTCCCCTGATCGTGCTGGATTTCGGCACGGCCACCACCTTTGACTGTATCGACCGGGAGGGCAACTATCTGGGCGGCGTAATCGCGCCGGGTATCGAGACCTCCATTCGCGCCCTGCATATGAAGGCGGCCAAACTGCCCCAGGTGGAACTGCGCATTCCCAGGGGCATGGTGGGGCGCACCACGACGGAAAGTATACAGATCGGCATCATAAAGGGCGCCATACATACGGTAAACGGATTGGTGGCCGATATTCAGAAGGAACTGGGAGAAGGGACGCAGGTGATCGCCACCGGCGGTCTGGCGGAAGTGATTGCCAGGGAAACCGATGTGATCACCCGCGTGGAACCGTTTTTAAGCCTGGAAGGCATGGCCTTGATTTATGAAATGAACAGACCGGATAAACAACATGATTTATAAAAAGAAAATCCTCCTGTTACATAAGGATAAAATACGGCGGGAACGCATAGCGGCTTATTTCAGGGAATTGAATTTTGCCGTGTTGGTGGCGCAAAACATGGATATGGCCCGCGGACTGGCGGAAAGCACGAAACCCGATGTGATCCTGTGGGGAGACGCCCTGACGCGCGAGGCCAAAAAGATTATCCGCGCCATAAAGGATGACGGTGACAAGAAGGCCATTCCGGTTATCGCCATGCTGAGCGATGTGGAACTGTTTGACCGCATCATGCTGGAAAAGTCCGGTATCAATGACGTCATCGGCGATGATCCCGAACTTGCCGAATTACGAATTAAGGTAAATCTGCATATTGATATATATCAGCGGGAAAAAGCCTACTCGCGGGAAATTCAACGCCTGCGCACCATTTCCGAATTGCAATACAATCTGGCTATCGTCAATGATATTCAGAGGCTGAGCGAACTGTTGGACGATCATTTATGGGCCGACTATCCCTTCGATTTTGCCCTTCATCTGGTCTATAACAGCAAAAGCGGAAATTTTGACTACGAAAGCGTGCTGATCCGCGAGCCCAACGATCATGTGAACCGCGTGGCCGTGCTGGGACAGCCGGTGTGGAAGGATTACTTTTTTAACGGGACGCCGGTTACGCCGGATAAAATAACCGACCGCCGTCTGCTTACCGTGCTCCGCGGCCTGAAACTTAAAAGCGAACTCTATTATCAGTTCCCCATGTATGCCCATAAAAAGACCATAGGCATTGTTATCGCCGGGCTAAGCATCAAAAAGCATTTAAAGGAACGGGTTTTTAAAGACCTGGCCGTGCTGATCAATAATGTGGGCCACCGGATTTTTGATCTGCGTAAAGTTTATTCCGGCGAAACGGCGCCGGCGGTTAAAAGCACGGCGGAAATGCACACCCTTTTTCAGCGCTACAACGAGGAGCAGGTGTTTGAGTTTCTGACCCGTCAGATACTGAATAAACTGAAAACGGACGTCTGCATCTATTTTAATTATAACAAGGGCTTCCACTTTCTCTATCCGCAATACTGTTTTCAATCGGACAGCGATATCAATCTGTTTGAGGATGAAAAACCGCCCGTGCTGATGACGCGCGACTACCCCAACTTTGAAAAATTCACAAAGTCCCGCGCCGCCAGCGTTATACATAATTTAACCAAGAACCCCGCGCCCGATCTGGCGGCCATGGCCGGCCTGGCCGGGGGTGTCTACAACTCCATCGTCTTGTTCTCGGTGGAGATTGCCAATGAGGTAAAGGGTTACATCCTTACCGCCAATGAGAACAGCATGAAGCGTTTCCCCAGCGCCCTGATCCGCGAGGCGGAAAAACTGGTGGAAAACGCGGGCGAGGTGCTGATGGAAAGCCGCCTGGTTAAGCAGGCGCAGCAGACCATTAAACAACTGGATCGCGTTTTCGCCCTGGGCAAGGATATAACGCTGGAAAAGCATATCGATGAACTGCTGCCCAAAATTGCCGGCGCCATCCGCCGCACGCTGGGCTGGAATATCGTTATGATCGATAAGCGGGATGCTCATACCGGAAAGTTTGAAAATGTCTGTTATTATGGTATCCAACCCAAGGTCTATGAAAATATATCCGCAAAATATCCCGACACCATGTACAGTTACCTGAAGGATCGCTGTTTTAAACAGAGCAATTCCTACTTCCTGGATCATAAATTTGTTCAGTTTCAGATACGCGAGTCGGATCGCCATCAGTTTGAGATGAAGATAGGCAAGGAATGGAACGACCGGGACTGGCTGTTTATCCCCATAAAAAGCCATGGCCGGGAATTAGGGGTTATCTCGGTTAATGATCCGGTGGATCGCATACGGCCCAATGAGGATAAGGTGCGCAGCCTGGAGTATTTTGCCAATCAGGCGGCGGTGGCCCTGGAAAATGCGGCCCTGTACCAGGAACTGAAGGTATCGGAAACCAAGTACCGCGCCCTGGCCGAAACCATGCCCATGGGCTTGCTGACCCTGGCCGACGACGGCACCATCCTTTATAACAACAAAAGCTTTGCCGGCTTTATGCGCTACAGTAACGCCGAGAATCTGAACGGACGCAAGATTTATGAATTTATGAACGATAGCGGCCGTAAGGCGCTGGAACGCTATCTGCATGTAACCGCCTATCCCGGGGACGCCAATGAACAGGATCGCTTTGATAACGGCCTGGAAATTGAGCTGCTGGCCAATGACAACAGTTACACGCCCTTTAAAATATATCTCTCGCCCAGCGGCAGCACCTCCTTTATCGGCGTCCTGGCCGATCTGCGCCCGCAAAAACGCATTGAGCGTTTAAAATCGGACTTTAATTCCATGGTGGTGCACGATTTGCGTTCCCCGCTGAACATTGTGCAGGGCTATATCGATATCGTGCGCAGTAAGGTTGTGGGAGAGATTACCGATGAGCAGGCCGAACTACTGGGCATTGCCAAGGAAAATTCGCTAAAGGTGCTGAAACTGGTGGATAACTTCCTGATTGCCTCCAAGCTGGAAGTGGGCCAGTTTGAAGTGGAAAGGGAAGTGAATGCCCTGAACACGCTGATCGAGGTTGTTTTTGAAACGCAACGTATCCTCTCCGATAAAAAGGAGATTACTCTGGTTAAGAAACTGGATGAAAATATCCCGCTGCTCTTTTTTGACAAGATGCGCATCGAGCAGGTGCTGACCAACTATATGAGCAACGCCATAAAGTTTACGCCGCAAAAAGGCACCATAGAGGTAGGCAGCCGCCTGGTGGAAGACGCCGGGAGCAACAACGGGGAAAGCGCCGGAGAAGTGCATGTGTGGGTCAGGGACAGCGGCGTGGGTATCCCTAAAACCGAGCTGAACAAGGTATTTAACAAGTATGAGCAAACGGAAGCGGGCAAGGATGCCTCGTTAAAGGGAACCGGACTGGGGCTGGCGATCTGCAAGGAGATAATTACCCTGCATAACGGCCGGGTCTGGGTGGAAAGCGAGGAAAATCAGGGAGCCACCTTCTATTTTAGCCTGCCCCTTAAAAAGGAAACCGCCGCCGAACCGGCCGGTTAAGCGCCTTCCGGGCAGGGCCAAATGTACTTCTTTTGCTGGCCAAAAAATCACGGCCCGACCCTGCCTCCTCCCCAACGATGACGCCTATCTATCTGTGAAGGCGCCCTGTCCGGCGCCCCATATCATATCTCATACCCTCTCTCCTTTCGGGTTCACCGGACAAAGAGGCCAGATACCATGAATAACTTTTTTCCGCTTTGAATGATGGGGCCCGCGGTTGTATATTGCCGGGTGTAATAAGGGCCGGGAGCGCAAAGGGCAACTCTCTTTTGCGGATATGACATCTGAAAAAGTTATGCTTTTGTTTCATTTTTTCACTCAATGGTGATATATCCTTCCGGACGACCGCTTAACTTGTTCCCGGTTACAATGGTTACAGGAAATCTTTATGAGGAGGTCTTTTATGTTGGAGATGTATAAAAAATTCAGGGATATGACGGGCATGTTGCGCGATCTGCCGCCTTTGGGCATGCGTCTGATTCTGGCATACGGCTTTATGGGCCCGGCCATGATGAAGCTGCAAAATTTTGACGG
>JALXBH010000330.1 GCA_026991535.1 Calditrichia bacterium | reverse complement strand
CTGTTACACTACCTGGAAATTCTATTTTTTATCAAATCATAAAAATTTGATAATAATTTTTCTTTGTCTATACTGTCAATCAGGTTGTGAAAGTTTCTTTTAATTTCTAATGCATTCATAATTCATCCTCCTTTTTCACAAAATTACGGACGAATCTTTTCAAATAGAATTTATTTTACAACTATGTGTGGCAGCGGTGAGTATATGAGGCGTTGGGCGTTTTGGAACACCTAATTTTCAATCTACTATGCCGTTTAAATATATTCACTAATATATCAATTTAGCTGCAATTCGCCCAATGACTTATATACATTGTTGCAACCAGTTATTTTTTCAATTCTTCAATTTGTTTTTTTGCAAAAGTTTTGGTCCGTTCGTCTCCGTACTCTATAGTCTTTTCATAATATTTAATCGCTTTCTCTT
Organism: Calditrichia bacterium; assembly: GCA_026991535.1. Taxonomy (GTDB): domain Bacteria; phylum Calditrichota; class Calditrichia; order Calditrichales; family J004; genus J004. The sequence continues at coordinate 31,473 of JALXBH010000330.1, read as the reverse complement.
TGTCTCCTTTTAGTTTATATCCCCATGCAATATTTGACAAAACAATATAATCTTTTGGATTTATTTTTTCAGCTTTTAATAATGGTTCAAGTCCTTTGTCATATTCACCAGTTAGTAAATATGTTAAGGATAAGTTTGATAAACTTTCAATGTGATTTGGGTAATATTTTAATATCGTATTTGCAATTTCACGCATATTCAAGAGTAGGTCATCATTTCCTGTATTGTATAACTGAACTTGGTAATCTTGTAGTGAAGAAAGAAAGAACTCTTTACCATCTTTTTGTTTTTCATTATTTGTCCAGGTCCACTGGTTATTATTTATATGTGAATATTTAATAGTTTTTACTATTTCTTTTGTAAATGAACTCCAATCATTTATTTGCCCAAGAACATATATTTTACCAAATCTCATATCCAGTCTATTCGGATATAGGCTAATACCTTCCGTAATTTTGTCTAATCCTTTTTTCAGATTTGATTTATCATAATTAATCTTACTACCAATAAATCCTGCATAATTTCCCGAGCTATCAGTAAGAGATAAATATTTTTCGTTTGCTGGTGGGTCGCCTGCTGCAACGACTAATATTTCATCTCTACTTATGTTAAAGTAGTAATTAAAATAGGATGTAAATAGTTCAGGGTCTTTCGGATATTCTTTTTCCCATTCAGTTAATGTCTTCAATTGATTAATTGTGTCATTTTCTTGAAAGTATTTTTGAAAATCACCTTGATAGTCTTGGGCAACTGCAAAACTGAAAATAAATCCAGTTAGTATTAATCCTAAAATTTTTCTCATAGGTTTCTCTTTTTTATAATTGGTGGCAACATCCCGCTAAACGCACTGCCTTTAGCGCGACTTTAGGTTTAGTTTCGTTTATCACGAAATATAGCTTTGTAGAAATGCAATAACAAATCCTGCCCGGCACGTTTGAAAAAAGCTGGTAATCCCGGAATAGAAAATTATTTACATTAAAAAAGGGCACTATTCCTTCTCGTTGATGAAAGGAGATGGAATACACTCTCAAAAATTTATATTCCCGGATTTTCAACTTTTAATAGTAGCGGCATACACCATAATTATTAGCCTCTATCTTACTAATCCCGAACATGGCACCATACACCGGCTTGTTGTATGGAAGCGACAGCTGCTTATTTTACATGTCTGAGAATAACGACTGTTTATAGCCCCGGCGTCTGAGGTGTAATATTGTAATGTATTGTAAATGAATGAGTTACCGGTAAAAAAACATAAGTGGCATAACCATTGCTTTAGCATACAGAAAACGGAATCACCCATGGAACAACACATTCTCATTATTGACGACAACACCAAGGAACTGCGACGTCTGAGGGAAATTCTCTCCCGGGAGGGCTATAACATCATGACGGCTACGGATTGGAACACGGCCGAACGTATCTGTGACACGCTTTCCATTACTTTTGTTCTGGCCAATACACGGCAAATAAAGCTGAAAAAAATAAAATAATCCTACTCAAGTTTTACCAAAAGGAGGTCTTATGTTCAGATCAACCATAAAGCGGATAATCGTCCCGTTTTTAATTTCAATTCTATTGCTCGGTTGCGGTGCGGTGATGAAGCAGGTGGGCAATCTGGCCGGTAGCCTGTTGACAGGCACCACCAACGATTTGAATGAGGCGGCGGTATCCGTCTATTTTATGCGCAACGTCTATCCAAAGGCTACAAACGATGTTGCCGCGGAGTATTTTGAGGAAAGCTGGCAGGACGGCGGCAATATGGTCTATGTAAGCCTGCTTAACCGCGATGGCGTGGGCATGCTTAAGGTGGACGGCCAGGTAATCATCGACGGCGATGCGGTGCCGCACGTGAAAAACGGATTTTACGGTAAGTGGCTGGACCCCAATGATGTATCGCCCAAAAAGGTGGTTATAAAAACCAGTACCGGACAGGAAGTATCTTTTACGGTTGCCCCGCCTCCGCCGATTAAGATAAAAAGCATAAACGGTATGCGGGAAAACGCCGTCATCGACATTACCCAACCCCTTGACCTTGAACTTAAAGCCGAAAATCAACGCCCCGGCGAAGAAATCAGCATCGCCCTGCTCGGCGATATAATGGGTCTTCATACCTTTTTGGAATACGGTACGTTTAAATACGGAGACAGGCTGCATCTGCCCGCGGCCATGTGGAAAAATGCCCTTACACCCTACGTGCCCACCTCCGGCGCAAACTGGTTGAGGGTGGAACGTTTTAATGTTACGCCTACGAATGTTAAAGGCGTCGGCGCCACGCAAATCATCGGCCAGGCGCTGGATTGCGTGCCGGTAACCGTACAGGGTGAACTGGAGGAAACCTGGGTCGGCACCGTTGATGGCCAAACGATAAATATCAGCGAGACGCTGGAAAAAGATGACGGCTTTATGCAGGTGAAGTTTAATAAGCCCAACGCCTATTACGGCCGGCCCATGAGCAGCGGCAAAAAATTCGCCGTGGCTTCCTTTACCGTGCGGGCTACCAAATTGCAGCAACAAAGAACGTCAAGCAGTTCATCTACAATCGGAAATGTAACCACCACCACCACAACAACAACAACCCGCACCTTTCCCACACTGCCCGACGCTTACTGGGAAAATCTGGTTAATAAGCTTTACGCGGATTTTGAACGGGTGCTAAAAAATAACTACAGCATTGAACTGATTCCCATCGAGGACGTCCTGCGCGCGCCATCCTACAAAGCGCTGCAACCCATTGAGGATAAAGTATCGCTGGTGGAAGTGGAAAAAAGCTATAAAGGCACCAAAAACCTGATACCCACCACCCTCTCCGAAATTCTCGATGATATTTCCACCACTTTTGCCTGGGATCGCAAGGATGCGCGCCTGATCCGCGATCTGGGCGTGGACGGTCTTATCGCCGTAACCATAGACCTGGAGATGCCCTGGGAATCTTTTTCGCTTACGCCGCGTATGAGCATCCGTATTTCCGGGCCGCCCAATGGTTACAAAGCCGGCCCGACCATCTATCTGCAGGGATTGGTGCACGGCAGCGGTTTGCCGCTGGATGAAGCCAAGATGGACGCCGACTATGTGATGGACATCCTGCCCAACGTTATCCGGACAAACGAACTGATGAATGCGCTGGATCTCGGATTTAAGAAGATCAGCAAGGAAGAAAAGAGCAAATCCTATGACGCTATCTGGTCATTAAAATAACAGCCAACCTCACACATACACCTCCGTGAGTTGATGCGGGAGCCGGGAACAGGCTTCCGCATTTTTTTTATCCATATTCGATTGCCTGTATGCCATCGAATTGCGTATCTTGAAATACATCCAATCCTGAAGGAGGTGTCCCATGATTAAGCTGACTTTTTTAGGCCATTCCGCCTGGCTGATAGAAAACAACGACGTAACCATTGTCATCGATCCCTTTCTGGAGGGCAATCCGCTGGCCATTCATAAACCCGGCGATATCAAGGCCGATTACATCGTGCTCTCCCATGCCCACGGTGATCATATCGGTGACACGGAAGCGATCGCCCGGGCCAATGACAGCACCATTATCGCCAATTTTGAAATTGCCACCCATTTTGGCAATAAAGGTTTTAAGGTCCATCCCCTGCATATCGGCGGCGGGCATGATTTTGAATTCGGGCGGGTAAAACTGACCCAGGCCTTCCATGGCTCCTCCTTTCCCGATGGCAGCTACGGCGGCATGCCGGCCGGTATATTGCTGACCCTTGATGACAAGACCATCTACCATACCGGAGATACCGGTCTTTTTTCCGATATGGGGCTGATCGGCCGTCATCAGCATGTGGACGTGATGCTGGTCTGCATCGGTGATAATTTTACTATGGGCATCGATGACGCGGCCGAGGCCGTGGCCCTGGTTAAGCCCGATCTGGCCATTCCCATGCATTATAAAACCTTTGATATGATCGATGTGGATCCGGAAGAGTTTGCCGGTAAGGTGGCCCTGATGGAGCTGAAGGCCCGGATTCTTGATTTTGGAGCAATGATTGAAATCTGATCTTTCCGGGATACAGACTCTGGCCGAGGAAATAAAAGAGACCTTTCAGGAAGCCCGTACCTTTCAGGTATGGGTTTCCTTTTATCCCTACCGGGGCTTAAAACATACCATCCGCCTGCGGCAGGGAACGATTTTTATCCGTCTGTCCGACCGCATGAACGGCGCGCCGCCGGAGGTATACCGGGCGCTGTTTGTCATTCTTTTTGCCAAGTTGTTCCGTTACCGCATTGATGCCGGCTGGCGACGGCTCTACGCCGAATATGCCGCCCGTCTCGAACAGCCGGCCGCCGCATCCCCCCCGGCTGATTTAAGCCGTTACCAAAGCGCCGGTCGTTATTATGATCTCGATCCGCTGTTTGATGTCCTGAACCGCGACTTTTTTAGCGGCAAGCTGCCCAAGCCTCATTTGGGCTGGAGCCGGAATAACAGCACCACCCGACTGGGTTTTTATGACGCCGACCGCAAGTTGATTGTGGTCAGCCAAAACCTGGATGGCCGGAAGGTGCCGGCCTGGGTGGTGCGCTATATTCTTTATCATGAGATGTTGCATGTGGCCATTCCGGTGGAAAGGGTAAACGGCCGCCGCCGCATACATCCGCCGCATTTTAAAGCCCTGGAGCAGGCCTATCCCGACTATGAGCGGGCCCGGCAGTGGCTGCAAAAGCATTTCCGTAAAAGAGGCTGGCGATTGTTTTGAGGCTATCCGGCGCGGAAATTTTGACTCTCCCCAAAACGGCGCCATCGGCGGGCTTAAAAGGATTTTAGGGCCTGGGCCCACTTGCGCCACTTATTCAGTGAAAGAGGCGGGTGCTCCCGGCGCATCAGTCTGACGGCGTCATCCACATAGGCGGTGTGCCGCATCCCCATCAGGGTCACGTCGATCTCCCGCGTGGCCAGCAGGCTGCTCAGGGCCAGATCCTGCAACAATTCCCCGTTCAGGTGCCTGGGTAACATTTGCCGGGCCAACCCTGAAATACGCTCGTTGAGACGACTGGAGTTATAGCCGAGATAAAGTGTAAGCTGATCGAGCACTTTGTTAAAAAGCTCCACATAGCCGTCCAGCCATTGCGATACCCGGGGCGGCACATCCTTCAATTCGTTAATCTCCTGAACACCGTAGGAAATGCTGTCCGCCAAAAAACGGGCCTGTTGTTCCAGCCAGTTCCAGTAGCTGGTCAATTCCTTATAGTGCGAGGCCAGGTAATAGCCGGTGGCAAAGATGCCGGCCAGATGCTTTTGCTTGTCGGGGTCTGTTTTTATAAAGGCCGCCACGCTTTCGGCATAGCTTTTTTCATGTTCCACCAGTTCCCGCAGCCGCCGGGTCAGCTCGGGCTCCGGGTCGGTTTCCAGTGGCTCCAGGCTTACCAGGCGTACCAGTTGGTTGTGGTGATAGGCGTTCAGGGGACGGTTGGAAATCGCGGCCACGTCCCGGTTTATGCTTAACAGTTGATCGGCCGCCCCGGTTTCCAGCAGGTTCATGGGAAATTGTATCATGCGAAAATGATGATCCCGGCCTATGGCTTCGGCCAACTCCATCAATTTGTCAAAATCGGTATAGGCGTAATGGGTAGGCATAATGGGCAGGGTATTGGAGCTTACCCCGTAATATTGAATGCGTCCGCGTTGCACTTCCTGTTCCAGATGTAGAAAGGCACGGTCGATACGTTCATAATAGATTTTGCGGGCATCGCCCGGGGGGATGTTCCGGCGACGGGCGTCAAATAAAAAGTATTCCGGATTATGCAGAAGAAAATAGTCGATGGTGTCACATTGCAGACGCTCCAGGGAGAGGGTGAGCTGCTCTTCCAGAAAGTCGGGATGGATGCAATGATCCAATCCCTGCTGATAATGAACCGTTTCGGGGAAAACCGTGCCCCCTTGTTGCAGGCGTGCAAGATTTTGTCCCTGGATGTATCCGGCCTTGGAAATGATGACAATCTCCTGCCGTTTAATAACGCCTTTTTCCGTTAGCGTTTTCAGTACCGAACCCATCAGCATCTCGGAGCCGCCATCGGTGTAGTTGGCGCTGGTATCCAGCAGATTAACTCCGTTTTCCAGAGCATGGCTCAGGGCCAGCCGGTGTTCTTCTATGTTGATATGAACCCGGTAGCCGCCGAAACCAAGCGGAGACACACTAAAACCGCTGCCCCGCAAAACTCTTCCGCCTTCGCCGGGGAATGTATTCATCTTTTCCGCCGTAGCCCCGGATTCCGCTTTTCCTGTAATGATTTTTTTCATGTGCAAATTTAAACGATCCCGGCCAATGAAACAATGATAATTCCCGTACAGACTGTACCATATCGTACGCATGTACCGGGGGGAACGTTTTTATTTGGAATCGGCCTAAAAGGTGTTATTGTTATAAGTCTATAAAAAACAATATATAATATACCTTTTGGTATTTTTGGCACGGCGTGTGTAATGGTAAAAGGCAAATCAGAATGAATTCGAAGGGCCCAGGTAGAATTCAAGCAATGTTTTATCAAACCAAAGGAGAAGTAAGATGAAGAAGCTCAGTTTAATTTTAAGCGCTCTGTTGTTTTTGTCCCTGGTGGCCTGTAACAACATGGCCAATTCGGATGACAACCTTTCCGCCGAGGAAGAAGCCATTAAGAGCGTGTTGGAATCCGACGATCTGACCTATGATGAAATCGGTGATCCCGATGAAGATTCCATCGATAACGATGATCCCAACTGGCTGGGTAAAAGCAGTTTTGAAAAGGACGGCAAGCACCGTCTGCGTTACGGTCGTATCATTACCGGCCGCGAAGGCAATGTAGAGATCGTTTTTGACGGCGATACGGCAGCGACCGCCTATATTTCCCGCACCTTTACGGGGAAATTTGTAACCCATTCCGGCACGCTTGTTAACGATACGCTTACGCTGACCCGTTTTGAAAAGCCGTTGCAGCACGATATCGAGCGAATTGTCACCCTGAGAAAAGTGCGCGATGACGCCGCCGTTGAGCGCCGTAACTGGCGCGTAAACAGCGTATCCATGGCTGACGGTCTTTCCAATCCCAGTGACGTTTCCATCGAAAAGCTGGTCATTAAACCGGCCGGTCAGGACAGCATGGTCATTACCGACCCCAACGCCACCTTTTTTGATGGCAACAACATGCTCAATCTGCCGCGTTTCAGCGAGGTAACGGTTAAGGTTTTTGTAAAGAACAACACCGCCAATCCGGTATACTTCCCTGTGGATACCCGGGCCACGGAAAGTGTTCGTCTGCACTATGGCCGCAACCGTCGCGGTGGCCGGGCCATTAAGTTCTTCGAATACATGGGCGAGGATAATGCCGGTAATAAAATCTACCAGGGCACCTGGACGGTTAAACAGTTCTCCGGTTACCACCATGCCGTGATCGATGTGATCGACAACGGAACCATTCTGGAAAAGGATGAGGTAACCTATCCTTACAGTTCGGCCACCTGGGGCATGCCGTACCATATCTCCCCTTTCTAATAGAGTGGAAAGGATAAAACAATCCGCCCCCGCGGCGGATTGTTTTTTTGTTTTTTAAAAACGTGTATATTGAACCTTTAACACAATACAGATCATGAAAAAAGTTATAAACCTGATAATTCTCATCCTGGCCCTGCAAGCGACACTTGGGGCCCAGGTTATCGATGCCGATAAGGTGGAACGGAATTTACGCCAGTTGGAGCGTAAGATATCCACGGGCCTTTCCCTGGCCCGGCAATATGATAATCCGCGGGCCATGCAATTGCTGCAAAAGGCCCAGGCGGAACTATCGGCCGCTTATGACTTTTTTAACAGGGCCAAAACAGCCCGTCCCGCCGAACGTGTTCCCTTGTTAATCAAAACCCGCAATCGCTTTAAAATTGCCGAAGCCATTATGGGGCAGGTTACCCGGCTGCTCCTGTTAAAGCCGGCGGCCCAGATTAAAACGGAGTTGGATCGTCTGATCCAGCAGGCGGATTTTAAGCTGAGTCAGCAAAGCTACAACCGGGAAAGCCGTTATTTTTTGCAAAAGGCGCGCGCCTTTTTGGAACAGGCCAACAGGGAGTTTCAGAACAACCGCTTTTTGCGAGGACATGAAAATTTAAAGGTTGCCCGCTATTTTGCGGAAAAAGCCCTTGAGTTTGCCGGCACGCCCGGAGGGGAAACAAGCCAGGAAAATTATGAAGACTGGTATAAAAATCTGAAGCTTTTGCTGGATCGCGCCGGGGCCGATATACACGCCGGCGGAGTTAATGCCGAGTTGTATGACAATGCCCGCTCTTTTTTGCGCAAAGCCCGGGAGAATTATAAGCAGGGTAATAACCGGCGGGCGCTTAGCCAACTCAAAGTGGCCGAACGACTTATCTACCGCCTGATAGACATGAGCGAAGGCTCACGCGATAGCGAACAACAGCTACGTGCCAACCTGCAATCTCTGGGACAATATTTAAATACGGTAAGCAATGAATCCCGGGAAGAGAACAGCAAGGGAATGCGCTGGTTAAATAAAGCCCGCCAGCTTTACCGGGCTGCCCGGAACGATTTTGATAAAAAGCGTTTTGCCGGTGCACGGCGCAATATAAATCTTTCTCAGAGACTGGCCCTAAAGGCCTACGATGCCTTTACCCGCAATAGCGCGGGTGATACGGACGGGCGGCTTTTAAAGCAGCGTTTCAATGAGGTGCGGCAGTTGATTGCTTTGCAGGAACAACGCTTGTCCGGGAAGGATAACGCCGATTTACACACCCTGCATGAGCAGGGCAGGGCCTTGTTCCTTGCCGCGGAAAAAAGCAGCAGGGAAGGAAACGAGGCCCGCGCCCGCTATCAGTTGATTTTGAGCCTGCGCCTGTTGAACCGCGTGGAACGCCTGAGCCGTGATCCGAACAGCAGCCCGGATATATCCGCCTTTACCCAAAACAGACAGCGCCTGCACAATATCATTCTAAGGTTCCGCGGCAACGACAATCTTTCTACCGCTGAAAAAGAAAAAATTCAGGCTTTAGAAAAGCTTCTTGCCCAGGCGCAAAAACTGGCGGATCAGGGACGCCTGTCCGCGGCCATGGAAATACTGAACGTGGTTCAGAGTCAGATACGCACCCTGCTTGATTCCGAGTAAAAGGCTGGTCACTTTTATGCATGCCCCGCTTAAAAATGTCTGTTTCGCGCTTTTTGCCTTTTTCTGTTTTCCCCTTCTCATATTCGCCCAGGCGGGTGAAAAGGATGCTTACGAAATTCTAAGCCTGCAAGTGGAGCTCAGCGGGAATTATCGGGAAGACCCGGCCATCCGCGCTCTGGTGGATTCCGCGCGTGTTTATGCCGCGCAAAAGGATTATGTTATGGCGCTTATCTTTTTGGAAGAAGCCCGGGACAGTGAAGACGACGCCTCCTCCTTTCAGGATTCTCCCTCCGTAGACACGCTCCCCCCGCAAAATATCGCGTTTCCCCGTCCTTTTAGCCTTAGTGTGATGAGTGGTGTGGATTTTAACCGTCAGGAATTTGAACTGGGTTATGACCAAAGCGATAGCGTATTGCTGGATCAGGTTTCCAAGCCCTATGTGGGATTATTGTTAAACTATCAGCCCCGGTCGCTGCCATTTTCCTTTAAGAATATTTTACGCTACGATCAGGAAAACTTTGACAATGAACTGCGTCTGACCGGCAGGTGGTCTGGCCCGGTCCACTCCTTTGAAAGCCGTTTCAGCTATCTTTTTAACCGGAATTTTATCTATGATAATCTCAGTTATAACGAGTTGAACGCCGATTTTATTTATGGCTACGGTAGTGGCTCCTGGTCTTTGCGACTTCAAAACACCAGTCGTTTAAAAAAATATCAGGCGCCGGATATCAATACGCCGGATTATTTCCGCAATACCCTGAATGGCGACCTCTCCTGGCTTGGCGGGGATTTTTTCGCGACCCGGCTTTACTACGCGCTGGATTATAACGAAAGCAGCCAAACCCGGAATAATGACTTCGTAAATCAATACCTTGGCCTGAACAGCAGTTTTAAAAACGATGGATTCAGCGTGCGTCTCAACCCGCGGATCGGCCGGAATCGTTTTACCTATTTGGTTGGGGACAGCATTTTGGATAATCAGTCGCAAACCGCTCAGACCGAAGCTTTGTTGGCCTGGCGCCTGGTACGGTGGCTGGAGTTGCGCGGCGGCGGCGAATTCAGAAACAAGAGCTATCTGAAGAAAACCGAGCAGGAACCCGACTACCGGCTTATCAACCTTAACCCGGAATTACGCCTCTATTTTAACAATCAATTTAGCCTGGGAACGGGCGTTTTTTGGGAAAGCCGTAACCATGCGGTTTCGGCCGGGCTGGACAGTATTTACGTGCTGCAGCAAAATTATACGGACAGGGGGCTTACGCTGAACGTGGATTATGCCTCCCTGAGCGGCCGGGTGCTTTCCCTGAGCCTGCGTTACAGTGCCCGGCGTTACCGGGATATAGACACCGACGCTAATTTCAGTCTGTACGCAGACAGGAACATTTGGAGCGGGCTGCTTTTTTTACAATGGCCGCTCACTACCCATTTCAGCATTCAGGCTATCGCCATGTATGATAATGATAAGGATCTGGACAGCGCCTTTAATGATTCGCGCAGTTCCTTTTACACTTTGGAACTAAAATATGAGTTTTAGGTGATTTTTTCCCTTTCCCGCGTCCTATATTGAATTTTGAAACACAATCCATTGTCCGGCGTACATTCCCGCAAGACAGGTCGGATGGACGAAAGTATGAATGTGGACGGATAAAAGGGCAGTTTCCCGGTGGAAAAGCCTTTTTTTAGGGAAAGCCGGAATAATCAGACTCTATTTGGGCTTGACACATGTATAATGGATTTCTAAATTCAGGGCCATATAGCTGAATGAAATAAAATCTATTTCCCCTGATTTCTATTTTTAGCCTTTGCAGTTTTCTGTTTTAAACATTTCCGGGTAATTGGATTGCCGGGTATACAAATGAAATAAATGGTTTTAATGTTGCCGGGGCTGTGTGTTTCACTTTGTGACCAATATGTTTTTACATCTTATGATGTGCCGGTCATGAGCGATATTTTAAAATATTTTCTTTTTGGAGTATAAGGAATGGAAGAGCAAAAGGATGTTTATCTGCTGTCGTGCTATTTGAAGAAATGGTCCTATGCCGAAAACAAACTGACATTGAACTATTCGTTTTGCTGGGATGGCCACTATCAGCGGCGCCACAAGGAGTTTCGGCTCGGCAATCCCGTGGTGATGACCGGAGAGTTGTTGGGGCAAATTGTAAAGGATGCCCGCTATATTCTTTCCCACGCGGACGAGGAGGCCCGCTGGCATATCAATATCGTCAATTATAATGACGCTAAATCAAAAACCATCGCTTTTTTCAGCAAAATCGTCAAGGAATTTAAAAACAACAAACGCAGCAACGGTAAGTCGCGCATGATTACGGCCCGCAGTCTGGACTTTTTCTATCATGATACCGACTATGACACATTGCCGGACAACATAAAATTCTTTGTTCATCTGAACCGGGGTATGAATAAGGTGAATGGCGAACTGTGGTCTAACGCGCTGGTGGATTTCAGGATCGCACAGAAGATGAACCCCGAAAGTCCCGTGTTAAACAAGTTTATGAGTATGGCCTATAGTAAACTGGGTGAGTTTGAAAAGGCCATCGGGCCCATGGAGATATACGCACGCTCCGAGCCCAGTATCGCCAGTCTTACCGCCCTGGCCCAGGCCTATATTCATTTGGAGGAATATGACAAGGCCGACGCCATTTATCAGCAGATAGCGGATAATTATGAAGAGAAGGAATTGGCTTTGTTCGGTCGCGCCCACCTGGCCTATAAGCAGGGCCGTGAATATATGCCTTTTCTGGAAGAACTGTTTGAACACGATCCCAACTGGCTTCAGGAAAAACTGAAAAGCGATTGGGAGTATAAACTGATGCCGGCCAAAAAACGCACGGTTACCCGCTGGAATGCCTCCACGGCCGCGCGGTACATGGGTTTTGAGCGGCCTTTCGATTTAACGCGCAAAGCCTTTAGTCACGAAATTCCCTGCTATTTTGACCATGAAAAGGGTACGGTGCATTTTGTGAAGGAAGAGCTGGACTGTTGGATAGACCTGCGCAATCACTTTAATCTGGACGGCGCGACCTATCAGGTATATGAAGATAAACTGTTGCCGGAAGAACGACCGGTAAACGCCTGATCCCCTAATTAGAAACGATCCCCATGTCAGAAAACTTTGTCTATCCCGTAAAAAAAGGGCATGACTACACCGTTACTATCGAAAGCCTGGCTTTTGGCGGTAAGGGCGTAGCCCGCGTGGATGATTATGTCCTCTTTGTGCGCCGGGGCCTTCCCGGCGACGTCTGCCGGGTGCGCATTACCAAACGCAAGCGCAGCTTCGGCGAGGCACGTATCCTGTCAATAGAACAACCATCCCCCTTGCGTATTCAGCCGCCCTGCGCCTATTTTGAGTGGTGCGGTGGCTGTACCTGGCAAAATATGAGCTACTCAAACCAGTTGCTGCAAAAAAAAACCATTGTGGAGCAATCCTTTAAAAGGCCCGATGACCTGGGGGATGTGCCCGTTCTGGATACCCTGGCCTGCGAAACGCCTTATGGCTACCGCAACAAAATGGAATTCTCCTTTGCCGACCGAAAATGGCTTACTCCGGAGGATCTGGATAACCCGGATATATCAAAGGCTTTTGCCCTGGGGCTCCATGTTCCCGGCACCTTTGATAAAATATTACACATCGAACATTGTCTGTTGCAGAGCGACACGGCCAACACCATATTAAAATTTATTTCACGTTATGTTCAGGATGCGGGACTGCCTGCTTATGGTATTCGCAGCCATGAGGGATTGTTGCGCTTTTTGGTTCTGCGTCAAAGCCGGGCCAGCGGGGAGATAATGGTAAACCTGGTCACCTCCCGTGACGCGCGTAAGGAACTGACGCCCCTGGCCCGGGAACTGCGGGAACGGTTTGGGGAAGTGAGCAGTGTTGTTAATACTGTCAATAGCCGTAAGGCGCAAATAGCGCAGGGGGAAGAAGAGTTCCTGCTGGCCGGGAAAAGTGTAATCAGCGATACCATCGGCCCCTTTCGTTTTGATATTTCGGCCAATTCCTTTTTTCAGACCAATACGGCCCAGGCGGAAAAACTGTATAACACCGCCCTGGAATTCGCCGCCCTGAGCGGCAGGGAGACTGTTTGGGATCTCTATTGCGGCACGGGGACGATAACCCTGTTTCTGGCCCGCCGGGCTAAAAAAGTGTATGGTTTCGAGATTGTGGAAAGTGCCATCAAAGATGCCAGGAATAATGCCGCCCGTTATGATATTGACAATGTGCAATGGTTTGCCGGCGACGTGCGTGAACATATGACCGCGCTGGAAGAACGGCCGGACGTGCTGGTTACCGACCCGCCCAGGGCCGGCATGCATCCCGATGTTGTGGAGACGCTTTTGCGGATCAGGCCCCGGCGCATTGTGTATGTTTCATGCAATCCCACCACTCTGGCCCGTGACCTGAAAATATTACAACAGGCCTATACCGTGGTAAAGGCCCGTCCCGTGGATATGTTCCCCCAAACCTACCACATCGAAACCGTGGCCCTGCTGGAGGTGAAGCCGGGATGAGTGGCTTGCGTAAACTGACCTTTGAGGAGATTATGGCCATGCGTCCGGATGCCGGGCACCTTGAGGAACTGCCGCGTGTTCCGCTTGTCGCTCTGGTGGAAAACATCCGCAGCATGCATAATGTGGGCAGTATTTTCCGTAGTAGCGACGGTGCCGGGATACGCCATCTTTATCTGACCGGTTTTACGCCCGTGCCTCCCCGGCCCGAAATAGAAAAGACCGCCCTGGGGGCAACGGAGTCCGTGCCCTGGAGCTACCATAAAAAGGCGGCGGATGTGGTGCGCGACCTTAAGGACAAAGGCTATGAAATTGTTGTTGTGGAACAAACCACCGGTAGCAGGGCCTTTTTTAAAACAACGTTCAATTTTCCACTGTGCCTGATTATGGGCAATGAAGTGGACGGTGTTTCCGATGAACTGGTTGCCTTGGCGGATAAAGCCGTGGATATTCCCATGCGCGGCATTAAGCACTCTCTTAACGTTTCCGTTGCCTACGGTATCGTCGTTTACGGCATACTGGCTAAGTATTTGTAAAAATATAACTTATACTTGACACCATTTTGACGACAATCTAAATTGCCCCTATGGGGTTATTTAGGTTGGGATTGTTTTGATATAGACGGAATATCTTCCGGCGGAAGATTAATTTAATCAGCGGATTTGAAATGCCATCTTCAAGTTTAGCCATTTTGGATAAGGATGAAAAACGTCTGGATTATCTGCAGAGTGTTTTTAAACGCGATGAATATAAAGTATATGCCAGCGGCGAAATCCAACCCTTTCTGAACCAATTGGCCCAGTATCCCATGGCGGCCATACTGTTGGAGTATTCCACACTTACCGATAGCGATCGCGGGGAAATTGTTCGCGTTTTCCGTCAGTACGATCATAACAATATCTTTATCTATAACCTGCCCGATGATGCTAACCGGCGGCTGGCCTTTTATGAACTGGGGGCGCGACGGGTGTTTGACGTCAGTTCGCCCATGGAGGAAATCCATTATGCCCTGAAGGGGCCGCTAAAAAATTTCAGCGGCGGGGTTCCGGGCGCGGAGTTGGTTTCCGCCGGCGATTTGCAGGAAATGCCCCTGAAAAAACTGCTCTCTACCATGGGGCAGGAAGAGCGTTCCGGCGTATTGCGCCTTTTTTCCAGACAGATCGCGGGAAAAATATATTTTAAGCAGGGTTTTCCCATCCATGCCCAGGTTGGCATGCACGAGGGAGAGCGCGCCCTGATGCATATGTTGTTCTGGCCAGAGGGCAGCTTCCGCTTTTCGGCTAAAATGAGCTATAATGGTTCGGGGACGGTAGCCATCAGCCATGTGGCCTTGTTGATTGCCGCGGAGAAGATACGCCGGCGTTTTGCCGTAAATATATCTTATCTGGGCAGCCTGCAGGCCACGGTGCGTGTGCAATACGCGGGGGATTTGAAACAGTCGGGCCTGCCGGTGGATGAAGCCTTTATCGATCTGATTCAGCGGCCGGTGATGATACGCAAGATTTTGGAAAATCCCGTCTATACCAATTTTGAAACCGTTGAAAAACTAAATTTATTGCTAAAAAACGGTTATCTGCACGTCTATGATGAGGAAAAAAAGAGAGAGCGTTCCGGGGAGCATGTCGAGACCGCCGCGGTCGGGGTCAGCGCCTCGCCGGAAAGTGAATTCTCCGCAAAGATGATCCGCCATTTTAACCTTGAGGAAAAGGCACGGCCCTATGTATTGCCCGTGCTTTCGGCACACGGAACGGAAGGCGGCCGTTTTATCCAAACCCTGTTCAACGCCGCGGATGAAATTTATCAGGGACTGCTGACTCTGGATCAGCATCGCGGCTGTCTGCTGGAGAGCCTGGCCATAAACGAACAGATCATCGATGACGTGGAGGAACGGAAGGACGATCTGATAGGTTTTGTTTATGTGTTGGATGACAGCGTGTACGAACGCCTGGATTATACCCGTTACATCCTGGGAAAAATGCGTCAGATGTATCCCCTTCCGGTAATCGTTCTTTTCCCGGAAGATCAGGAAAACGCGGAAGTTTTGAAGGGAAAGCTGAATATTCCCGAAGAGTATCCGCTCATGAGCGCATCGTTGGATGACAGGGAACAACTCCAGGAAGCCATTTTAAACATGGCCCTGTATGAGCCTCCGGAAAAAGAGGAGAAGGATGAGGATGATACGGTTGACGAAGAGGTAACGCCCAATGCGTGAAGTTTTTGTCATCAGCGAAAAAGAGAGTATCTACCGTATGTTTGTGGTGGAGCTGAGCGGCCTGCCGATACATCTTACCTGGGTGGGTGATATGGAGAAGGCCCAGGGCGCGTTTGACCGGGAAAAGCCGGACTTTATATTTTTCGCCGTGCGCGATAATAATCTGCTCCATAACTGGTTGGCACGTTTTAAACGCTTGCAGCTCAAAGTGCCGTTCATCTGTTTTTTGGGGCATTCCGATTGGGAAAAACGCGAACTGTTGTGGATGGCCGGCGCCTCGGAGGTGATTGGCCTGCCCATGCTGCGCAAGGAGTTCCGCATCATTATCGAAAACCTGATGAAACCTTCCGGCAAAAACGAAAAAATAGACAAGGATATCGAAGGCGATCTTTCCCAGTATTCCCTGATGGATTTGATACAATCTCTGGAAGACAGCAGGCAGAACGGTATCCTTAAGCTTTATGCCGGGGAGCGTGCCGGCGAAATTGTTTTGGACAGAGGCGCGATCGTCAATGCCCGTTTTGATAAACAGGAACCCGTTATGGCCCTGCGCATGATGGCCCAATGGAATAACGGACGTTTTCATTTTATACCCGATAAAATTCACCATAAGGAAGAGATAAAGCTCGATAATCAACAGATACTTAAGGAATGCCAGCTACATCACCGGCTTTATGAAAAGGCTGTTGACAATATACCGGACCGGGATATTGTTTTTTATACGTCGCCTTTGTTGGATTTTGAACAAATAGGCCCCATGGCCCGCAAGTATCTGTTATATTTTAAAAACGGTCTGACACCGGCGGATTTTCTGGAACAGCATGGCACCGGTTCCCTGAAAATACCGGAAAATCTGTTGACCTGGATTAATAAGAAATGGCTGGTCAAACGGTCTGTTTATAACCAACAACTGGCCCAGGTGGAGAAGCAGCAAAAAACATCCGGTGTGAAACGGATATTTGATAAGGTGTTTGCGCGGGGCAAGGCGGCGCCGCGGATCGATTACAGTAGTACGCATGCCTCCTCCGGAGCTTCCCTGGAAGAAATCCTGACCCGTCGTCCGTATCTGTTTACCGATCATAAACGGTTAAAAGCTTTAATAGACGCATTGGATAAGCACTATGCATGAGATCACCGAGATTCCCGTATTTATGGACTCCTCCTATTGGCAACAGCGCTTTTTTGGCCTGGCGGGAGTAAACGAAGCTCTGAATTATCAGGCCTTCCGGCAGGTAAGCTGGCAGGTGGACGATCGGCGTGAAGTTTATTTTTATCTGATTGATCATTTTAACGAGCATATGGTCAATGAATCGCTGGGGGCGATAATCCCGCGCGCGCCCATGGTTCTGTTTTGCAGCGAACGGGCGCCCTCCGCCGATAGTGCAATACTTAAAATCCATAATTTTTATTGTGAACACTTCAGCACACCCGTAGCCTGGTTTTTCCGTATGGCGCCGGAAGAGGACGGGGAAAATAAACCTTTTCCGGAGGATAATGCCGTATACAGGTTAGAAGAGGATACCCCGGAATATTTGCATCACATTTTGCGTAAGGCATTAAAGGATATTTATAACATACTTTTAAAGGACTAAATAAGGAAACAGTTAATGGGATTTCAAACCGATTCTATTCATGCCGGTCAACAACCCGACCCCTCCACCGGCGCTATAATGACGCCGATATTTCAAACCTCCACCTTTGTTCAGGACTCCATAGGCAAGCATAAGGGCTATGAGTATGCGCGTACGCAAAACCCCACCCGACAGGCCATGGAAAAAAATATTGCCGTTCTGGAAAAGGGAAAACACGGTATCGCCTTTGCTTCCGGTCTGGCGGCTATTTCCGCGATAATCCAGATGCTGAAAAGCGGCGACCATGTCATTTGCAGCGATAACGTATACGGCGGTACCTACCGGGTGTTTGAAGCCGTGTTTAAAAAATTCGGTCTCTCATTCTCATTTGTCGATACATCGGATATTGAACAGGTGAAAAAAGCCTTTACCGCGCAAACACAGCTTATCTTCGTGGAAACGCCCACCAATCCCATGCTAACGCTTACCTCGCTCAGCGCCATTGCCGGCCTGGCCCGGGAAAAGGGTTGCCTGACTGTAGTGGACAACACCTTTATGAGCCCCTACTTCCAAAATCCGCTTACCTTTGACATCGATATGGTGGTACACAGCTCCACTAAATATCTGAATGGCCATAGCGATGTGGTGGGGGGGATTGTTCTTACCCGCCGCGACGATTTGGCGGAAAAGCTGTTTTATCTGCAAAATGCCGCCGGCGCCGTGCCCGGTCCTCAGGATTGCTTTTTAATTTTACGCGCCACAAAAACATTGGCCCTGCGCATGAGGGAGCACGAGAAGAATGCCCTGGCCGTGGCCCGCTATCTGGAAAAACATCCCCGGGTGGAGCGTGTCTATTATCCGGGTTTAAGCAGCCATCCGCAACACCAGCTGGCCCGCGAGCAGATGTCCGGCTTTGGCGGAATTGTCAGCATGGAACTGGGCAGCCTGGACAACGCGCGGAAATTTGCCGAGGCGGTACGGATTTTTTCCCTGGCCGAAAGCCTGGGCGGAGTGGAAAGCCTGGTGGATCACCCGGCGATAATGACCCATGCTTCCGTTCCCAGGGAAGAGCGTATGCGCATGGGGCTTACCGACGGCCTGATTCGCCTTTCCGTTGGTGTGGAAGACGAGGAAGACCTGCTGGCCGACGTGGAACAGGCCCTGGCGGCCATCGGCTGACGGCGCCGCCGGAAACATTCTATAATCCCGCGTTTTTAACTTAGAAAAGCGCGGGATTTTTTTTACACGCGCTGAAAAAGAGGCCCAGGGTAAATTTTGATTTGCGCTTAAATATATTTGGGAATATTATAAAAATGTGACAAGGATGTCGGTGCTTTTCCCATCTTTCATTTATAATTTAACTTGATGGCCAGATACCGATAATAAGAGCAGTATAATAAACGATGTGGTTATGAAGCATTCAATTTTAAACGGAATTGTGGTGATATTGCTGATAAGCAGCGTTAGCGTGGGCGTGAAGAACGATCATTCGCTGCTGATAAGCCGGCACCGGGAAACGATGGCCGAGGCCGATAGCGTTTACCGGAAAGGCGCCTACAAGAAGGCTGCCGAGTTGCTGGCGGGGGAGTTGGCCTATTTGCCACCCGCATCCCGTCCCTCCGCCCGCTTTAAATATGCCATGGCCCTGATGCATGGCGGCCGTTTTCGTCAAAGCGCGCGTCAACTGGATACCCTGGCCATGTTTCATGCCACCTACCTGCCCGAATATGTTTCCTATTTCAAAATAAAAAACGGTTGGGCGTTGGATTCCTCCGCCGCCGCAGGCAGGGCCGAGGCCTTTATACGCGAAAATCCAAGGCTCTCCCTGGCGGACAGCCTGTTGTTGCCTCTGGCGGACTACTACTATGGACAGGGGAAGTATGCCAGCGCAAAAAAATATTATAAACTGTTTGTGGAGTGGCGGGTCAATAAGTCCCGGACGGCCTACGCCAAAATCCGCGCCGCTTTTTGCGATTATAAGCGTAATCGACTTAGCCAGGCCCGGGCCGAGTTTAAGCAGATTTTACGACGCCATAAAAAGGCGGAAGAGACCTATCAGCTTTCCCAGTGGTTGAAAAAGAATGAACCGCTTTTTTTTAAACAACAGATTTTCAATATCAGCGATGTTTACTTTGCGGCCAGGCAGTATGGCTCTTTGCGCCTTTTGCTGGAAAATTACATCCGCGGTGAGAAAGACCCGTTAAAAAAGGAACGGGCCCGTTTTAATTTAATAACCATCTATTTTAAACGCGGACGATACAGCTCCGCCTATTACGGCTTTAGCAATATGTTAAAAACCCTGCAAAATAAAAATCTGGAAGCGCGCATACGCATCTATCTGGCCCGCATTCATCTTAGAAGGGGACAAAAACAAAAAGCCATACAAGCCTATCTGGATTATGCGGATCGTTTTCCGCGCCGCCGTTTGGCCCCGGAGGCTGTGTGGAAGTCGGCCTGGATAGCAGAGGAACAACGCGATCTGGAACAGGCCCGCGATCTTTATCAAAATTTGCGCAAACGCTGGCCGCGCAATAAGCTTGCGCGCGAGGCCTGGTTCCGGGAGGGCTTCACCCTGTATCGCCTGGGCAAAATCGGGGAGGCCCGCGATCTGTTTTTAAAAATCTCCACCCGGCGCTGGCCCGATACCGAGCGCAACCGGGCCCTGTTCTGGGCGGCCATGTGCTACGAACATCAGGGAGACAGCCTCACCGCGGATGCCTTTCGCGCCAGGCTGGCCCGCCATGTTTGGGATGATTACTACACCATCAAGAGCTTTTTAATGATCCCCAAAAAGGACAGTACCTACCAGGCGCTGGTGGCCCTGCAACGCCAGCCTGCTCCGGTAAGCTATCAGGCAGCGGGGTACCGGGCCCTGATCGGAAAATTCGAAGCGGCCTTTGAAGTACGGGAAGTGTTGAATGAAGATTATGCCTATGCCGCTCTGGAAGATACCAAACTTAAAATAAGCACCCTGGACGAATGGATTGCCCTGGCCGAGATATATAAAAAGTTCAGCGCCTATGGCAAGGCCTACCGTACCTATGATTATATCAACCGCAAATTTTTTTCCGATGTGCCTTTTACCGAAAAGCCCTTTATTCTCAAGCAGCGCTTCCCGTATTATTACGATGGCGTTGTTGAAGAAAACAGCCGCAAGCGCGGCCTGGAGACGGAGCTGGTGCTGGCATTGATAAAACAGGAAAGCGTTTTTGATTTTAAGGCGCATTCCTGGGCCAATGCCTATGGCCTGATGCAATTGATACCGGCCACGGCGCGCGAGATGGCGTCCTTTAACCGTCAAACGCTCAGGCATCCCGAAATGCTGTTTGATCCTGAGTTTAATGTGATGCTGGGCACCACCTATCTTCGCTATCTTTCAAAACGCTTTAACGGCGAGAAAGAGAAAATCCTTGCCGCCTACAATGCCGGTCCCCACCGGGTTAAGCGCTGGCAACAGCTGCCCGGTTCGGGCGAGGTGGATGTCTTTATCGAAAATATTGAATTTGAGGAGACCCGCAATTATGTCCGCAAGGTTATGAAAAATTATTGGGCCTATCTGCTTTTGCGGCATGATTTTGATCTTTCCCGCGGGAACTCCGTTCTGGGCATCCGGGATTGAACTGCATCCATGTCGGCACATCCGGCTTTAGCTATAAAGACTGGCTGGGCTCTTTTTATCCCGGGGATATCACCCCGGGGAACATGCTTACTTTTTATGCCCGGCATTTTGACTCCCTGGAGCTGAACGTTACCTACTATACCATTCCCCCACGGGATAGTTTTGCCTCCATGGCGCAAAAAGTACCGCAAAACTTCCGTTTTATGGTAAAGGTGCATGGAGAGGTTACCCACCAACGACAGTCACCGCGCGAAAGCATGCGGCAGTTAATCTATAGCTCCCGCCCTCTGGCCGCGCAAGGAAAGCTGGCCGGTTTTTTGGCACAATTCCCCTTTAGTTTTAAAAACAGCCGCGAAAACAGAAACTATTTATCGCGCCTGAAGGAAATGTGCGGAGAGACGGCTCTGTTTGTCGAGTTCAGGCATGTCAGTTGGGTGCATCCGGCGGTGGAAGATTTCCTCGGCCGCCTGGAGATAGGTTATGTAAATGTGGATGAACCACCATTAAAAGGGCTGCTGCCCCCTCAGTCCGTTGTTACGGGGGATGTGGCTTATGTCCGGCTGCATGGGCGCAATATGGAAAAGTGGTGGCAGGGCCGGGGAGCGGAGCGTTACGACTACCTTTATGGCCAAAGTGAACTGGAAACTTGGCTGATCCGCATCAAGGATATGTTGAAGGCGGCACACCGGGCTTATGTTTTTTTCAACAACCATCCCGGGGGCAAAGCCCCTTCCAACGCGCTTCTTTTAAAAAAAATGTTAGAAAAAAAACAATAAAAAAAAATGAAAATTTGCCTTAACTCACTATTACAATTAAATTTACCCCCGATATTGTTACCGCGCTTAACTCACATCCTGTCTAAATAATACTATATCACTCTTTGGAGGCCATTAATGAAGACCCGAATATTAGTAGTGGAAGACGAACACGATACGCTGGAGCTTATGGCGGAAGTCTTTCTAAATAAAGGTTATCGGGTGGATAAGGCTTCCAACGGAATCGAAGCTCTGCGGTCGGTAAAGGTTAATGAACCCGATATTATATTGACCGATATCCTTATGCCGGGTATGGACGGTATGGAATTGTTGCGTAACCTGGCCAAGGAATATCCGCACATACCGGTAATTATGATTACCGCCTACGGCACCATCGACAATGCCGTGGAGGCCATGAAGCTGGGCGCAAAGGACTATATCACCAAACCTTTGCGCTTTGAGGAGCTGACCTCGAAGGTGGAACGCATAACCCAGCTCAGCTCTTTGATCAAGGAAAATGAATTCCTGCTCAATAAGCTTCAACAAAAATATGACTTTACCAACATCATCGGCAAAACCTCCAAGATTAAAGACCTGTTGGAACTGGTGAGGGATGTGGCCGCCACTAATGCCACGGCACTTATCCGCGGTGAAAGCGGCACGGGTAAGGAATTGATCGCCAACGCCATTCATTATAACAGCCAGCGCATGAAAAGGCCTTTTATAAAGGTGAACTGCGCTGTTTTGGCGGAAAGCCTGCTGGAAAGCGAATTGTTTGGCCATGTTAAGGGCGCCTTTACCGGGGCCATTAAAGATAAGGTGGGCCGTTTTGAGCTGGCAAACGGGGGTACGCTTTTTCTCGATGAAATAGGCGACATCTCGCTGAAAATGCAAAGCCAGCTGTTGCGTGTGCTGCAGGTCGGCGAGTTTGAACGCGTGGGCGGCACCGAAACCCTTAAGGTGGATGTGCGCATTATCGCCGCCACCAATAAAAATCTGGAAGAAGCCATGGAACGGGGTGAGTTCCGGCAGGATCTGTTCTACCGGCTTAATGTGATACCTATAACCGTGCCCCCCCTCAGGGAACGCCGCGAAGATATTCAGTATCTGGTGTCACATTTTATTGAAAAGTTTAATAAAATTTACGGCAAGAATATTCGCGAGATTACGCCCAAGGCCATGGCGATTCTGAAAAATTATGATTACCCCGGAAATATCCGCGAACTGGAAAATCTTATCGAACGTATCGTGGTGCTCAATCGCGTGGATGTTATCGATCTGGAGAACCTGCCTTCCATCGTGCCCGCCTCTTCGGCGGAAAATGGTAAAATCAATCTGGACGGCGGTTTAACCCAGGCCGTGGAAGAGTATGAACGAAAACTGATTCTGATGGCCCTGGAAGAAAACGGTTATAACAAGGTACAGACGGCCAAGGCGTTAAAAATCAATCGCAGCACCTTTAACTCCAAGTTGAAAAAATACAGTATAAACTGATCCGCCCGGGCCTGTTTCTTAAGACTCTGATTTTTCGCCTGCTGCTCTGATCACAGGGCTAATCCGTTTAAACTAATTTTTTGTCCCCCTTCCCGTGGTCATCCTGTTATTGTTTAATAAAAACTGTTCTATTTGCCCCTGGCCTGTCGTGAAATAAGTACCACTATACTGCGCTCCCTTAGGGTATAGCGATCCCCCACCTGCAATGGCAGTTCCCTTCCCGGAGGCCGGACGGGGTCATTGGCCTGTCCCGTATCCACAAAACAGAGCCATTGTTTATTGTCGTGCAACTGCGGTAATTCAAAAGTAATCTCCTTGTGGCTGCCGTTTATGGCCAGATAAATATCATCGTCCGCTTCATCAGGGGGATAGTCGCGGGCCACATACCATAAGCCCAGGGTGCGTGCCTCCGGCGACCAGTCCGGTTGCAACAGCTTATGGCTGTGCCAGCTCATGGCCGGGCGCCCCTGAACGGTATGCACCTCAAAACGTTTGCGCCGCAGATGGGGATGGGCCTTGCGGAAGGCAATCAGGCGCTGAAAAAGCAGAAACCTTTTTTTATGCGTGGAAAGAAGTTTCCAGTCCAGCCAGCTTATTTCATTGTCCTGGCAGTAGGCATTGTTGTTGCCGTGCTGGGTGCGGCCGAACTCATCGCCCATATGGAACATGGGTACCCCCTGGGATAACAACAACAATACGGCAAAGTTACGCACCTGCCGTTCACGCAATTCCTGCAATGCCGGATCATCCGCGGGGCCTTCGACGCCGTAATTAAAGCTCAGGTTGTGGTTCTCTCCGTCGCGGTTATTTTCGCCATTGGCAAAATTGTGTTTTTCATTATACATCACCAGGTCGGCCAGGGGGAAACCATCATGGCAACTGACAAAGTTAACGCTGTGATAGGGTTCGCGGCCGTCATCCTGATACAGGTCGGCGCTGCCGGATAGGCGACGGGCCAGCGCGGCCACCATACCGCTGTCACCACGGATAAATCGTCGTATATCATCGCGGAACTGGCCGTTCCATTCCATCCAGCGTTTCCAGTGCGGGAAGCTGCCCACCTGATAGAGTCCGGCGGCATCCCAGGCCTCGGCGATGATCTTGGCCCTGGCCAGAACGGGATCCAGAGCGATACGTTCCAGAATAGGCGGATCGGACAACACCTCGCCATTGGCGCCCCGGCTTAAAATACTGGCCAGGTCGAAGCGGAAACCATCCACATGCATCTCGGTGACCCAATAGCGCAGGCTGTCCAGTATCATGGTGCGCACGGTGGGGTGGTTGCAGTTAACGGTGTTGCCGCAACCGGAATAGTTGAGGTAATGCCGTTTCTTTTTATCGTACAGATAGTAAGTGTCACGGTCGAGACCCTTCAGGTTGTAGATAGGGCCGTGTTCGTTACCCTCGGCCGTATGGTTGTAGACCATATCCAGAATGACCTCTATCCCCGCCTCATGCAGGGCCTTGACCATGGTTTTAAACTCCTTAACGGCGCCTTCCGGGCTGTCGGCCGCGGCATAGGCGTTTTTTAGGGCGAAGAAGTTGATCGGGTCGTAGCCCCAGTAGTTAAACAGCTTTTCCCCGGTCAGGGGATTGAAACGCGGATTGCCCGTTTCATCGAAATCGGTAACGGGCATCAGTTCCACGGCGGTGATACCCAGCTTTTTCAGGTATGGTATTTTTTCAATGATACCGGCAAAGGTGCCGGGGTGCTTAACGCCGGAGCGGGGATGGTTTGTAAAGCCTCGCACATGCATTTCATAGATGATGGTGTCCTGGAGGGGGGTGTTCAGAGGGCGGTCCTGTTCCCAGTCGAAGTTGTCATCCACAATGGTGGAGAGGCGGAAGATACGTTTTTCCTCTTTTTCGGTGACGGTCAACGGGTGTCCCCAGCGTTCGCCGCCACAGGTGGCCCGGGCATAGGGATCGATCAGCAAACGGCCGTCCTTCAGATAGGGGTCGTCGGCAAAAACCCGGTAGGCGTAATGAATCCAGGGATCCAGACCGCTGATATGGGCATGCCAGATATTGCCGGTACGGTTAAGTTGCGGATCGAGCGGAAATTCCACAAGCGGCTCCGTGTTGCAGGCGTCGAAAATAACGATGGTGAGATTTTTGGCGCTTTCGGATATAACCGAAAAATTTATGCCGTTCCGTACCACCGTGGCACCAATGGGCAGGGGATGGCCGCGGGTAATGCTAAAATCACTGTCTACCATGTTGAGGAACTGTTCGCGATAGGATGAGTTTTCAGATTTCATGCGCATAGTTTAACAAAAAAAAGGCCATGCACCAACAGATGAACATTTATTTTAGAGAATGGAAGGAGGGGATTTTTTTAACGGCAAGAGACGCCTGAAAAGTCCAACTCCGGTTTGTATTGTATGATATATTCCGTAATTTTGAACATCTTATAAAAACAGTCTGATTGTGAAAGGAGAATGTAATGAACGAGCTTCTGCAGGGCTTAAAACCCGAACTGGTATGGAAACATTTTGAGGCCATCAATCAAATTCCGCGTTGTTCAAAGAATGAAGAAGGTGTGCGCAACTATATTCTGGATATGGCCAAAAGGCTGAATTTGGAAAGCAAGGTGGATGAAACCGGTAATGTGGTTGTAAAAAAAGCGGGTACCGGCAGCCTGAAGGATAAACC
The DNA here is from genome assembly GCA_026991535.1 of Calditrichia bacterium. Lineage (GTDB taxonomy): Bacteria > Calditrichota > Calditrichia > Calditrichales > J004 > J004. The sequence goes on along the minus strand of JALXBH010000330.1, from coordinate 5,541 downwards.
CATCGTGGTGGTTCAGGGCCATATGGACATGGTCTGCGAAAAGAATAAGGGCACGGAGCATGATTTTAGCAAGGATCCCATCTCTTTTGTAAAAACCGATGAGGGTTGGATTAAGGCCGACGGCACCACCCTGGGCGCCGACAACGGCATCGGTTTGTGCATGGGGCTGGCCCTGCTGGAGGATGAGAGCATCGAACATCCGCCGCTGGAGGTTTTGGCTACCGTGGACGAGGAAACCGGCATGACCGGCGCCATGGGTCTGAAATCCGATTTTCTGGATGGGAAAATACTTATCAATCTGGATTCCGAGGATGAGGGCATCATCTATATCGGTTGCGCCGGGGGCAAGCACACCATCATGACCAAAAAGATCGACTGGGAAGATGTGCCTTCCTCCATGAATGAGACGGTTTCGCTGAAAATCAAGGGTTTGCATGGCGGTCATTCCGGAATGGAAATCATTAAGGGCCTGGGCAACGCCATTAAGCTGATCTCCCGCATTTTGTACAAGCTGTCCGAAACCCATGACTTCCGTTTGGTGGAAGTGGACGGCGGTACGGCGCACAATGCCATCCCGCGCGAGGCGGATGCGGTGCTGGTTATGGATGACGCCGCCCTGACCGAGCTGGGCAAGCTGGCCGACCGTTATCAGGCTGTTTTTAACGATGAATTGCGTTTTGTGGAAGATAAGATCGAAGTGGTGCTGGATGAAGCGCCCCGGGCCAGCCGGGCCATGTCCGCTGGGATGAGCGCGACCGTTGTACGTCTGCTTTATGGCGTGCCTCACGGCGTGATGGCCATGAGCCATGCCGTGGAAGGGCTGGTGGAAACCTCCACCAACTTGGCCGTGGTCAAAACCCGCCAGGATGAGGTCTATATGCTGACCAGCCAGCGTTCATCGGTAGCCACCAGCATCATCGACATTGCCGATAAGGTGGCCGCCGTGGGTAAACTGGCCGGATTCAAGGTGGAACAGGGTGGTGGCTACCCGGCCTGGCAGCCCAATCCCGATTCCAAAATCCTGCATGTCTGCAAGGATGTGTTTGTAAAGATGTATGGCAAAGAGCCCTCGGTGGAAGCGGTGCATGCCGGACTGGAGTGCGGCATCATCGGCGAAGCTTATGATGGCATGGATATGATCTCCTTTGGCCCGGATATCCGCGGCGCGCATTCCCCCGCCGAACGGGTAGACCCCAAGTCGGTGGCCAGTGTGTGGGAATATCTGCTGCAGGTTTTAAAGGCACTTTAATTCACGGATAGTTAGAAAACCAAAACCCGGCTCCACAGGCCGGGTTTTTTATTTTGGGGAAACGACCTCCCCCCTCCAGAGGCCGTCTTGCCTGCCGAAGTTTGGGTGGAATATGACAAAATATGACAAATGAATAATGACAAATGACAAATGAAATAAAAAATACAAAAAGGTGGCTGAGGCGGCCGGTTGGTGAGCCTTTGGCGTGAGCTTCCTGCGGCCCTGCCGGGACACTATTTTATAAATCCACAAACACGCCTACAGGAAAATAGGCGGAATTTTCGGGTGAGCGGGTGGCAGTGCCTGAAGTCATGGCAGGGAGATAAAATTCCGCGGATGCTTTTGGTTCTTTTGGCGAAACAAAAGAACGAAGAAGGGTCTTTGTTTTAGCAGCGCTCTGCCGGGAAGACCTCACCCCTGCCAAGCGCGGGAGGGGAGGCCCGACGGAGTTTGGGTGGAATATGACAAAATATGACAAATGACAAATGACAAATGAAATAAAAAATACAAAAAGGTGGCTGAGGCGGCCGGTTGGTGAGCCTTTGGCGTGAGTTCCCTGCGGCCATGCCAGGACACTATTGTATAACCCCACAAATGCGCCCACGAGAAAAAAAGCGGAATTTTCGAGTGACCGGATGGCAATGTATGAAGTTATGGTAATGAGATAAAATTCCGCCAATGCTTTTGATTCTTTTGGCGAAACAAAAGAACGAAGAAGCTTCTTTGTTATGGCAAAACTCTGCCGGGAAGACCTCACCCCCACCAGAGGCCGTCTTGTCCCGCCTTAGGCCGGGCCTTGTGGGGGAGTTCAGTTTCCCGGTACGCGGAAGGTCTGCCAGGCCAGCCAGCCCCAGCCGAAAAGGAACGAGACTCCTCCCAACGGGGTTACCGCTCCCAGAATTTTGACGCCGCTGACAGCCAGAATATACAGACTGCCGCTGAACAGGACGATTCCGGCCACAAAGGCCCAGGCGGCGGGCGTCAGGTTGATATTTTTTTGAGCGGCGATGGGCCAAAGCGCGAGCAGGGCCACCGTATGAAACATCTGATACAGAACCGCTTTGTTCCAGATATCGGTGCCATAGGCATCCAGGGTTTCCCTGAGGGCATGGGCGCCAAAGGCGCCGAGTGCCACGGTTAAAAAGCCCGACAGGGCAGCGATGGTTAGGAGGGTTGATGACATGGGAACTCCTTGTTAAAAATTAAATTATCTGCTCTTGTGTGCCGCGGCGGATTTGTTAATCCAGATACGCAGAGAGAAGGGAGGTAGTTCAATGCTTTGTCGGCCTCCATGTATTTTGCTGTAGGGATAGCCCTCCCGTCCCCGATTGTGATCCACTTTGTCGTTATCCGCGGCTAAAATCCAGTCGCCCCGGGGCATGCTAAAATTAAAAACGCCGCTGCTGTCGGCCGTATTAAGCAGCACGCAGATACGCCCGTCCACGATATAGCCCAACATGCGGCTGTCTTGCGGTTCTATCCAGCGGTAATAGTCCGCCGCGGGCTTTTCGGCGATGCGGAAGACCGAGCCGTAATCACTGAGGCGCAAAGCGATCAAGCCGCGCCAAAAAGCATTCATATCCTTGTAATTACAATAGATTCCGGAATCGGGCGCCATGTTACGGCCCAGATTTTCCCAGATAAACAGATTGGCCGTGGCCAGGTTGTAGGTGTCGCGCTTACCATGCAGCCATATCTTGCCGCCGTTAAACTCCTTGGTGATCTCTGTAAGGGGGGCGTGACCCTTGCTGCGCATGAATTCGCTGCCGCCGTGCAACACCAGCGGCCCGGGGGAGGTAAACAGCAGGGTGGCGGCTATTTTGTAGGCGTCCTCATCCACGCCAAAACGGCCGTCCCAGTTTTTTGTGGCAAAGCGATCGGCCAGCGCCCAGTTGTCGTGTATGTCAAGGTAGTTAATACCCGACAGCGGCGTCTTATCTTCGGGAAAGCCGGCCGACAGGGCCTTTTTAACCTGTTCGCGGTTGCCCGCGCCTCCGGCATAACCGCGGTCGGTCTGTTTGTTTTGCGGGTCGGAGGTAGGCCCCTTGAAGGCGTTGCGGCTGTCATCCTGAAAAAAGATGATCGGCGCGTCTTCCTTATACCAGTCCCAATCGGGATTGGCCTCATAATCGGGATCATCGGAGCCGATCCAGGGCTCGCCGTAGATGATGAAGTCCGGGCCGACCACCCGGCGCAGCTCCCTCAGGGTTTGCTCGTCGGTCTGTCCGGCCAGATCGATACGAATGCCGTCGATACCGTATTGTTCTTTCAGGTCAAGCACCTGCTCGATGATCCAGCGGCGCATCAGTGGACGTTGCTCGCTCTTGGTTTCGGTGCCATAGGCGCCGATAAAATCATATTGGGCGTCGGTGCGGTAAAAATAGGGGGCGTCGATGGCGGCAAAGTTAAAATACATCATGCGGCCGTCCATGCGCTCGGCGGTATGGTTGAACACAACATCGACGATCACGGCGATATCGTTGTCATGAAAGCGCTGCACCAGATCGCGGAAATCGCGGTTTTGACTGCCCCAGGGGCTGCCCTTAACGCGAAAGCGGCTTTCCAGGGCAAAGGCGTGGGAGGTGCGGTAGCCCCATTGGTAATTTTCCCTGTTGATGCCCTGTTCAATCATATAGGGATCGTTCAGAAAGGCCTTTTGCCAGACTTTATCCGGGTAGTGCAGGAACTCCTGCACCGGCATCAGGTGCACGGCATTGATGCCCAGCTCTTTTAAATGATCGAAACCTATGGGCGCGCCGTGTGTGTTACGCAGTCCGGGGGTGACAAAGCCGCGGAAGCTGCCCCTGAGGGAGTCGGGCAGAGGCAGGGCGTTGGTAAAATCCTGCACATGAACCTCATAGGCGATCAGATCCTGGGGCCTGGGGATGCCGTTTTTCAGCGGCGTGGCCGGCGTCATACGCGGCCAGATACGCGCCGGGCCCCAGCTATCCACGCTGACCCGGGCCCAGGGATCGCTGAAGTGCCTGCGTATACGGCCGTGAAAATGATTGCCCGGCTCATCGGGGCCGTGGGCGGTAAAGTCATAATAAAAACCCTCCCAGTTGCCCGGGAGATGGGTATACCAACTGCCCTCCGGCTCGCGATCCATCAGGATGGTTTTTATGGGCGGCTGGTCGGTTTGCTCATACAGGTAGACGATGACCGAGTCGGCGCGCGGAGCAAACAGCCGGATGTGGGTGTGGCTGTCGCTGGTATCGTGCCAGGCGCCCAGGGGGCGGCCGTTGTAGAGATGTTTAAACCAGCCGTTGTAACGGACGGTGACGGTTTTTTTGGGGTGTTCCAGATGCAAACGGGTAAAACGGCGGATATCCACCGCTTGGGCGGGGACAAGCTGCAGTTCTCCGGGCTGAATATAGAGAACACGCTCCACGGCTATCTCCCGGCCGCCATTGGTCAGGCGGTAGGCGGTGGGATCGTAGATGTACTTTTCCGGCCGGGCCCGGGGAAAGAGCAGGCGCACATCCCTGGCCGAAACCAGCTCCGCCCTGATGATCATGGGCTGGATATCGTCGGCAAAGATAAGATTGCCGCCCCGGGCATTGGGGGCGTTTTGCGGCGGATCAAGCCAGATGCCGTCATCGATGCGGAACTTGAAAGGCGAAGAGGGCGGCAGCAGGGAGAAGTCGGGGTTGGCAACGGTCAGGCGCCAGATACCGTTGCCGCTTTCGCGCAATAGCCAGCGTTGGTCGTTCATGTCGTCGCTCCAGCCGCGAAAGGCGCCGGTGACCACCACGCGCGCGGGCTGAACCCGGTACAGATTCCGGTCAAAGATAAATGTGACACTGTCCCCGTGCATTTTATAACCGCGCGGGGCGTTGGCGGTTTGTGCCTGTGTAAGGCTAAAAAGCAGCAATATAAAAATGATGGACTTCATGATCTTCACTATGTTGGTTAGCCGGGGCATAAGATAATGAAAAATGACAAATGAAAAATGACAAATGAAAAATGACAAATGAATAAAAAATACAAAATAAAAAATACAAAAATGGCTGAGAGTTACCCCGGGTCCTCTCCTCTTCGAAGAGAGGGGAGCAAAAAAGACTTAGTGGCTTTGTGTCTTGGTGTGAGAAATGCAAAGAGACCTAATCGTTGTCGAAATTAGGGAGTCTTCGAATGGAAAAATCATTAAGTGTTAACTGTCATTAAGGCTTTCAATATCCGCCAGGTCTCTATATCTGCCGCAGGCCCGTTTATTTTTGATTAAATCTTCCCTGGATATAACGGGAATCTGAACATCATCGGCATGAATGATATTTCTTCTGTCATAACAC
>JALXBH010000329.1 GCA_026991535.1 Calditrichia bacterium | reverse complement strand
CCGGCTAAAAGTAAAACCACCGGCAAGAGAGATAGTATAAATTTCAAAAACATCGGATTCTCCTGTTCATTTTTATTTTGGCTCTGAAAACCGGAGGAGGCCACTCCCTGAGGTTACGCTACAGGAAATCTTTTCAAACCCTGTCGTTCTCAGATTCCTTACGCACAGCCGCAATGGGGAATGGTGACGGCGAAGAGCATCATACCGGATATCCGGAATAACAACCCGGCACCAATCCTGTTTTCAGAGAGTACATTCATATATATAGGTCACGCGTTTTCAGGAATAGGCCACGGTATGCTCCATGGGTCGTGACGGATAAGCCTGCCCTTACGGACAATGACAGGCCGGTTCACGGGATGGGCATAACGGTATTCAGGAAAAAACGCTACGACGGAACATTAGCGGGATGTAAGGATGCAGAGGGAACCGTCATTCAAGCCGGTACGCAGATCACCGGTCTTGATGATGCCGGGGAAACTGCCCAAACTGCATTCATTCCGCTATGAGTCAGGAGAGGAATATGGGAGGGCGGAACAGGGTACGGCCCGTACGGCCTTTATAAACGGGATGTTCACTTATAAAATCGTGTTGCGCGGCAAAGATACGGATATCGCTTTCCACGGGCAGGGTATATTTAGAGGATATTTCCGTCGGCACAAAGGCAACGGAAGAGCTACAGGCAAAACCGTCCATCCATTCAGGCCCCGTGGCCGGGGTCCGGCCATGGTCTTCATGATTATTGCAGTCACATTGATGATCGGCGTCACCCAGGTCGCACTGACAGGTACACAGTTCACTCCGATCCATGCTCAGGGCGGCATGACGTTCGGCCTCCGCGGAGGAAAGCCACATATCCGTAAGCGTGAAAATGCCGCTGAACAATAAAATCAGATACTGAAAAAAAAGCAGGGTAAAAAATGTTTTAACGGGCTTCATTTAATCCATTTATAAGAGTATTTTATCTGATTTAAAGATACAACAGATATAAAAAGAGGTCAACACAAAATTCAAGGATTCGCCGACATCCCGGAAGAAAATTGTTTTTTAACACATCCGTCCAAAATAAATTTAAAATGACGAACTTGATTAAGAAAAACAGTTGCAACTCATGTCTTAAAAAATCCTCATCACACTCAAGAAATCCGTTAAAACGGATGTTGAACAGTTGACGCTACTATGAACACCACATTTTAGTGTGGTGAACAAGAAAAAGAACACCCGGTAACGGTTTTAACCACCTTCTTCACTCAATTCCAGAGGATTGTTTTGAAAAATGGAGAATAGCCCTATTGTAAACCTGGTTTTATGGCAATTAAAATAGGGGGAAAAATTATTTAGGACAGCTATGGTTTTTTAAAATAAAATTGGTGAATTTGGAAATATAAGAAAGTCAAAGAACATTTCACGAGGATCGATGTCCGCCTGTTCCAATATATACAAACGCCTTCAGAGCGGATTAATACTGTCTGTTCTGATGCTGCTTGCCGCCGGAACTTATGCCGGCGATATTAACATAGCCGTTCAGGACTCGGTCGTCGAAGTCATTTCCGGCAGCTTTTACGGCATCCAGTACCACGCGGAGACCTATAACAACGACCGGGCACTGGAGAAACTGGCGCCGTTGGGGATAAAAAACGTGCGTCTCTGGGCCTCGCCCGCCGATTTCCACCCGCGGCCCGGCGTATGGCAATGGCAGGAATTGGATCAAAAGATATCCGAGATTGAGGCCGCCGGATACACGCCCCTGCCCTGCCTGTTTCAAAGCGAAGAGTGGTACACCGGCAGCGACAGTCTGCCCTGGTGGCATCAGGACAGCGCCGTAAGCGAATGGCAGAAAGCCGCCCGGGCCCTGGCCGCGCGTTACGCCACGCGGCTCAGGCAGATTATCATCTTTGACGAACCCAATATGCTGCACAGCGACGCTCCGTATTACATGGGATTCAAACGGGCGGCGGAGCTTTATATGCTGGCGGCCGGAAAAATAAAGGAAGCGGCGCCGCATATTCTGACCGGCGGCCCTTCCGCCTTTGGCGGTTGGGAAAACGGCCATTTTGCCAACTATGTGCTGGATGAGCCCGGCGGCGACGCCCTTCTTGATTTTATCTCATGCAATATCTTCCTCTCCTGGAATGCCGACGATGCCACCGCCACGGTGATGGATCGCACCATCTGGTATGAGGAGGCCCCGTTAAAGATCATACAGATGCTGGGCGAAAGGGGGCCTAAACCGCTTCTGCTGGACGCCTATAATTTTAGCGCCCTGTGGAAAAAGGAGGGCGAGTTATGGACGGACCCCCGCAATGTTTCCCACATCGGCGCCGTGTATCAGGCGGCAGCCATGCTGCACGCGGCGCAGGGTGGCTACGCCGCCACCCTGCGCTGGGAAACCCTAGGCGGTTACGGTATCCTGCGCTGGTATCCGGATTTTGAAGAGCTGCCCCCCTGGTACAGTTGGCGGCTTATCCGGGAAATTGCCGGGCTGGACTCCGCGGCGCAACTGCTTAAAACAAGCACCAGCGAAACACCCGACCCACAGGCGCCGCACCACAGCGGCATGAATGTGAATCTCTACAACATCCAGCCTTTTGCCCTGAAACGCGCCGATGGCGGCCAAAGCCTGATTTTGATCAACAAATACGCCACTGCCCGCACGGCCGTGGTTAGCGCCCCGCCGCGGATGGGCCATTACCAGCTTTACCGTCTGGACTCCGCAAGAACGGCCGCCAGCCTGCTTCCGTTAACAAGCGGGGAAAGCCAGGCGGAACAATCCTTTTTCTGTCCCCCACACAGTGTTACGGTTATCCGCTATACTTCGGGAAAGCCCACCACTCTTTCCACCACGGAAACGAAACAGCCGCCCCCCCTGCTGAATGCCGG
>JALXBH010000328.1 GCA_026991535.1 Calditrichia bacterium | reverse complement strand
GAGGCGGCCATATCCTGCAATGCCGATGAGCTGTGTGCGGAAAGGGTCAGCAGAAAAGGACGATCCTCTTCCGCCAGATTGCGTTCCACCTCTTTATCCAGGGTTTCGGGCGCTTCCTGCAAAACGATATGGGCATTGGTGCCGCCAAAACCGTAGGCACTGACGCCTGCTATACGCGGGCCTTTGTTGTGCGTCCAGGGCATGGTTTCCGTGGCGATACTGATGTGCGTGTTTTCCAGCCGGATATGAGGATTCAGCTTTTTAAAATGAAGATGCCTGGGGATGGTTTTATGCTCCAGGGCCAGAACGGTCTTTAACAAACCGGAAATACCGGCGGCTGATTCCAGGTGGCCGATGTTTGTTTTAACCGATCCGATAATCAGCGGCGTTTCTTCATCGCGTCCGTCCACCATCACCGCCTTCATGGCTTCGGTTTCAATGGGGTCGCCCAGGGGGGTGCCGGTGCCGTGGGTTTCAAAATAGGATACTTCCGAGGGTTGTACACCCGCGTCTTCCAGAGCCAGGCGGATACATTCCTGTTGGGCCAGGCCGTTGGGGGCGGTGATGCCGTTGCTGCGTCCGTCCTGATTGACGGCGCTTCCGCGTATCAGGGCGTGGATCGTGTCGCCGTCCTTAAGCGCGTCGGAAAGACGCTTTAAAATAACAACGCCCACGCCGTCACCGCGAACATAACCGTCGGCATCGGCGTCAAAGGTTTTACAACGGCCGTTGGGCGACATCATCCGGGCCTGGGAAAAGGTGATGGTGATATCCGGGGCCAGAACCAGGTTAACCCCGGCGGCCAGTCCCATGTCCGTTTCTCCGCGACGCAGACTTTGCACGGCATTGTGTACCGCCACAAGCGAGGAGGAACAGGCGGTATCCATAATAAAGGACGAGCCTTTCAGGTTGTAAATATAGGAAAGGCGGTTGGCGGCAATGCTAAAGGCATTTCCCGTGCCCGAATAGGCGTCCAGGGCGTCGAAATCCCCCACCTGAAGACGCAGATAGTCGGCGCCGCTTATGGCTACAAATACACCGGTATTACTGCCGGAAATTTTCTCCAGGGTGTAACCGGCATGTTCAAAGGCTTCGTAGGAAACTTCCAGCAACAACCTTTGCTGGGGGTCCATGTGGGGCGCTTCCCTAGGAGATATACCGAAAAACCGCGGGTCAAACTTATCCTCATCGTCCACAAAGCCGCCCCAGCGGGTAATCATTTTTGAAGGCGTGCCGGGGTTGGGGTCATAAAAGGCGTCCACATCCCAACGCCGGGCGGGAACCTCGCTAATGCAATCCACGCCGTCGGCCAGGTTTTTCCAGAACTCATCGGCATTTTTAGCCTTGGGCATGCGCAGGCTGTAGCCCACGATGGCAATGGATTCGTTGGCGTCGCCCCCGGAGGAACGGCGGGTTTTTAGGGAGGGGGCGGCCTCTTCCGATTGCAGGAACCGGGAAAGGTCTTCAATATTCGGATAATCCCAGATAAGGGTAGGGGAGAGGGGGCGGTCGATATATTCTTCCAGATCGCCCACCAGGCCGATGGCCTGAGCGGAATCCAGGCCATAGCTCACAAAAGGCTTGCGTATATCGATTTCCGCCTTTTCAACCCCAAGCGTTTCCGCAAGGTGATTGACCAGCCATGACTCTATTTCTCTGGCGGTTTCGGTTTTGCTTTTGGCGCTATCGGCATCGCTCTCTTTTCTTTCTTCGCTGAGCGGGGCGTCCCCGATTACCGTTTCTTCTTCTTCCGCGTCTACAAGGGCCGCTTCCGAGATGGAGCTGCTGCCCTGCCAGGTATGCACCACCTTAAGGGTACCTTCAAGATATTCCGCTTTGACGGCATGGCGCTGAATTTTCCCGCTTGATGTTTTGGCAATGGTACGCGCCTTGATCAAAACGATGGTATGCACGCGTATGTCGTTCGTTTCCGTAACAATCTGTCGTATGGAGGATACAATCTCTTCCAGGGGCAGGTTTTTGCTTTGACGCACCTCGGCCACGATGACCAGCTTTTCCTGGGAGTCTTCTTCAATGGAAAAGGCAGCGGAACATCCGGGGCGTATATCGGGGTGTTCGTTTTCCACCAGAAATTCAATATCCTGGGGATAGTAGTTACGGCCGCGGATAATGATCAGATCCTTTACCCGGCCGGTGATGTAAAGATTACCGTCCACAAAGCAGCCCAAATCACCGGTACGCAGAAAAGGTCCTTCATTCGTATCCCTGGTATAGGCCTGAAATGTTTCCCGCGTGGCGGTTTCGTTTTTCCAGTACCCCTGGGAGACGTTGGGACCCTGAACCCACACTTCGCCGGCCCGGCCGGGAGCAACTTTTGTTAAGGTTTCGGGGTCAACAATTTCCACGCGCTGGTCGGCAGGGGTTACGCCGCAACTGACCATGTTCTGGGCGTCGGGATGATTGGCGTCTACCACGGTGACCTTGTTCCGGCGCAGGTCTTTTAGGTTCAGGTTGGTATAGGGGGGCGTTTTTTTACAATCCACGCCGGTAACATACAAAGTGGCCTCGGCCAGTCCGTAGCAGGAAAGAAAGGCCTCTTTTTTAAAGCCGTTGCCCTTAAAGGTCTCATAAAAACGTTCCACCGTTTCATAGCGCACGGGCTCGGCGCCGCTAAAGGCCACGCTCCAGTTGGAAAGGTCCAGGGTCTCCAGATGTTTTGGGGTAACTTTTTTTACACAAAGGTCATAGGCAAAATTAGGTCCGCCGGATACAACCTGTTTACTTTTTATTTTACTGATGGCTTCAAGCCAGCGCAGGGGACGCTGCAAAAAATGAATGGGCGAAAGCAGGGTTGTGGGCATACCGCCGTAAATCGGTTGAATGATGCCGCCGATCAAGCCCATGTCATGATAGATAGGCAGCCAGATAACGCCCTCGGTATCGGCGGAGTAGCCAAAGGCGTCATAGATATCGGCGGAGTTGGCCAGCAGGTTTTCATGGGTCAGGATAACACCCTTGGGCAAGCCGGTGGAGCCGGAGGTATATTGCAAAAAGGCGATGGTCTGCGAGTTTATTTGCGGATCGCGCCATTTTTCCGCCATATGGTCGAGCACATCATCGGAGGAAATCCACAGCAGGTCGCCTAAATCCTGCGCGTCGGCCATACCGGTTTTGCTGGCGGTAAAAAAGTTCATGGTGGTGCGGAATTTGCGCAGGAAGGGTAGTTTTTCCATGGAATCGGAGAAGCGGCTGCCCAATTTTAAAATACGTATCATGTACATAATGGTATCGTTGGTCAGGGCCACGGTAGCGCGCGCATCGCGTACAATAGCCTGAAGCCGGGGCAGGGTACGGTTCAGCCTGTTGGGGTCCGGCGGATAGGCCGGCACGGCAATAACGCCGGCGTAAAGACAGCCGAAAAAAGCGATGATATAGTCCAGCCCCGGAGGATAGAGCAGCAGCGCGCGCTCGCCCTGCAGCCCGCGTTGTTGCAGCATGGCGGCAAAGGCCCGCGCCCTGCGGTCGAGGTCGGCAAAAGAAAGACGCACTTCCTTTTTATTGCCATCCGTTAAAAAGGTAAATACACGCTCATCTTCCTTGGTCGCGGCGCGCCATTGCACCAGTTCTACAAGTGTAGAAGGACGAAAACGGGGATCTTGAAAATTTTTCTCAGCCATAATATTCCTTTAAGGGGCTTAAGGTCTTTGGGTCTTTATTTTTCCTTTTGAATTTTTGCCAGGTAACGCCGTGCCGTGCTTTAAACGAACGACTGAAGGCGGAAAGATTTTTATAATCAAATAATTCAAAAATTTGTCCCGGCTTAAGTTTTTTCTCAAACAGTAAAATGGTTTCGTAGTGGGAAAGCAGCTGTTGTTTGAACTCCCGGAAATTGAGTTTAAAATATTGTTTAAACTCTTTTCTCAGGTGGGAGGGGGAGATGCGGATATTCTCGGCGATATCCTCTATGGTTATCCGGCGGATGGGCGCCCGTTCCATGAACCGTAAAATTCTTTCCGCGCGCGGAGGCAGATTTTGGCGATCGATACCCGCAAAGTGAGAAGGTATGCGCCGCCAGTGATTGCGGGCTTCCTCTTCCAGGGTATCCGTTAATTGAATGTGACGCTCTTGTCCTAAAAACACTTTTCCTACTCCCGCTTCGGCAAAGTCCAGGAAATCGTTTTGTCGCAACGCTTCATTGTAATAAATCATCGTCAACATAGGATGACGGTAACGAAGTACCTTCAGCCTCTCCGCCAGTTCCGGGTTCATGTTAACCGTACAGATCAAATACTGAATCTCGTCGTGACGTATCCAATTGTTCAGTTGGTCAAAAGGCGTTGCCGCTTCCTGCGTATAATGGATATCCCAGCCATCAACGACGCGCAACACTTTTTGAATATCTCCCAACTGCTCCTGGTTGCTATAATAAACCAATAGAGATGGCAAAATTCCTCCTTGAATTTTGGCAGACTTCAATATGTGTATTTTTCTATTCTGTATACTTAGAATATTTTGAGGAAAATAGGCTTACTTAACCCCACTTATTTTCTCAAAGCAAACTTCCTGCAAATATACAATATTCATTGTGACTAATGTCACCTTTTTTACCTTTTCTGCTTACCGTCTATCCATTCGCAGATAAATTAGTTCATTCCGTGCGGAAATCCGCCTTAATCGCGGCATTCCCCCAGCTCGACACAAATAAAATCTAAAATTAATTCCTTTATATTATTTTTCTTGCTAAATTTCCATCTTGTGATTTTTGACAATATCATTGTAATGAAAGGAAGGTTTGACGTGTCCGGTAAATATGTTTATCTGTTTGGGGACGGTAAGGCCGAGGGTCGTGCCGATATGAAGCTGCTGCTGGGCGGCAAGGGAGCCAATTTGGCGGAAATGTCCAGTCTGGGTATTCCCGTGCCCGCGGGGTTTACCATCTCCACCGAAGTATGTACGCACTATTATGAAAATAATTACTCCTATGAGGATGCGGTGGTTGAACAGGTTAAGTCCGGCGTAGCCCATGTGGAAAAAGTAATGGGCGTAAAGTTCGGCGATGTACATAATCCGCTACTGCTCTCTGTACGCTCCGGCGCTCCCGCCTCCATGCCCGGTATGATGGATACCGTGTTGAATCTCGGGCTTAATGATGAGACCGTTCAGGGTATCATTGAGCAATCGGGCAATCCCCGTTTTGGCTGGGACTCCTACCGCCGTTTTGTACAGATGTACGGCGATGTGGTTATGGGGCTGAAACCCGAGTCCAAGGAAGAGGAAGACCCCTTTGAAGTTATCATACATCAGATGAAGGAAAAAAGAGGCGTTACGCAGGATACCGACCTGACCGCCGACGACCTGAAGGAGCTTGTTGAGCTTTTTAAGGCGGAAATTAAGGAACGTACCGGCAAGGAATTTCCCACCGATCCCTGGCAACAGTTGTGGGGCGCCATCAGCGCGGTTTTCAGTTCCTGGAATAACCCCCGCGCCATAACCTACCGTAAGTTGAATAATATCCCCGCCGAATGGGGCACGGCTGTAAACGTACAGGCCATGGTGTATGGCAACATGGGCGATGACTGCGCCACGGGCGTGGCCTTTACGCGCGACCCGGCCACGGGCGAAAAAATATTCTTCGGCGAGTTTTTGGTTAACGCCCAGGGTGAAGATGTGGTTGCCGGCGTGCGTACGCCTCAACCGCTGAACAGTACAACCCGACGCGACGATTCGCTTAAAACGCTGGAAGAGCTGATGCCCGCGGCTTATGCCGACCTGGTAAAAATATACAAAGAGCTTGAAAACCATTACCGCGATATGCAGGACATCGAGTTTACCATACAAAAGGGCAAGCTGTGGATGCTGCAAACCCGTACCGGTAAACGTACCGCCGCCGCCGCCGTGCGCATTGCCGTGGAAATGTTTGAGGAAGGCATGATCGATAAGGAAACGGCTGTTATGCGGGTAGAACCCGAGCAGTTGGATCAACTGCTGCATCCCACCTTCGATCCTTCCGCGCAAAAAGAGGTGATCACGGAAGGTTTGCCGGCGTCGCCCGGCGCGGCCACGGGGCGCATTGTTTTCCATGCCGATGACGCCGAGGAATGGGCCGCGCGCGGCGAGGATATCATTTTGGTGCGCATAGAAACCTCCCCCGAGGATATCGGCGGCATGAACGTGGCCAAGGGCATTTTAACCCAGCGCGGCGGAATGACTTCTCACGCGGCGGTTGTGGCCCGTGGCATGGGCACCTGTTGCGTGGCCGGCTGCGGCGCTCTTAAAATCGATTATAAAGCAAAAACAATGACCGTAGGCGATAAGGTGTTCAAGGAAGGCGACTGGCTTTCCCTGGATGGTTCCGAGGGGTTGGTACTCGAGGGCAAGGTGCCCACGGTGGAGCCCAAGCTTTCCGGCAATTTTGGTAAACTGATGTCCTGGGCGGATGATATCCGCACCATGAATGTACGCACCAATGCCGATACACCGCATGATTCCGAGGTGGCTCGTAATTTTGGCGCCGAGGGTATCGGCCTGTGCCGTACGGAACATATGTTTTTTGAGGGCGACCGTATCAAGGCCGTGCGGGAAATGATTCTGGCCGATGACGAAGCAGGACGGCGCAAGGCTCTGGAGAAACTGCTGCCCTATCAGCGCGATGATTTTTACGGCATCTTTAAAGCGATGCATGATCTGCCGGTAACCGTGCGCACCCTGGACCCGCCCCTGCATGAGTTTTTGCCCCATGAGGAAGAAAACCAAAAGATCATGGCCGAGGAAATGGGCATTAGCGTGGAAGAGGTTAAAGCTAAGGTGGAAGCCCTGCATGAGTTTAACCCTATGCTGGGACACAGAGGGTGCCGTTTGGGCGTAACCTACCCGGAAATTACGGAAATGCAGGCCCGGGCTATTTTGGAAGCAGCCTGCCAGTTGAAAACCGAAGGCGTCAATGTGCTGCCTGAAATCATGATCCCTCTGGTAGGGACAAAGGCAGAACTGGCCGACCAGAAAAAAGTTGTGCTGGAGACCGCGGAAAAAGTGATGAAGGAAAAAGGCGTTGAGGTCGATTTTCTGGTGGGAACCATGATCGAAATACCCCGCGCCGCGCTCACAGCCGATAAGGTGGCCGAGGAAGCGGATTTCTTTTCCTTTGGCACCAACGACCTGACACAGATGACCTTTGGCTACAGCCGCGATGACGCGGGTAAGTTCCTGAAGGAATATGATGACAAGGGCATTCTGCCGGACGATCCCTTCCAATCCCTTGATCAGGAAGGCGTGGGCCAATTGGTGGAAATGGGCGTTGCCAAGGGACGGAAAACCAAACCGGAGCTGAAAACGGGAATTTGCGGCGAGCATGGTGGCGATCCGCGCTCCATCGAGTTCTGTTTTCGCGCCGGCCTTAACTACGTAAGCTGTTCGCCGTACCGTGTGCCCATTGCACGGCTGGCCGCTGCTCAGGCTGTGTTGATCAATAAAAAATAAGGTTGTGCCTGTACGGACAATCTTGTAAAATTAAGGAGGGTTTAGACATACCGTTTACGCCCTCCTTTTTTTTTGCCCTTATTAACGATAGAGTTTAGATGAAACGCATACTGATTTTACATACCGGCGGCACCTTTGGCATGGTGCCCATGGAACCCGATGAAATTTTGGTACCGGGAAATCTGCAATCGGAATGGCTGAATCAGGTTCCGGAGATTGCCGGACTGGCCGAAATTGATGTGGAAATCCCCTATAATATGGATAGCTCCAATGTGAGTACGGGAGAGTGGAACACTTTGGTAAAAACCCTGGAAGCGAAGATGGATAACTATGACGGTTTTGTGATCATCCATGGAACGGACACCATGGCCTATACCGCTTCCGCGCTTTCGTTCAGCATGCTTAACCTGAGCAAGCCGCTTATTCTTACCGGAGCGCAGCGACCCCTGGCCCGTTTGCGTTCGGATGCGCGCGGCAACCTGATAGACGCCATTGAGATTGCCACCATGAATATACCGGAGGTGGCCATTGTTTTCGGCCAGTCCGTTTTGCGTGGTAACCGGGCCGTAAAGAACAGCATCAGCAGCTATGACGCCTTTGTCTCGGTTAATTATCCTTTATTGGGACGCATCGGGCTCAATGTGGACTTATACCGCCGGAACATGCTTAGGCCGGAAGGAGCATTGCGTGTTCTGCCGGGATTCTCCGATGAGGTGATGCCCATTTACCTCTTTCCCGGAAGCGATCCCCGTCTCTATGATCCTCTGCTGAACTCCCGGGTGAAGGCCTTTTTGCTTATTGGCTTTGGCGCGGGTAATATTCCGGAAAATGACAAAAACTGGCTGCCCTTCATCCGCGGGGCCGGCGAAAAGAACAAGGCGGTCTTTATCAGCAGCAGCAGTCTGCACGGAAAGGTGGACCTGGAACTGTATGCCGGTGCCAGGGAAGCGCTGCGGGCGGGCGCCGTGGGTACACGGGGCATGACCAAGGAAGCGGCGCTGACCAAGTTGATGAAATTATGCGCCCACTATGACTCCGCCGAGCTGATACGGGAACATTTTTGCCGGGATTGGGCCGGGGAAATCGAACCATGATTTTCCCCTTTGTTAAAAGGGCCAGGGCCTATGTTGTTTTTACCCTGGAATATTTGCTGGGACTTTCCACCTACGGCGACTATCACGGCTTTGATATCTATAAGTATAAACGCATCCGAGATGAACTGATAAAGGGAAAAAAACTAAAGCGGCGTTTTCTATGCGATCCGCATCCCTGTAGCCGGGAGGATATCCTTTTGGTGCATACGGAGGAATATTTGCGCCGGATAAAAGACCCCGTATATGTCAATCAATTGCTGAAAATTCAGATGAATTCCATGTGGGATAGCAGCGTTCTGGAATATTTTAAGGCGGTTACGGGCGGAACGATGTTTGCCACGGCCCTGTCATTAAAAAACGGTACGGCGGCTTTTAATCTGGGCGGTGGGTTTCATCATGCCCACAGGGACCGGGGAGAGGGCTTTTGTTTGATCAATGACCTGGCCATTGCCATTGAAAAATTCCGCCGGAAAAGGAAGTTCTCCAAGGCGTTGATCATCGATCTCGACTACCACCAGGGTAACGGAAATGCTTCCATCTATAAGGATGATCCGGATGTGTTTACCCTTTCCATCCATGCGGAACAGTGGGAAACTCTGGAGGGCGTGGCCATGAAGGATGTGTTGGTGGATTCGGCTATCGGCGATGAAGACTATCTGGATGTGGTGCGGGAAAACCTGGAATGGCTGGAGGGGCGGTTTACGCCGGAGATGGTATTTTATATTGCCGGCAGCGATCCCTATGAGAAAGATGAACTGGCCGATATGAAAATTTCCCGCGAGGCCATGCTGCGGCGCAATATGATGGTTTATGACTTTGTTAAAGGGAAAAAGCTGCCTTTGGTGGTTGTCCCCGGCGGTGGCTACGGCAAGGATTCATGGCATATTTATGCGGATTTTATATCGCGGGTACTTAGCCGGTAACATGGGAAGATGATGTTTAATATCAATGAAAAATTCTGGGAAATCGTCAACCGGCTTCTCGATATAGATTTTGACCAGGGCTGGGATGATTTCTCACTGGCCGAAATTGATCTGTATACCCTGAATA
>JALXBH010000327.1 GCA_026991535.1 Calditrichia bacterium | reverse complement strand
AGGCTGTTGTCAGCAAAGATATTTTTTTACCTGTAAGGCTCAACGAAGGCCACCTTCAATACCGCTATCATAACTTTATGCTGCGCGGAGAATTCGGTCAGATAAACTATGACGGCGGCCAAAGCGGTTTTTCCCTGAAAAGGGCTTATGGATATTATGTCGATCTGGGGTATAACGTGGCGCCGGCGCTGAACCTCACGGGCGAACTCAGCCCCTGGTTTCGCTATACCACGCGCGACATGGCGGCCGAAACGGTGGCCGGGGCCTCGGATGGGAAAAACCGTTTCGACAAGTGGCTGCTGGGGATAAGCTATAAGCCCATCCCGGAAGTGGTATATAAAGCGGAAATGGGCCGGGAAACCCTTAAGGCGGATCAGAGCACGACTAAGCTGTTTAACCTTGGCGTAGGATATATGTTTTGAGAAAGGCACTGTTGATCCTTATAGGCCTGCCCCTGATCCTTTCCGCGGGCGGCATACGGGAAAACACGGAAGATACATTACGCGATATCCTTGGCCCGGGCCTCACCCTGACCATGAAAAAGATGCCCCTGCCGGCACGGACGCGGAAATCCGCGGAAAAGAAGGTGCGGCAGCGTTTTTTTAAAAAATGGCTTTACGGCTGGCGCATCAGCCGCAATGACAGCACCCTGGCTTACGCCCTGTTGGATAATGTTAAAGGCAAGGCCATGCCCATCACCTTTTTGGTCGTATTCAACCCGGACGGCGATATCCGCGCCACGCGTATCATAAAATATCGTGAGGCCATCGGCGGGGCCGTGCAAAACCTTTCCTGGCTGAGGCAGTTCAGCGGACTGACGGCGGACAGCTCCTACACGGTGGGTCGCAAAATAGACGGCATCAGCGGGGCGACCATCTCCGTGCATTCGGTAACCCGGGGCATACATAAACTAACGCTTGTTTTCCCGGCCTTGAAGGAGGTTCTCGATGAACAGTAATAGCAACACGTTCCATTTTTTCCTGCGTCGCCTGCCGGGTCCGCTTAAAAGCATGCTCTTTTCCTTTGTTATGCTGCAAACCATTGCCGTGGGCCTGGGCATTGTTTATATCTATCATAACACGCACATGTCCGGCGAAGGGATCAGCCGCCAATATGGCGGGCAGCAGGAAAGCAGTGACGATGATTTTGAAATAGAAGAGACCTACGCCAAGCCACTGGCCGAGATGCTTATTACCACGCACAACCATCTTTTCGGCTTTGCCTTTATTTTTCTGTTCACCGGAACGCTTTTTTATTTCAGCGCCTTTCCCCTGCCCCGCTTAAAGGTGTTTTTATTGACGGAACCCTTTGTAACCGTGCTGTTCACCTTCGGCGGTCTGTGGCTGGTGCGTTTTTTTTCCACGGCCTTTAGTATACCGGTGATATTTTTTTCCACCCTTACCTATGTGAGTTATTTCATCATGGCCTTTTATATTGCGCGTGAGCTGCTGCGCCTCCCGGAAAACAAGTGAGGAAATAAAGCAGACATTGTGGTAAATTCACGGATGTCCGGCATCAACTGTTCACGCGAGGTCTGAATGAAAGGATATCTGGCCGCTCTTTCCGCCTATATTTTTTGGGGTCTGTCTCCCCTGTTCTGGAAACTCCTGACAGAGGTTCCGGCCACGGAGATACTGATCCACCGCATTATCTGGTCGCTGCCGCTGTTACTGGCGCTGATATTCATCCGGGGACAGGGCGCTTCCTTTTTCGCCCGTATCAAATCGGCTAAAACGCTAAAGGTCTACATTATCAGCGCTTTCCTGCTGGCCGGGAACTGGCTGACCTATATCTGGGCCGTCAACAACAACTTCATCGTGGAAGCCAGTCTGGGTTATTTTATCAATCCTCTGGTCAATGTTTTACTGGGCGTGATTTTTCTGAAGGAGCGCATGCGGCCCCTGCAATGGCTTTCGGTGCTTTTGGCGACCGCCGGCGTGCTTTATCTCACCTTTCATTACGGACAGTTTCCCTGGATTGCCCTGACCCTGGCCTTTTCCTTTGGCATATACGGCTTTATCCGCAAGACGGGCACAATGGAAGCGCTGGAAGGATTGAGCTATGAAATGATGGTTCTGTTTGTTCCGGGACTGCTGTTTATGTTCTACCTGGCCCGGAACGGCGGCTTATATATAAGCACGGCCCCGGCGGGCATGAACACCCTGCTTATTTTAACAGGCATGATTACCATATTGCCTCTGATCTGGTTTGCCTATGGCGCGCGGCGCATCCCCCTGGGCACCCTCGGCTTTCTGCAATACATCGGCCCCACCCTGCAATTTTTGCTGGGTGTGTTCCTGTACCATGAACCCTTTGACAGCGCCCGGCTTACCGGCTTCGGTCTGATCTGGCTGGCCCTGCTCATCTATAGCCTTGAACTGACCTACCGTCTCCGGCGCGGCCATGCCGGCGCGGGGGGCTAAACAGCGGAATGCCCTCCATCGGTAAAAAACTTTTTTATCCGCCGCGGCTTTGCTTATTCCCGAAAACTATACGATGACGCCATGCCTTTTTATTGCATTTTTCACGAAAAACGAATAAGATGTAATGACTATATGGCATTGCCTGAAACAGTATGATGCGTACCCAAGTCCGGATTATTATGAATAGTGACACAGAAAAAAAGATCGATCAATTATTACACTATTTACCCCTGTTTTCCGATAAAAATTTTAAATGGATAGAATCCCGCAGTCCCTGGGAACCCGACGAAAACGGTATCTACCCTTTCCCTTCTATCAGCTACAAGGAAGAAGTTTTGAATTTCTTTAGAATTTTGAGCGATCCTTTTTGGCTTGACCGTAATTACCTGAACAGTAATGCCCGGGAAATATTGAATAGCGAAGGAAAAATTTCGCAATGTACTTTTGAGCAGATAAGAGCCCTATTA
>JALXBH010000326.1 GCA_026991535.1 Calditrichia bacterium | reverse complement strand
CGGTCATGCCATGCCGGGCGGCAATGGGGAAGCGTCCCACAAAGCTGCTGGTATCGTTAACCGCGCCCTGTACAAATTCCGCCGTAATGGGATTGGGACGATCCAGAACAACCAGAGGGATGCCCAGTGCGGCGGCGGCGTCCATCACATAGCTTAACGACCAGATATAGGTATAATAGCGCGCGCCGATATCCTGGATATCGAAAACCAGCATGTCCACGTCGCGCAGCATTTCCGCCGAGGGCATGCGGGAGGCGCCATACAGGCTGTAAACGGGGATGGCGGACAGCGAATCGTCCCGGATGTGTTGCCCGTCGGCGGCGCTTCCCCTAAAGCCGTGTTCCGGGCCGAATAAAGCGGAAACCCGTACGCCGGGCATTTTGCGAAAGATGTCCACGATATGCCGGCCGGAAGCGTCAACGGCGGTGTGATTGGCCACGATGCCGAGACGCTTGCCTTTAAAAAGATGTTGATAGTTTTGCAGTTGGTCGGCGCCCGTTTGCAGCTTGCCGCGGCATTGCAGCAATAAAAAGGCGCTAAGGATAAAAATCAGATGTTTCACATCACTCCCCGTAAAATAAATATTAATGCAACACGGCTTGCAACTGCTCGCGCAGGTAAACGCCGGCTTCGCTCATAAAATGCTGGTTCATCTCCCGGGCCGTTTTTTCCAGATCGTTGAGTCCTATGGATTTTGTTCTTGCGGGCGGACGGAAAGCTGCATGCCGGTACATATAACCATTGCGTACATCAAAAACATAAAGCTCCGCTTCATAGCGGTAAAGAACATCCATATAGTCGGTAAAAAAGAGAGGCACGATAAACAGGTTCAACCATGCCAGATTATTCACGGATCTTTTTTCATTGAAACGCGCGCTGACTAAAACCAGGAGATCGCATTTGGCCCGGGCGGCCAGAAGGCGCAAGGCTTTCAGGTTAAGGGGGATTGGGCGGGCGTAGTAAATATAACCGCGCTCCGTGTCCATAAAAGGAGAAAACCCCTCAACAAGGGTTTTGGGTATTTGGTAGTTAAGCGCAACCTTACCGGACCGGGGAAACAGGCTTTTATAAAGGGAATCGTTTCCCATATTATACCAGGCGATGCGAACGGGAAAGACAATCTGCGGCCCGGATTCGAAGGCTTTTAATATATCTTCATCGTTGATATTTCGTATTTCATTTTCACCGTAAGAAGCGCTGGGTACGTAGGAAAAATACCGCGAGCCACAGGCGTTTAACAGGAAAATAAAAGCAAGCATGATAAAATACTTCATATCATCCCCTTGGGTTTGGAAAGGTGTTTACCGCAGGAATATCATTCTTCCATGGAACGTATGCAGGCGTTTTGTTTCCGGAACCCGGGCTTTGATCCGGTAAAAATAGATTCCGCCGGCGGGTAATTGTGTGCCCAGGATTAAAAAGGAGAGCTGTCCTTCCCCCGTGCGCGCCGGCAGGCTGAGTACCCGCTGACCCAGGCTGTTGAAAATATCCATGGAAACCACGCTTTGCACCGGCAGACCGACCTTGATTAAGCTAAAATCACGAAAAGGGTTAGGTGCGTTCTGCAGAACATAAAATTCGTCAACGGCGGTATTGCTGTTTGTATTCAACCATTCCAGGGCAGCAGGAGTATTTACAATGCCATAGCCGGTAAACTTATCGGGGGAGCCGGCACGGTTGGAAGTGGCCTGCAGGGCCATGCGAATATCGGCGGGTGTGGCCGATGGGTGGGCCTGCAGCAGCAGGGCGATGGCCCCGGCCACCAGCGGGGTGGCAAACGAGGTGCCGTTGTTCTGCGTAAAACTACTGTCGTTATAGGTGCTGATGACCGTGGCCAATTGTGCCTGGGCGGCAACGGTGGGCTTGATGCGGTTGTCGGCGGTGGGTCCCACCGAGGCGCCCGTCCAGTAGGAGCCGTCCGGACGCACACCGCCCACGGATATCACGAAAAACCCGTCTGCCGGAGCAATCAGGGTGCCGTGATCGACATTATTGCCTTCGTTACCCATGGCGTTGACCACGATCAGTCCTTTCTGTTCGGCGATATTGGCCGCCAGGGTGGTTACCGCCGTTTGTCCGTCCATATCGTCCCAACTGTATCCGTCCTGATTATCCCAGTCAAAATAACCCAGCGAGCTGCTGACGATATCGGCGCCCATGGCCTCGGCCCACTCCAGCCCGGCCACCCAGTTATCTTCTTCCACCGGTTGTTCAATGGAATCGATTTCGGTTTTGGCCAGCAGATAGGTGGCGTTATAGGCGGGCCCGATTAAATAGCCGGGGGCAAAGCCGCCGATGGTGGAAAGGGTTTTGCTGCCGTGGTATCCCTTGTTGAGCACGGCGTCCGGATCATCTACTTCCCGGTTGTCATTTACAAAATCCCAGGTGGCCAGCACACGCAGCTGTTGAAAGGCCATGTGCGTTTTATAGTTGCTGAAACCGTCATCCAGCATGCCGATAATAACGCCGTCCCCGTTAAAACCCTTTTTATGCATTTCGGGTATCTTAAGCATCTCTAGCTGATTGAGGGAGTTCCCGTAATCCAGGTCTCCGGACTTATACAGGCCGGGAGAGGCGGCGGGCAGGGGCTGTTCCCGCAAAGGGGGGCGCGGCGCACGGCGGGCCACGGGACGGATGCGGCGGATAAACGCCAGCGCGTTCAGGGCTTCGATTTGCTCCGGCGTAGCCCAAACGCTTACGGCGTTCAGCCAGCGGGATTCCCGCTCAATCCGGCCGGTTATTTCCGAAACGATGGCTTTGTAGGATGAGGCCACGGGCAGGTCGAACAGGTCGTAGGCGGCGTTTACCCTGGAGCGCCTCGACAGGGCCCGCGAACGAATATTCTCGGAAAAGGGCTTGCCTTTTTCCGCGGCGCTACCCTTATCGCCAAAAAAAAGCCATACCTTTTGCTCTTCCCCGGGATGGGCATTCAGATAGTCCTGAAACGCGGGGGAGAGCTTTTGGGCCGGCAGCGATCCGGCGATTAAAAGAATAAGAAAAAAAAGACGCATGTGGGAAGGATACCTTTAAAAGGCGGAGGAACGGCCCGTTTCCCCGCCCTGAATTGTTTTGTTACCAGGCGTAGCCGATTTTTAAAATATCGATATCATAGGCAAAGCCCGAGGCGCTGACGCTCTGACCGGAGGGGTCTTCAATGGAACCCCATCCCTTGCCGGCGCTGAGGCTGGCGGCCCAGAAGAGGCCCGTGGACTTGGAAATCATGCGGTAGCCGATGCCAAAGAGCAACTCGGTGACATTGCCCCCGGCGCTTTGACCGGCGTAAGTACCCTTACCGGTGGTGGTGGCGTTAAAATATTGCAAACCGGCCTGTACAAAAAAACCGTCCTGGTCTTCATCAAAAAACTTACGGTACTGTATGCCGATGGAAAAGACATCCAGATCAAAGTTTTCGTCATTGATGTTAAAGGGATTGATCATGTACTGAAAAGGAATGTTTATCTCGGCCGTGCGGTCCAGGCTCCAGATGTTGAACTCGCCGGAATACCAGTCAAAAAGGGCCAGAACGGGGTTAACGGCCACGCCGTAGTATTTTCCGTTGCCCGGCACGGCGCTGCTGTCGCTTTGGGCAAACAGGGGGCTTGTGGAAATAAGACCGGTCAGTAGTATAAGTAAAAAGAGTTTTTTCATTTTTTCTCCTGTCATATAGGGTTAAGTGGACTGATACTCAAAACATAGGCATAAGTTTAATATTCAGGTTAGGCAAAAAACACAAAAAGTACAATATTTTCTCCGCAGAATATTTACAGGCCGTTTCTTAATATTTCAGTTGCACACCCAGGCGTACTTCACGGTTATACTGATAAGTATAATAACGGGTTTCCGTATCATTAAGCTTGCGCAAATAGCGGCCCTTTAGCCAAAGTTTTATCCCGTTGAAGGGATTGTACCGGATAAGGACATTCCATTTATACCCCCGCCCGTAAAGGGGAAAATTGGCAAAGGCGCCGGGCAGGTCAGGCTCATATTCATAAAGGCGGCTGCCATAGGATGTCGTGTTAAAAAAGGTCAGGCGCAAGATAAAGGAAAGGGCGGGGGCCGGGCGATGACGGATATCATGAAAAAAAAGCCAGCCCTGCTCCCCTCCGCTTAACCCCATATATTCCAACCGGCTGCGTTGTTTCCACCCGTCTTTGTTTTGTTGAAACTCAAGACGCAAATTGTTTTTGGCCCTTGTTTCAAGCCGCGTGCCGTTATAGTCCGTGTCCCGTATAAGGCGGTAGCGCAGCAACAGAGAGCGTTCATCCCGGCGGCCGTAAAGCTGAAGGGCCAGCTCGCTTTTATTAACCGGCAGGGGATTGAAGTAGTCCCGCCACAGGTTTTGACGAAACAGCTTGTAGCCGCTTATTTCCAGGTCGGGCCGTGGCCGCGCGCCAAGGGTAAGATAGTAGCCCCATTCTCCCCGGGGAAAAAGACGGTTGCTGTCAAAAAGTTTCCCGTCGGGCGCCTGGTAGTTGTTGGAGGCGTACCACAGATGCAAGCCGCTGCTCCATTCCTTTTGCCGGAAAAAGAGCGTTTGCGCGCCTGCCAGTCCCTTATTACCGGAATAAGCCGCTTCTCCGGAAAGGTTTAGCCCGGGTAAAAGGTGTGCCGTGTAAGCCAGGCTGAACAGTCGCAGCCGGTTACCGGAAAAGGCAAAGTATTGTCGTCGCTTTAATGGATCGCCCAGCAGGGCGGCGCTGTTATCGAGTTGCGGAGAAAAGCGGTAGGCCGCGGCCATCAGTGAAAGGGAGAGCCTCTCATGAAAACGGAGGGAGAGGCCCGCGCCCCAAAAGCGTTGCCGAAGGTTTTTGCGGCTTTCCATTTCGGCGGCGTTACGGTGGTAACCATCGATGCGCAGGGCATACGTCCGCCCGTCTTTTAGCGAGGCATCCCTGAAATCATCCGAATAAAAAAGAAAGAGCGGTGTTCCATACAGGGTTGTTTGCGCCGCTAGCCCGAAAAACCCCTGGGATTCGGCGCTGGTCAGGTTTTCACGAAGACGTATGTCCGCATCCCGGGCCAGAGCGGCCCGTGGGCTAAAGCCTTTTCTGGGAGCAAAGGAGGGGGCAAAGGTCAGTCCCTGGGCAAAACGCAGATAGTAGTTTCCGGCCAAAAGAGACCACTTTTCCCGGTGGTACCACAGGGTCAGGTGGAAAAGATCGTTGATCAGCCGCTCGCCGGGGTCTTTTTGTAACAGCAGACCTAGGGAAAGCGCCCGTGAGTGACGATAGCGCAGACGGGAATAGCTGTAGAGAACGGAGCCTTCGTATTTGTTGCGGAATTCTTCGCCGGGATCGGATCTGTAATAGTTCTTTTGGTAAAAGACAAGGGCGGGCCAGGGCGCGGGTTTTAAGGTGATATAGGGCCGCGCCAGACGATAGGTTTCGCGACCCCAAAGCTGTCTGAGCCGGCGGTAGCTCTTTAGCGGGCCGTGGCGCCGCCTGTAGCGGAGCAGGCTGTCCACCGCTTCCCGGTCCAGATAGGGAATACGCAGCAATTCCGAAGGTCCGGCCTGGTTCAGGTGGATGGGGTTTTCCCTCAGGGCGTTAAGCGCTTCCACCACGGTAGTGGATTCTTCATCAAACTCGGCCGGATTATACCGGGAACTGTCGATCTGGGCAAAAACAAAATGGCTTAGTAGAAGAATGATTAAAAAACGCATGATACCTCCGCGGATATCACGCTTCCCTGCGCGGGAGAAATATAACGCAGGCAAAGGGAGCTGTCAATCGGTAGGGGAACTTGCTGCTCACATCTTTATAAAACCGCTTACGGAAAGGGAGTTGAAGAAAAGGGATTAATCACTTATAATAGAACCCGTCATTTTTCCGTAAAAATTTTGGCGTATTGGCCAAAATGCTTAATAAAATACATAGAATATAGTCGCGGGTCTGCATTCGTAAAGGGGGGAATTTATGCCGGATAATAAAAAGATGCATGAGTACTGGAAGGAAAACCTGAAGTATCTGGCTGTTTTGTTGTCGATCTGGTTTGTGGTTTCCTACCTTTTTGCCATTTTGCTGGTGGAGCCGTTGAACAGCATCCGTTTTTTCGGTTTTAAGCTGGGCTTTTGGTTTGCCCAGCAGGGATCGATGTACGTTTTCGTCATTTTGATTTTTGTTTACGTACGCTGGATGAACAAGCTTGATAAAAAGTATAACGTGGAAAAATAGCCGACAGGCCTAAACTTAACCCGGGAAAACTATGGAACTGTTAACATGGACATGGATACTGGTCGGACTAACCTTTGCCCTGTATATCGGCATAGCCATCTGGTCACGGGCCAATTCCTCCAAAGAATTTTATGTGGCCGGCGGCGGCGTGCCCCCCGTGCTGAACGGCATGGCCACGGCCGCGGACTGGATGTCGGCCGCCTCATTTATTTCCCTGGCCGGTATTGTCTCCTTTGGCGGCTATGACGGCTCGGTTTATCTGATGGGCTGGACGGGGGGCTATGTGTTGCTGGCCCTGCTGCTGGCGCCCTATCTGCGAAAATTCGGTAAGTTCACCGTACCCGATTTTATCGGCGACCGTTACTATTCCAAAGTGGCCCGCATTGTGGCCATCCTGGCGGCGCTGATGGTCTCCTTTACCTATGTGTCGGGACAAATGCGCGGTGTGGGTATCGTCTTCTCCCGCTATCTGGAGGTGGAGATCGATATGGGCGTCTATATCGGCATGGCCATTGTTTTGTTTTATGCCGTGCTGGGCGGGATGAAGGGGATCACCTATACGCAGGTGGCTCAGTATTGTATTTTGATTTTTGCTTTTATGGTTCCGGCCATTTTTATTTCCATACAAATGACCGGCAACCCTGTGCCGCAACTGGGTTTTGGCAGTATGGGGCATGACGGTGTTTATCTTCTGGACAAGCTGGACGGCCTGCAAAGGGAGCTGGGCTTTCATGAATATACCAGCGGCAGCAAGTCCCTGACCGATGTGTTTGCCATAACCGTGGCCCTGATGGTGGGCACGGCCGGGTTGCCCCATGTGATCGTCCGTTTTTTTACCGTGCCCCGGGTGTCCGACGCCCGCAAGTCGGCCGGCTGGGCTCTGTTGTTTATCGCCATCCTGTATACCACGGTGCCGGCGGTGGCCGTTTTTGCCCGTACCAATCTGATAGAAACCGTTAGCGAGAAAAAATATGACAGTCTGCCGCAATGGTTTCATAACTGGGAAAAGACCGGCCTGCTTAAGTTTGATGATAAAAATGGCGACGGGGTGGTACATTATGTGGCCGATAGGGCGCGGAATGAGTTGAAAATCGACCGGGACATCATGGTGCTGGCCAATCCGGAAATTGCCGGACTGCCCAACTGGGTGGTGGCCCTGGTGGGGGCCGGCGGTCTGGCGGCGGCGCTCTCCACGGCGGCCGGGTTGCTCCTGGTCATTGCCTCATCCATTTCACACGATCTGCTTAAAAAAATCATTCTGCCCGATATTTCGGAAAAAGGCGAGTTGATCGCCGCTCGTCTGAGTTCCGTGGCGGCGGTGATGGTGGCCGGCTACTTTGGCTTAAACCCGCCCGGCTTTGTGGCGGCGGTGGTGGCCCTGGCTTTTGGCCTGGCGGCCGCATCTTTTTTTCCGGCTATCGTGCTGGGTATTTTTTATAAACGCATGAATAAGGAGGGCGCCGTGGCCGGTATGGTGGCTGGTTTGGGCCTGATGTCCTATTACATTCTCAAGTTTAAATTCGGTTTTTTTGACGGCGGTCTTTCCGCCGTGGAGGCGCTGAAGGCGGAGTGGTGGTTCGGTATCTCTCCCGAAGGCTTTGGAGCGGTGGCCATGGCTCTTAACTTTGCCGTTTCTCTGCTCATCGTCCGTTTTACCCTGCCTCCTCCGCCGGAGGTGCGGGAGATGGTGGAGGACATCCGCATCCCCAACGGCGAAGGTCAGGCCGTCGGACATTGAGCGAGATATAAAACAGAAAACCCCGCGCGGCGTACCGGCGGGGTTTTTTTAGTGTGGGCGCTACTGGATTCGAACCAGTGACCCCCTGCTTGTAAGGCAGGTGCTCTAGACCAGCTGAGCTAAGCGCCCATATGTGAAAGGCAGGTAATTTACAGAGCCTTTTTTAAAAATTCAACCTAATTTTCTTTCTTCTTACCATACATGATGGCCATGGGAATAATGATCAGATAACAGATGACCAGTATCACCGGCGCCAATGTGCGCGACAGGAAGCCATCCACCGGCGGCTGGGCCATCAGGATAAAGGCCACCACAATGCCGATGATACCTGCCGAGAGCAGATAAAGATTCTTTTTGTCAAACGTAAAATCCTGAACATTCTTTTTCTTTTTGGAATGTGCGCTTGTCTGTGATGCTTGTTTTGCTTTTGCCATTATTTTCCTTTCCTGATGAGCGGCAAATTTAGACTCTTTTTTTTTACAAATCAAATGAACACACTTTATTATATTTTTGTTCATTAAGTTTAATAAAAAAAATCGCGGGAGAGCCATGATACGCTATTTTCTTATTTTAATGATGTTGACCTCAACCCTTATGGCCCGGTGGCAAGTCCGGGAGGGTCGCTACGCCACGGTGGAATACACCCCGGGGTACGAAACCCTGGCCGATTCCATGCTCAATATCAGCGAACGGGTGTTGCCCCGCCTCTGTGCCCTGCACGGCGTGGATATCAACGATCTGAAGGAAAAGAAAACACGTATTATATTGACCGACGCTCCCGATGTGACCAACGGTTTTGCCGTGGAAAACAATGTGGTCATCTTTGTGCGCTCTTCCTCCTTTATGCGCTTTTGGAGCGGGCCCTTTACCTGGTATAACCTGGTACTGGAGCATGAACTGGCCCATCATGTTACCTTCCGGGCCATCTGGCGCAAGTCCAACTATTTCGGCCAAATCGGTACCCTGACCGTTCCCCGCTGGTTTTTTGAGGGCATCGCCCAGTATTTTGCCGAAAGCTGGACCCCCTTTCGCGGCGATATCTATCTTAAGGAAGAGGTGATCAA
The DNA here is from genome assembly GCA_026991535.1 of Calditrichia bacterium. Classification (GTDB taxonomy): domain Bacteria; phylum Calditrichota; class Calditrichia; order Calditrichales; family J004; genus J004. The sequence continues at coordinate 634 of JALXBH010000326.1, read as the reverse complement.
CGGCCGCTTTGACACGGATGATCTTTCCAACCTGCAAAACGGCCGCCTGCTCTATGCCGCGGGTCATGCCTATATCCGCTACCTGGCCTCCACCTATGGCGATTCCTCTTTGATCAAGCTGATGCGTTATGAAAAGGATGGCTTCTTTTATGATTTTGACGATGCCTTTGAACAGGTATACGGTAAAAGTCCCGATGATCTTTTCCCCTGGTTTGTCCGCCATCTTACTCTGCACTACGGCCATCAACTGGCCGCGCAGCCGGACTTTAAGCCGGAGAAGCTGCTGCCCTCCTTCGGCTACCGGGACATAAGCGTTGTTCCGCTGGCAAAGGAAGATTCCCTGTATCTGGCGCGCACGGTGCTCAAGAAAAACCACCTGTATACCACCGGTCTGATCGCCCGCGTTAAAAAGGGAGAGGTGGAGATAACGGAGATTATCAGCGACGACCTGGCCACGGAAATGTTTTTCAGCGCCGATGAGCGCTATGTGGCCTATGGCCGCCACCAACTGGAGGTAAAGGCGGATCAGGCCGGTCTGAGTTATGACTGGTTTGTCTATGACCGGAATACGGGACAAAAAAGAAGGGTCGCCACCCGGATACGGGCCGTGGAAGCCGCTTTTGACCCGGAACAG
>JALXBH010000325.1 GCA_026991535.1 Calditrichia bacterium | reverse complement strand
GATGCTCCCCTCAACACCATGGGCTATGGTTTTACCTTTAAGGGCGACTACCTGAGCGAAGACGGCAAGCATGGTTTGTTGCTGGAGGTCCGCGACGGGGACGATACGTATCGGGCCATCCCCCGGCTGTATGTGAATAAGTATTTTAACAGCGAAATGCGTGAGCCCTGGGTGGATGAAGGTCTTTTTACAGATCTGTACATTTCGCCCCTGCAGGTGATTGACGACGGGCAGGCGGCCGGTCAGAACGAACTGGTTATCGCCAAAGGCGAAACGAAAAACTATGCGGGCTATAATATTGTCTTTAGCGCATTTGACCTTAATGAACACCAGGAACAGGGAGAATTCCGCGTGGCCGCCGTTTTAAAGTTTGAAAAAGACGGCCAGACCTTTGAACGGACTCCGGCTTTATTGCTTAAGGGACGGGAGACCATTAACCAGCCCGCCGATTTACCGGGAACGGGCGAGGACGACAAGGCGCGCGCGCGCGTGATTCTGGCCGGTATCAATGCCGGGAAGAAAAACATTAGGCTGGCTTTTGAAGGCCTGGGAGCGGTGGAAAAGGCGCCTCAACGCGTAGCCATGGAAATCAGCACTAAACCCATGATGAGTATTCTGTGGCTGGGCACCATTGTGCTTACCCTGGGTAGCGTAATGGCCATGAGACGCCGCGGACTGGAACTTAAATTAAAGGGGTAAAGATGGGAAAGACTAAAATCTGTATGGAATGCGGAGCGGAAAACAATCCACGGGCAAAGTTTTGCCAGGAATGCGGCAACAGTATAAGGGAACAGACCGCAAAAAAATATTGCAAACGATGTGGTTCGGAAAATGAACAAGAGGCCCGCTTTTGCTTTAATTGCGGCGAGGCCCTGCAACAGCCGGGCGGCAAAGAGCCTAAGAAGGCTTCCCGTAAAAAAAAGCGGCCGCGGGCGAAGAAAAAAACGCCACAGCCGTCGCAAACTAATAATATGACGGTTCTTAAGATAGGGGCCGTTTTGTTTGCCGGTTTAATCATCTACATGCTTATACCGCAACGGCAACAGCCTACGGGCCCGCCTCCGGCGAATATACAAGCTTTGGCCCTTACGGAGCAGAAAAGCAATGATCCCCGGCTGGAGGCGGAATTGTTGGATATTGCCGCAAAATTCATTTGTTCCTGCGGTACCTGCGGCGAGCAGCCGTTAAACACATGTACCTGCGAGGTGGCCGTTGCCGAAAGGCAGTTTATCCGCGGGGAATTGCAGGCGAAAAAAGATTCCGACAGCATCATCCGCACGGTTAATGAAAAATATGGCTGGATAAAACCCCAATACAGGGAGAAGTATGGCGCGGGCAGGGGGAATGCCGTTTTAAAAACACCCCTTCCCGCCGCGCCGGGCCTGAAAATGTTAACAACACCGGGTGATCGGCAGGTGGCGCTTCCTTCCGACCGCCTGGCTATTATTTCCAGCTTTGCCTGTACCTGTGGACAATGTGGCATAGATGAACTGAAGGATTGCAATTGCAGTCATCCCGGTGGCGCGCTGGAGGTGAAAAACTTTATCGATCAAAAGATCAGCGAAGGAAAGTATACAAAGGAAAATATAGTGGAAATTGTGGATGCCCGATACGGCAACCGCATCAGATAGGAGAAGGAAAATGGCCAATTTTTGTACATGGTGTGGAACGGCCCTGGAGGAAGAGGCGCGCTTTTGCACCCAATGCGGAAAAGAAATAAGCGAACACGTGTCGGCGGAGAGCGCCCGTCCCGCGGCCTTTAGCGAAAAGCGGCAAAAGGTGCTGGAGGGCGATAAGAACAGCAGAGATAAAAATGTCATCTATATCGGACTGGCATTATTTGCCATATTGGGCTTTATGCTTTTTTTCGACAGCCTGCCTTCCATGGTTAACCCCGTCGTGGAGCGGCAACCGGTGATCAGCGAACCGTTTGACTACCCGGCAACACCCGTGCGCATGAAGCCGGCTCCGGTGGAAACACGGGACGGTAAGATCATCTTTAAGCTGTCCGATCTGAAAAAAAATAAATTTCTCCGCTTTGATTACAGCTCGGGCACGTCGAGTTTGCCCCTGTTGGCTTATATATCGCAAGAAGGCAAGGTGATAACGGCGGTTAGTGTGTGCGAGCCCTGTAACTCCACCAGCTTTCACATCAAGGGAGAGCAATTGGTGTGTAACTCATGCGGCACCACCTGGGAGGTGAACAGTCTGAACGGGGTAAGCGGCTCCTGCCAGAAGTTCCCGCCGGATGCCGTGCCCAGCGTGGTGGTGGGTGATGAAGTGCATATCGACGAACAAGCCGTGGCCTCCTGGCGCCGGCGAATTTAGGAGTGCCGGATGAAACTCTATCATATTTCCCTGAACAGTCTGCTAAGACGGAAAGCGCGCATGTTTTTCCTGCTGGCCGGTTTGCTCATTGCCGTGAGTACGGTGGTTTTGTTGATGAGCATAGGGCAAACCATGAATGAAGACATCGCCAATAAGCTGGATGAATATGGCGCCAATATTTTAATCGTGCCCCGTAGTGATGAGCTTTCCCTCTCCTATGGCGGTATGGCGGTCTCCGGCGTCTCCTTCGATGTAACCCCCTTGCTGCAAGACGATGTTGCCAAAATCCGGGAGATTAAAAACAGGGATAATATTAAAATCGTTTCGCCCAAGCTGCTCAACGTGGCTGATGTGCAACAGAAAAAAGTGATGGTGGTGGGTGTACATTTTAACGAGGAGATCACGCTTAAAAAGTGGTGGAGCATTATCGGCGATGTGCCCGAAAAGGAAGATGAAGCGCTCATCGGAGTTGATGTAAAAAGGAAGCTGCAATTGGGATTGGGACAGATTGTTCTGATAAACGGCACGCCTTTCAGGGTTAGCGGCATACTTAACGAAAGCGGATCACAGGATGACCAACTGGTTTTTATCGATCTGGAGCGTGCCCAGCGGCTTTTTAACAAGGGCTCGGAAATCAGCCTGATAGAAGTGGCCGCGCTCTGTTACGATTGCCCCATAGAAGACATTGTGGCCCAGGCCTCGGACAAGTTGCCCGGTGCCCGTGTAACGGCGATTCAGCAGACCATTAAATCGAAAATGAAATCCATACATCAATTTGAAAGATTTTCCCTGGGCATCTCCGTGGTTATTCTTTTTGTGGCCATTCTAATTGTTTTTACCACCATGAGCGCCTCGGTGAATGAACGTAAAAAGGAAATTGGTATTTTCCGGGCCATGGGCTACCGCCAAAGTCATATCATACGCATTATCCTGCAGGAGGCCTTTCTGCTCAGCACCCTGGCCGGATTGGCGGGCTACTTTCTGGGCGTATCGGTATCGGGCTATGCCGGCTCCTGGATCGGGGCGGATCAGGTAAATGTGCATATCGATTCCACAATTATGGCGCTCTCCCTGTTGATATCGGTGGTTATAGGTTTGGGCGCCAGCTTTTACCCGGCCATAAAGGCGGCCCGGCTTGACCCGACGGTAAGCCTGCAATCACTTTAACAAGGATACACAGACGATGAGTTTAATACAGGTAATGAAGTTGGTAAAAACCTATCATAGCGGAGGAGAAACGGTACGGGCCGTGGATGGGGTTTCCCTGGGAATCGAAATCGGCGAGTTTGTGGCCATTACGGGGACATCGGGTTCGGGGAAAAGCACGCTTTTAACCATGCTGGGCGGGTTGAACGAGCCGGCCTCGGGCCGTATCTCCGTTGATGAGATTGACATCTACCGTTTGTCCGTGGAGCAACGCGCCGATTTCAGAAAGGAATACATCGGTTTTGTCTTTCAGGCCTTCCATCTGTTACCATATTTGAATGTGCTGGAGAATGTGATGATTCCCCTGGCCATCAGCAGACTGAGCGCGGCCGCAAAAAAAGAAAAAGCCATGTTACTTCTGGAAAAGGTTGGCTTGCACGACAAAGCCTTACGTTTGCCCAACGAGCTTAGCGGCGGGGAGCAGGAGCGCGTGGCCATTGCCCGGGCCCTGGTTAACGATCCCCCCATAATACTGGCCGATGAACCTACGGGCAATCTGGACTCCGCCACCAGCGGGATAGTAATGGAGCTGTTCAGCCGCCTGAATAAAGAAGGGCAAACGGTTGTTATGGTAACCCATGATGAACAGAATCTGAGCTATGCCACGCGTCAAATTAATCTGAAGGACGGTCGGCTTTCCGGCGGCTGCAGGGTCGCGGCGGTCTAGGCCGGTCATGGACCGGTGTCCATACGACATTTTTTTACCTGTTTTTATTGCTTTCTGGCACGTATCTTGTATTATATACCATGGAAAGACAATATTAAAACGGGTGAAAGATGTATTGGAAACCGGTTAGCGGATTATTTGTGCTCCTGTTCCTCGCCCTCTCCCCGGGGCAGAGCGGTGATGGTTTGTCGTCCGCTCCATCTTTTGACGGCTTTGCCCAGGCCATCGGCGGTCCCAATGAGGCCTTTTCCACCGGAGCGGGGGATGTTTTCATAAACCCCGCCCTGATGAGCACCGCCCGGAATACCGAAATCCAGTTTTCAAATTTGATCAATGGTCATGACGTTCAGTTTTTTAGCACGGCCCTGGTGTGGCCCCTTTCTGAAAAACAGTTTTTTGGCGTGGGACTTTTTGGCCTTAACGTACCCGTGGGTGAGCAATATGACGGGCGCGACTACAGTCTGCAATATGACAACACCTTTTCCTTTAATATGAATATCAGTTATGGCTATCGTTTCCGGGATTTTAGCCTGGGCGCGTCATTGGAATACGCCTCTTCCCAGCTCTATCCGGGAAACACCATGGTGCGCGGAAGCGAGTTGGAAGGCAGCCTCGGTCTCTTCTCCGATGTCGATCCTTCCCTAAAACTGGGTATGGTGCTGCGCATGAGAAATGCCCACTCCACCCTGGGTTCTCCCGCTTTTCAATGGGGCGGCAGCGTGGTATGGCAACCGTTTAAGGTTATGGGGGAGCGTTTGCAGGTTTTGTTTTCATTAAGGCGGGATAGCGACGGTCGCGGCGATTTAAGCTATGCCCTGGTTTTTAATCCCCTGCCCAAAAAAATGTTGAATGAACGGGGCGTTAAAAGCCTGAGCTTTCGTGGGGGCACGGCCAATAATAATGTCATATTTTTTAACATTCCCGGGCGGCGTCAGGGCTTTTATAACGACAGCAATGCCGGTCTGGTGGGCGTGGGGCTTGAGCTTATGCCCATTTATAAAATTGAGCTGGGTATAAACTATTGTTATCAATTTAATGAACTTCCGCAAAACATTACCATGCTCACAACCCGCTTTTCTTTTTAAGACCGGGTATCTCCATTGTCAATCGTGAACAGGTACACTTAGCCGCTAAACCGCTTTGCCGTTCTGTCTAGGGAGAAACATTCCTCTTTTCATCGCAAAAAATCCAATAATATTCTACACCCCTGTATAATATTCCACAGGTCAAAAAATATGACAAAAATATCTTTTATCTCTAAGTGTATAAAAAACACTAACAGACCCTGGTCTGTTGGTGTTGGCATAGCCTTTGCTATTTATAAGGGCAGAATTGCAAAAATGGCCAAAGGAGGATGTTATGTTACACGATCCGGGAGCAGTTATCACGGCTTGGGTACTTTTGGCGTTGATTGTGGTTCAGACCCTTGTTGTTATCCGTGACGCGAAGAACAGGCGTTTTTAAACACAAAGGGAGGGTGCGGTGATGGAAATTTTAATTAAGGTGCTGATCACCACCCTGGTTTTTACGGGTTTCGGATATGCAATGGCCTTGGTCGGCACCCGTAAAAAGAACAGACGTTGTTCCCTGTGCGGGCTTAAGCCGGAAGATAAAGGCATGTATAACACGTGCGGGAAAGCAGAGAATTGAAATGTACGCTTTTTTTGAAATATCGGTCCTGACCCTGTTATCGCTGGCCGCGCTATATATTTTGGGCGCGCGGGCCTATGCGGCGGGAAAGCGCCTGATAAATAAAAATGAAATTGAAAATGAGAAAAAATGCAGTTGTTGCAAATAAGTTTTTCAGTGTCCGCTAATGACCCCCACTATACTTAACCCCATATCTACCCCCGAGGGAGACTGATTCGTCGGTCTCTCTTTTTTTTATCCTTCCTGGAATTTTACCGGTTTTCTCATACATATTTTACATTTTCCTTTCTTCTGCTGCCGCCGGTTTAGGAAAATGCTACCTTATAAAGTACGTGATTATGCAGAATAGTCTACAGGCTGTTGTATACTATTATGCCATTACGGCTCCCATGGATCGAAAAAAGAGCCGGACGGGCTGAATTAAAGCCTTGGCATTGCTTTTGTAAAAAGAAAAGGGAGGAAAGGAGACCGGGGTGATTAATTTGAGTCACAATCACAATCGAGGCAGCCATGCGCGGCACACAGGCGGCAGGTTTGTTCCAGCCGTTCTTTAAGCTGCCGGCGGGCCCGGTGCCGTTTAACCTTCAGGTTATTCGGCGTGATGTCCAGATGCTCGGAAACCTCCTTCAACGGCTTCTGCTTCAATTCAAGCTCGTTGATGATATAAGCATAGTCCCTGTTCAGCGCGGGAAGCAGCTTTTCGATACAGCTACAGGCAATGTGCTCCATCTCTTCCTGCGTGGCAATGGTATCCGGATCGGTCGTTTCCATAAGGGAACGCTTGCTTTTACGGTGAAGATCATGAATGGTATTGCGCAAAATCTGGTACAGCCAGGAACGCAAACGGCTTTCATCCCTCAAGGTATCGCGTTTGCGCAAAGCTTTCAGCAGGCTGTCCTGTACCGCGTCGGCTGCCAGTTGCGGGTTATTGATTTTAGAGCGGGCAAAGGAAAGCAGCTCGTCAAGATAGGAGTTTAAAGCATGTTCAAAGTCAGACATGTGTAACCTTCTGTAATTTTAACGTCAACACAGATGAAAATAAGAAAGACTGGGTTTAATTAAAACGGAGATTTCCCATGGATAAGCATCAACATCACAATCATGATCATGGCGGCCATGACCATAGTGCCCATGAACATCATGAAGGACATGGGCAACACGAACACCATGACCACCATGCGCACCACGCTCATATGGTGAAAGATTTTCGCAAGCGTTTTTACGTCTCTTTGATTGTAACGCTGCCCATACTGGCGCTCTCGCCCATGATACAGGAAGCTCTGAACCTTGGAAGTTTCTTTGCCTTTCCCGGTTCCATATATGTTAACTTTTTGCTCTCATCCTTTGTTTTCTTTTGGGGCGGCTGGCCCTTCCTGCACGGACTTTATACCGAACTGAAGGCCAAGAACCCGGGTATGATGACTCTGATCGCCCTGGCGGTGACCGTGGCCTATATTTACAGCGCGGCGGTCGTGTTCGGTCTTTCCGGGAAGATGTTTTTCTGGGAACTGGCCACACTGATCGATATCATGCTGGTGGGGCACTGGATAGAGATGAAGTCAGTTATGGGCGCTTCCAACGCCTTGCAGGCCCTGGCCAAACTGATGCCGTCCGATGCCCATAAGGTAATGGACGACGGAACGCTGGTGGATGTGGCCCTTGACCAACTTAAAAACGGTGATAAAGTTGTGGTTAAGCCGGGTGAAAAGGTTCCGGCGGACGGCAAGATCGTGGAAGGGGAAACGTCCATAAACGAATCCATGCTGACCGGGGAATCCAGGCCGGTGGCAAAAAAGGTCGATGACAAGGTGATCGGCGGCTCCATCAACGGCGAGGGTTCGGTGACACTGATTGTCGAACGTACGGGTAAGGACTCCTTCCTGTCGCAGGTGATCGAGCTGGTGCGCCAGGCTCAGGAAAGCAAGTCCAAAACACAAGACCTAGCCAACCGGGCCGCCTTCTGGCTGACCATCATTGCCATCAGCGCCGGCGCCATCACTTTTATCACCTGGTTTGGCTTTTTAGGGGAAAGCTTTGCCTTTGCTCTGGAACGGACGGTGACCGTAATGGTTATCACCTGTCCCCACGCCCTGGGGCTGGCCGTGCCGCTGGTTGTGGCCGTTTCCACATCGCTTTCCGCGCAGAACGGTTTGTTGATCCGTGACCGCTCGGCCTTTGAACAGGCGCGTAATTTACAGGCGATCATTTTTGATAAGACGGGGACACTGACTTATGGAAAGTTTGGCGTAACCGATACCCTGGTCTACTCTGCTTCCTATAGCGCCGAGGAGCTGCTTGACCTGGCTGCCGCCGTGGAACAACATTCCGAGCACCCCATTGCCGCCGGTATCGCTTCTTCCGCTGAAAAGGCTTTACAGGTAACAGAATTTAAGGCCATTCCCGGAAAAGGCGCCACCGGTTTGGTAAACAATAAGCGCATTGCCGTGGTAAGCCCCGGTTATCTGCGGGAAAAAAATATGACGACCGATGATCCGCGTATTGCCACCCTGAGCGGACAAGGGAAAACGGTTGTCTTTGTATTGATCGATGATGAGCTGGCCGGCGCCATCGCCCTGGCCGATGTGATCCGACCGGAGTCGAAAGAGGCTATCGCCCGCTTCCGGGAAATGGGGATCAAAACCATGATGCTGACCGGTGACAATAAATATGTGGCCGCCTGGGTTTCCGAAGAACTGGGACTGGATGAATATATCGCCGAGGTTCTGCCCAACGAAAAAGCCCTGAAGGTGAAGGAAGTACAATCCCGGGGGCTGGTAGTGGCCATGACCGGTGACGGTGTAAACGACGCTCCGGCACTGGCTCAGGCGGATGTGGGTATCGCCATCGGGGCCGGAACGGATGTGGCCGTGGAAACGGCCGATATCGTGCTGGTACGCAGCAACCCATTGGATGTGGTAGCGGTGATTGGTCTGGCCAAGGCCACCTACCGCAAAATGATACAAAACCTGATCTGGGCCACGGGCTACAACACCTTTGCCATACCGTTGGCGGCCGGTGTGTTATACGGCTGGGGTATTTTGCTCAGCCCGGCCATGGGCGCCGTCTTAATGTCGCTCAGTACGGTTATTGTGGCCATCAATGCCAAACTGCTTAAAAAGGAATAACAGATATACTATCCTCTGGTTGAATGGTGAACAGAAAAAGACCGGCTCAGGGAGTCCGGTCTTTTTTTTGCAAAATTTGTTCTAAGCCTGCAGATGAAGTTATGACATCGTCGTGACCCGCCTTATTTACAATGTTAAAACCTTAGTAGAAAATAGGACCAATATATTCTTCAACCTTATTATGTGTCCTGCCGGGGAATAACAAGGTTAGCGGATTTCAGGGCATGTTTTTCTACCATGGTGTGAGGAACATTTGTTTTCTCCGGATCTACTCCGTAGAATCTCCCGAACCTTATCATCCACCGAGAACCTTAGTAGTAGATAGATTAATCCCTTTTTCTGCCATTACCTTATTCCTCGCCGGGGTGCGGTAATAAGGTTTTTGGATTTCAAAGCATGTTTTTCTACTAAGGTTGGTAAAAAAGAACTAAGGTTTTTAAACGGCCACTGTACCAGGGTTATAAACAGTAAAGTTCTATTGGCTCCACCCGGTGAAGAGCATGTAATAACGCTTTGCCCATCTTATTTATATTGGTAAAACCTTAGTAGAAAATAGGACCAATATATTCTTCAATCTTATTATGTGTCCTGCCGGGACAACGGAAAACGGAATGACGGAAATACTATTCTCCGGC
>JALXBH010000324.1 GCA_026991535.1 Calditrichia bacterium | reverse complement strand
GCCGCGCGGTGGAACTGGACCCGGGCAATATTAAATTCCGGGCCACCCTTGGAGAAGTCTACTATCGTTCGCAGATATATTATAACGCCCTGCTGGAATTCGACGCCATCCTGAAAAAGAAACCCAACCATGCCGTGGCCAATTTTATGCGCGGTGTTACCATCTATAAACAGGCCGTGCTGGAGGAACTGGTGGAAGCTTTTCTGGATATGCTCGACGAAGCCTCCGGTTCAAAAAAAGCGGTCAGGGAAAAAGGCTTCAACAAAAAAAGCACCATCGATCCGGTAAAAAAAGGTAAAGTCTATCAGGATATGGTGGAGGCCTTTACCAAGGCGGCCCAGGCGCGGCCCCGCTTTATGCAGGCCACCTTTAACCTGGCGCTGACCTATCTGGAAATGGGCAACTATCAACTGGCCGAGAACTATTTTAAAAAGACCATTCAGATCGCCCCTACGCTGATAAAGGCTTATACCAAGCTGGCCGAGGTTTATGAAAAAACCAAAAGGCTGCCGTTGGCCATCGAGCAATACCGCAAGGTATTTTTCATCGAGCCCTCAATATTTGTCCGTCAGCCCACCCTGGGGCCGGAGCATCAGTACCGCAATGTGTTTAAGGAGTTTATGTCCGAATTGAACACCCGGCTTAAGCGCAATCCCAACGATGTAAAAAGCAATTTGGTATTGGCCAAGGTTTTCAGGGCTCAGGGTTATAACGGCAAGGCCGCCAATATTTTGCGCAAGGTACTTAGCCGCCAGCCAAACAACCGCGAAGCCAAAACCATGTTAGCCGCCATAGAAAAAGGTAACGGACGCCGTTAATATGCCAACGGCAATAAACAGCTTTTAAAAAGCACGCAGCCGTTTTAAATAAGCCTCGCGCGCGGCCTGCATATCCTTAACCGTATCGCCGCCAAATTTTTCCATCAGGGCATTGGCAATCACCGGGGCCGCCACGGCCTCGCAAATAACCGCCGCCGCCGGTACCGCCGTTACGTCGCTGCGCTCCACATGCGCCTTGTAACTCTCCTTGCTGTCGATATCCACCGAATGTAACGGTTTCATCAGGGTGGGAATCGGTTTTTTTGCGATGTGCAGAACGATATCCTCTCCCGTGCTCATACCTCCTTCTATACCCCCGGCATTATTGGTCGGGTGAAAAAAGCCTTTTTTCTTATCATAATGAATTTCATCATGTACACGCGAACCGGGATGGCGGGCGGTTTCAAAGCCCATGCCCACTTCCACCCCCTTAACCGCCTGTACGGACATCAGCGCCATGGCCAGTTGGGCATCCAGCTTGCGGTCCCATTGCACATAGGAACCCAGCCCCGGCGGCAAACCGCGTATAACGACCTCGATTACGCCACCCAAGGTATCGCCCTCCTTTTTGGCCGCGTCTATGGCGGCAACCATTTCCGCGCCGCTGCTCTCGGAAAGGCAACGCACGGGAGAGGCGTCGGCCCGCGCGTTGATATCACCGGCCAGCGCTTCCTTCAGCTGGGAACGGTCTGTTTTTACCGGACCCAGCTCCAACACGTGGGAATGTATTTCAATATCAAAAAGATACAGCAGCTCGCGCACAAAAGCGCCCACGGCCACGCGCATGGCCGTTTCCCGGGCACTGGAACGCTCCAGTACATTGCGCATATCGTGGAAATCATATTTTAAGGCGCCGGAAAGATCGGCGTGCCCCGGCCGTGGCCGGCTGACCACCTTTTTGGAAACACCCGCGCCCGAGGCCATGATTTCCGTCCAATTCTTCCAGTCCCGGTTACGCAATAATACGCTAACGGGGCTGCCCAGGGTTTTTTCGAAACGGATGCCGGATATTACCTCCACGGCGTCTTTTTCAATCTGCTGACGCCTGCCCCGGCCATAGCCCTGTTGGCGGCGGCGCAACTCATGATTGACGCGCGAGATATTTACTGGCACATTGGCCGGCAGGCCTTCGATCACAGCCATCAGGCCCGGACCATGGGACTCTCCGGCGGTAAAATATCGGATCATATCTTCCCCATAAAATTGCCTTCACACCATGTATAAGGGCTAAACGCCCCGTCCTCCGCCGGAGAAGAGCTTACCGGCGGCGGTTTCTATCGTAACAGTTTTATCTTGTCGATGATGGCGTTAACCATCTCGTCGGTTGTGGCGTTACCGCCCATGTCCGGCGTCAGGTGGTGTCGTTCCGAAAGAAACAAAACAATGGCCGCCTGAATGCGATCGGCCTCCTTACTAAAACCCAAATGACGCAGCATCATATTGGCCGAAAGGATGGTAGCCAGCGGATTGGCGATGCCCTTACCGGCGATATCGGGGGCACTGCCGTGCACCGACTCGAACACAGCCATGTCATCACCGATATTCGCGCCGGGCACTACGCCCAGACCGCCCACCAAACCGGCGCACAAGTCGGAAATGATATCCCCGTAGAGGTTGCCCAGCACCATAACGTCAAACTGCTCGGGATGCATAACCAGTTGCATGGCGCAGTTATCGACGATGATCTCCTTATAGGTGATACCCGGATATTTGGCGGCCACCTTACGCACGCAGCTTAGGAAAAGCCCGTCGCTTTTCTTCATAATATTGGCTTTGTGTACGGCATGTACCGTATGGCGGTTGTTTTTAGCCGCCCAGGAAAAAGCCGATTCCGCTATGCGCGTGGAGGCCGCCTCGGTGATAATCTTAAGGCTTTGGGCCACGCCGGGGGCCACATCCTGCTCCAGGCCGGCGTAGAGGTCTTCCGTGTTCTCGCGAAAGATTACCAGATCGATCGGCTTGTGATGCACGGATATACCCAGGGCGGAACGCACGGGGCGGATATTGGAATAGAGCTCCAGGGCCTTGCGCAGCCCCACGTTTACCGAGGTAAAGCCTTTGCCTATGGGCGTGGTGATGGGCCCCTTCAGGGCCACCTTGTTTTTTCGTATTGACTCTATGGTTTCCTCGGGCAGGGTGGTCTCGTATTTGTCCAGCGCCCCGGCGCCCGCGTCCATAATTTCCCAGTCTATCACAACGCCCGCCGCGGCGATCACTTTACGCGCCGCGGACGTTACCTCCGGCCCGATTCCGTCGCCGGGGATGAGCGTTACCTTTAGTTCTTTTTGTTTTGCGGTCATTTCAGCTCCTGATTAAAATTAAAGCGTTGAAGATACAAAAATTTTAGCTTTTCTTCCTGTTTATCCAAGTAATTTTTGGCATCATATTAACATTATCCTCTATTTTATCGACAATTGACGAGCACCATTGAACTTTAAGGGAAGAATTGCGCCATGAAGGTTACCGAACATCTGGAAAAAGCAAAAAAGACACTGATCAGTTTCGAAATCATTCCCCCAAGGCGGGGCGGGGATATCCAAAGCCTGCTAAAACTGGTGGATGACCTGGCGCGCTACAATCCGCCTTTTATCGATATTACCAGCCATGCCGCCGAGGTGATTTACGAGGAAACGCCGGAAGGTATCAAGCGCAAAACTAAACGCAAACGCCCGGGCACCCTGGGCATCTGCGCGTTGATCCAAAAAAAATACAATATCGACGCCGTGCCCCATATTCTTTGCCGCGGTTTTACCCGCGAGGAGACCGAGGATTTCTTAATCGACCTGCAATATCTGGAAATTAAAAATGTGCTGGCCGTGCAGGGCGACGATAGCGGTTATAAAAAACCGGTGCCCGACGGACGCACCACCAACAAGTACGCTTCGGATCTGGTGCGCCAGGTAAAAGAGATGAATGAGGGCCACTATCTGGAGGACAACCTGCTGGACGCCAAGCCTTCCAATTTTTGTATCGGCGTGGGCGGCTATCCGGAAAAGCACTTCTCCGCACCCAACCTGGACACGGACATCTATTATCTAAAGAAAAAGATCGAGGCCGGCGCCGAGTATATTGTTACACAGATGTTCTTTGACAATAAAGTCTATTTTGACTTTGTCGACCGTTGCCGGGCCGAGGGCATCGATGTGCCGATCATCCCCGGCTTGAAGATTATTACCCGCAAATCAAATATCACCTCCCTGCCGCGAACCTTTCATATCGATCTGCCCGTGGAACTCTCGCGGCAGATTCTGGACGCCTCCGCCGATGATGTTGCCGAAATCGGCATAGAGTGGACATTGAAACAGGCCCGGGAGTTGATGGAGCATAATGTGCCCTCCATCCATTTTTATGTTATGCAAAACACCACACCCATCAACACTCTGCTGGACAGGCTTATGCCCTGAGCCCGGGGTGTTGTATAAAGGGCGCCGCGCCCTTAGACCCCGGGATCATGCCCATAGCGGAAAAAATAATCCGGCGGGCGCCGGACAAATTTTTCAAACGAATATACCGCCTGCTTTTTTCGATTGAAATAATCATTGCGATTGTGTATGTTCGTGAGTTAGTTCAATAAACTAATTAACTCCCTGAGCTGTAATAAATGAACATAGCATACCGACTGATTTTTGCCATAGTGATTCTGACGGCGCTTTCCGGCTGCCACCCCATGGGGACGCATAAGATGCCCGGGCCGCGGAGCGAAAACAAAAAGACCGTTTTCAGAACCGGACTCGACAATCTTCTGCTCTCGCAGGCGGAAAGGTTCAGGGGAAAGCGTATCGGCCTGATCACCAATCCCAGCGCTGTGGACGCAAAAATGAGACCGGCCTACCAACGTATTTACGAACATCCCTCGCTTAACCTTGTGGCCCTTTATGCTCCGGAACACGGACTGTTTAGCTCGGCCGAGGCCGGTGAAAAAGTAGGCCGTACCGTTGAACCGCTTTTTAAGCTTCCCGTTTACAGCCTTTATGGCAAAACGCGTATTCCCACGCCGGAAATGCTTAAGGATATCGACGTATTAATTTTTGACATTCAGGATATCGGTATCCGAAGCTATACCTATATTTACACCATGGCCAACGCCATGAAGGCCGCCGCGCGGGACAACAAAGAATTTGTGGTACTGGACCGCCCCAATCCTCTGAACGGTGAAACCGTCGAGGGCAATGTCACCCGTGAACCCTTTTACTCCTTTGTGGGCATGTACCCCATTGCTTATCGCCACGGTATGACGGCGGGTGAACTGGCCGCCATGTTCAACGAGGCTTTTGGCATTCAGGCCAAACTGACCGTTATCCGCATGAGCGGCTGGGAGCGTTCCATGTTTTGGCCGCAAACGGGGCGCAGCTGGGTACCCACCTCGCCCCATGTTCCCCACTGGGAAACGGCTCTGTTCATGCCGGCCACCGGGCTGATCGGTGAACTGCTCAGCGTGAATATCGGCGTGGGCTATACCTCTCCTTTTGAGCTTTTGGGCGCGCCGTGGATTGACGCCCTGGACCTTGCCCGGCGGCTGAATGCGCTGCACTTGCCCGGCGTCTATTTCCGCGCCACCCGGTTCAAGCCTTATTACAGCGTGTTTAAAGGTGAAATGTGTTACGGCGTACAGATACACATCGTCGACGCCAAGACCTTCCATCCTTTTGAAACCGGTTTGTATATGCTTAAGTTTTTATACGACCTCTATCCGCAACATTCACCGTTTGTAAATGAAAAACGTTTATCATCCTTCCACAAAACAGCCGGCAGCGATCAAATATATTCCGATGTACTTGAGGGGAAAAGTATAGCGGAAATGCGCGCCGGCTGGAAGGATGAATTAAAAGAGTTTTTAAAAATCCGTAAAAAATATTTACTCTACTAAGAGGAGACCTCCGTATGAGCCAAAACCTGATTTCGGCACTCTTGTATGCTACACCTGAAAACCAATATACCGACACCCTGCGCTCCCTTGCCGCACAGGCCGCCGAAAACATTGAAATCGTTTTAATGCACCGTCCCGACTTTACACCGGATATCACCGCCATTGAAACCATCCTTAAGGGCCGTTTTCCCGTAAAAACGGTTGCCACGGACAGCGAACGCAAAAGCGTACAGCTAAACGCCGGCTTTAAGGCCTGTAACGGCAGCTTTATCATGCTGGCCGACAACCCTTCCTCCAGGATTGAATTTAAAATCGGCGCGGCGGAACTCTTTTTACTGGCCATGAGCAGGGAACGCGATTGCAGCATGGTTTATTGCGATTACGAACGCATCACCGACGGCGAGACCCGTGAGATACGGCTGCTTAAGCATCACACCGGCCGTGTGCGCGACAATCAGGACTTCGGACCGGTTTGGTTTCTGGCGCACAGCGCCCTGAAAAAAGCGGGCTACGCAGATGAGAACCTGGCCTATAAGCCGTTGTACGATCTTCGCCTGAAAATGGCCCGCCAGGGACGGCTTATCCATATAGCCAACCGGTACGCCGGTTCCCTGTACAGCGTAACCGCCGAAGGCAAGGGGCACAACGTTTTTGATTATCTGATGGCCGGCAAGGAGAGCCAGCTGGAGGCGGAAGAAATCCTTTCCACCCATCTTAAGGGCATAAACGCCTATCTGGCGCCGGGCGCCCACTACGCCCCCCGTGAGATAAAAGAGGGGGCTTTAAAGGCCTCGGTGATTATTCCGGTCAACAACCGCCCCGTTTTTATCGGCCAGGCCATTGAGTCGGTCCAGGCACAAACGGTAAAGGATGTGGAAGTTATTGTGGTGGTTAACGGCGGTCCCGGCGATCCTACCGTGGACGCTGTAAAGGAGTATATGGAAGGCGGTTCAAAATACGACGCCTCCAAGCCGGACGTTCGCCTGCTGGTTTATGAAATTAACAATCTGGGTCTGTGTCTTAACATGGGCGCGCGCATCGCCCGGGGTACCTATTATGTACAGTTGGATTCCGACGACCGGCTGAAACCGGACGCCGTGGAGAAAATTCTCGAGGTATATGCCTCCGATCCCAAAATAGGCATGGTCATCGGTTCCTATGAAGTTTGGCAAAAGGAAGAAGACGGTTCCATCAGACGCATGGAAGAGCTGCCCGTGGTTACCCATGACGAGTGGACGGAGGAAAACGGCCGCAATAATCTGCTGCGCATAAACGGCGCGGGAGCTCCCCGTTCCATTCCCATCGAACTTATACGCCGCATCGGCTTTAGCGTCAACGAAGAACCCTACGCCCGCAATTACGGTGAGGACTACGGCATGGTGCTGAAGATCAGCGAACAACACCGCATCGGTCGCGTATGGGATGCCATATACGAGGTCATTCGTCACTCCGGCGGAACGGATCACTCCATCGACCAGGCCACCATTGACCGCAATGACGAGGCCAAGGATTTTATGCGCCTGGAAGCCATTCTGCGCCGCCAGGAGCTCAATGCCGGCCAATAAAAAACCGGCCCACCCTATCAGACGGAAAGAGAATGAAAAAAACGACTATTATCGGCGTGGACGGCGGCGCCAGCAAGGTAAGCGCCTGGCAGGTTATCTTTAACCATGAAAAAAAGATATTTTGCCTCGGCGAACTGAATGCCGAGGGAAAATACGCGGATATCCCCGGATTTTTAGCGGATTTCAGACCGGTGGACGTAGCTGTTCAGTTTCGTGAACTGGCGGAAGAGGCCATAAAGCAAACGGATGAAGAGAAACAGCAGGAAGCGGTTTATGTGGAAGCCTGCGCCCGGGCTATTATCGAAATCGCCCGTAAAAGCGGGGCCGACAACCTGTTAATCGGCATCGGCATGCCCGGTCTTAAAACCACCGACCAGCGGGGCATACATGTTGTGGCCAACGGTCCGCGCATGTTAAATTACAGCAATCTGCTGGAAAAACGTCTGGAACTGGAAAACATAAGCCTGGCGGCACCCATCGCCCGCCTGGGCAGCGACGCCGACTATTGCGGCATCGGAGAAAATTATGCCGAGGAGGGCGCTTTCCGTCATGTGCAAAACGCCTACTATCTGGGAGGCGGCACCGGCGTGGCCGACGCCCTGAAACTGAAAGGCGTCTTAACTCCTTTTGATCAGACAAAATCCTGGCTGGCCAAAACCTGGGAGATGAAGTATACCGACGGACGTTCCCTGGAACGTTTTTGCTCCGCCTCGGGCATTCAAAGCATCTATGCCGACATGAGCGGAAAGGATATCCGGGAGCTGAACGCCGGGGGCGTTTACCCGCCACAAATCGCCCAAATGGCGGCAGGGGGAGACGAAAAGGCGCGGGCCACTTATCAGGTGGTTACCGGGGCGCTGGCGGCGATAATTTACGAACGTATCCAAACGCTCCATAGCGGTTGGCGCAACAGTTTTGAGTTTATGAACCCTAACCGTCCCCCTTTGGAGAGCGACCATCCCTATAAGGGCCTGCTTTTCGAACGTATTATTCTGGGCCAGCGTCTGGGCCAGCTTTTTTCGGACGAGGCGGGTAAAACGGTTCTGGCCGCGCCCCTGCTTAAGGCTTTGGATGAGTCCATACAAAACAGTACGGTTTTAACAAAAGAGGCAAAAGAGCACTACCGTTCCCTTGAGGAAATTGTCGTACCCTCTCACCTGCGGGAAGCGCCGGCCCTGGGCGCCGGCGTGGACGCCTTTTTTGCCTGGGAAAACGAAGGATAACCATGTTAACAGCCGATGCCATTCCGACAACGGAACCTGTTATCGATGTGGGCATAATTTTGCCCGGGGACGGACTAAGCAGCGTTGAACTTACCCTTCCCAAAAGCCCCGTATACCGCGCGGTGTGCGATGGCCGGGTCAGCGAGCTTAAGGGCGGTCAACGTATCACAATTTCTTATGATCACGGCAAACTCCACCTGGAAAGCGGCCTGCCCGAACTAAGCGCCACCGGAGAAATACGGCTGCAAGCCCGGGATAGCAACACGGCCATTGCTCCCAAAAGCGGGATACGCGTGGCCCCGGTTATGGCCGGTCGCGGTTTCCACTGGCAAAAAACCATAGAGGTTTACCTGCCCGACACATTGATCTTCCGTATCCATGAAGAACAGATGATTCTGATAAACGAGCTGCCGCTGGAACACTATGTGATGTGCGTGGCCACATCGGAGATGAGTGCCGCCTGTCCCCCGGCCCTGATTGAAGCGCAAACCATTGCCGCGCGTTCCTGGCTGTTGGCCAATGTGGAGCAAAAACATAAAAGCATGGGCATGGATGTATGTAACGACGACTGCTGTCAGCGGTATCAGGGTACCAGTTTTTTATCACCGCAATCCATCCAGGGCGCCCTGTCCACCTATGGCCGGGTGCTTATGTACGGAGAAGCCATCTGTGACGCGCGCTATTCCAAAAGCTGCGGCGGGATGATGGAAAGTTTTGACGCCGTCTGGCCGGGATATAAGCTGCCCTATATGATAGTCAAGCCGGATATGCCGGATAGGGAAGCCGAAAAGTATAAAGACGTGGATTTAAGCAAGGAAGCCGCCGCCCGTGACTGGATCGGCAGCACGCCAGGCAGTTGGTGCAGCCCCCGCCATATTCCCGAAAGCGAATTGAAAAAATATCTGGGCAATGTGGATCAGGACGCCGCCTATTTCCGCTGGAAGATTGAGTTTAGCCAGGCGGAAATTACCGCCGCCTTGCGCAAGCATGCCCGTTTAAATGTGCGCGCCGTGCTCTCCCTGCTGCCGGAAAAAAGAGGCGGCTCCGGCCGGGCCACGGAACTATCCGTCGTCTACTATCCGGATGAAAGCCATAGAACCGCCGTGTACAAGGCCACTTCCGAATACGAAATCCGCCGCATACTTTCCGATCGATTTCTTTACAGCTCGGCCATAGTGGTTAAATTGAAAGAGCTGTCGGGCGAAATACCCGGGGTCTTTGAAATCCTTGGCGCCGGTTGGGG
>JALXBH010000323.1 GCA_026991535.1 Calditrichia bacterium | reverse complement strand
CTTCCCTGTTTAAGGCGATCGTTCGCCTGTTACGGGAAGGCCGCCTTTCCGCCCCGGAAGTTTGCCTGACCCTGGCGGGAAATATCGCCCCGGCTATTCTGGCAGAATTACGTTATATATTTGCCGACTACCCCGGCGTGTTACAAATAAAAGAGTACGTTCCACACAAACAGGCCACGGCCATGATGCAACAAGCCGATCTGCTGCTGCTCTTTATGGAAAAAGTCGACCGCTATCAGGGACATCTGCCGGGCAAGCTTTTTGAATATCTGGCCGCTCTGCGTCCCGTTTTGGGTTGCGGCCCCGGCGACGGCGAGGCGGCCGGCCTGCTGAGAGAATTACAGGCCGGCGGTGTTTATGAACAGCCTGAAAAAATGGCTGACTTTATCATGACCGTTTTTCAGGCCTGGAAAAAAGGAGAGCCTCCGGCCGTGAAGGAACAGGATATTGTCCGTTTCGAGCGTAAAAACCTGACACGGCGCCTGGCTTCGGTTTTCGAAGAGACGTTAAAACATTAAAAATAAGGGATCTTGTCATCCGTCAGAGCGATTTCGCGGCACTTAGCCCTTTTTTCACTTTTGGTTTATTGCGCTATTGCCTATATTAGAGGATTATTTTTCCACCTTGCTAACCATATTTATTTTTCAGGGAGGTATTCATGTTTAAAGATCATCCCAAGGGGCTGCAAGTCCTTTTTATGACTGAGATGTGGGAACGTTTCAGTTACTATGGGATGCGCGCCATACTGGTGTTGTTTATGACCGCCGCCGTTACCAACGGAGGCCTGGGTTTTGACAGCGCCAACGCCAGCGCAATTTACGGACTATACACTTTCGGCGTTTACGCCCTTTCCCTGCCGGGAGGCTGGATCGCCGACCGTCTCATCGGCCAGCGCCAATCGGTGCTTATCGGCGGAATCCTTATCGCTTTAGGTAACTTTTCCCTGGCGGTTCCGGGAATGACCACTTTTTACCTTGGCCTGCTGCTGGTTATTTTGGGGACCGGTTTATTAAAACCCAATGTAAGCGCCATTGTTGGCGATCTTTATCCCGAAGGCGGCGGTCGCCGTGATTCCGGATTTTCCATTTTCTATATGGGTATTAATGTGGGCGCCTTTCTGGGACAGCTGGTATGTTCCTGGGTGGGTGAAAAAATCGACTGGCATCTGGGTTTCCTGGCTGCCGGTATCGGTATGACCCTGGGTGTGATTCAATATCTTTCCCGTCAAAAGGTTCTGGGCGACGCCGGTCTGATGAAAGGCGAATCCAGCACCAAAGAGATGATCATCCAGGCCCGTAAGTATTTTATGTACGGCATCGGCGTCACCCTGCTCATCGTTTTTGCCGTGCTTTTCTGGGCACAAAGCACCGCGAATTTCAGCATTGTCGACTTTGCCCAAAACACCGGATATGTTCTGCTTGTCGTTGCCGTGCTTTACTTTGGCGGCATCATTCTGTTTGCCTGCCGTGATAAGGATGAGCGTAAACGGGTAACGATGATTGCCATTCTCTTTTTAGGAGCCATCGTTTTCTTTGCCGGTTTTGAACAGGCCGGTTCTTCCATGAACCTGTTCGCCCGCGATATTACCGACCGGGTAGTGCTGGGCTGGGAAGTGCCCACCGGCTGGCTGCAAAACATTAACCCCTTGTTTATCGTCACCCTGGCTCCTGCTATCGGCCTGCTTTGGGTTAAATTGGGAGATAAAAATCCTTCGATTCCCTTTAAATTCGGCATGGGCCTTCTCCTGCTGGGCGTGGGCTTTTTTGTTCTGGCCTGGGGTTCTTCCTTTGCCGAGGATGGCAGCAAGGTCAGTCCCATGTGGCTGATTGTAACCTACTTTTTCCATACCGTGGGCGAGTTGTCCCTAAGCCCCGTCGGCCTGAGCAGTATCACCAAGCTCTCTCCCCAGCGTCTGGTCAGCCAGATGATGGGTACCTGGTTCCTGGGGGCGGCCCTGGGGAACCTGATCGCCGGTCTGGTGGCCGGATATGTGGAAAGCCTGGCGCCGGCCATGCTCTTTGGCGTGGTGGCCGGTTTTGTTACCGTTTTCGGTTTTCTGTTTGTGGCCCTCAGCCCCTGGATACGTAAGCTCGGCGGTAATATCAATTAACATTTTCCTTTCCTTTTTTCAAAGCCCGGCATTGCCGGGCTTTTTTTATTTCCTCCCGGGACTCATCCTGTAATCTTCCTTGGTAATTATCCCTTCAGGCCTTATTTTAAGAGCTTTCATTTTTATATCATCAAAAGGGATTTATTATGAGAGAACACCCCAAGGGACTACCCGTACTCTTCTTTACCGAGCTGTGGGAGCGTTTTTCCTATTACGGCATGCGGGCCATTCTGGTGCTTTACGTAACGGAACAAACCATCAGCGCCAACCCAGGCCTGGGCTGGAGTAAGGCCGATGCGCTTTCCCTCTATGGAACCTACACCATGCTGGTTTATCTTATGGCCATCCCGGGCGGCTATATCGCCGATAAATTCTTAGGACAAAAGAAAACCGTGCTGATTGGCGGGATACTTATCGCCGCCGGACAGTTGGTGCTGGTCTTTCAGGATATTACCTTTTTCTATACCGGCCTGGCCCTGCTGGTTCTGGGCGTCGGCGCGCTTAAGCCCAACATTTCCACCATGGTCGGCGGTCTTTATAAACCCGGTGATCCCCTGCGGGACAAGGGTTTTACCATCTTTTACATCGGTATTAACATCGGCGCGGCCTTTTCCCCGTTGATCGTCGGTTACGTCGGCGAGGTTTACGGCTGGCGATACGGCTTTGGCCTGGCCGGCATAGGCATGCTCTTTGGCATTGCCTATTATTTGTGGGGTCAGCGCCATCTGACGGAGGTTGGTAATCTTATCCCTATAAAAAAGGTCGACGGCATCAAGCAGCATCAACCGCTGACGCGCGTGGAAAAGGACCGCATTATCGTTATGCT
>JALXBH010000322.1 GCA_026991535.1 Calditrichia bacterium | reverse complement strand
CGGTACCTTCGGCCGCGCGGCCTGGGTGTTCGACCGCATCGCCTACCTGCGCTTCCTGACCCGCAACCAGGGACGTGAACCGTCCGCCGCCCTGGCTGTCATGCCCGCTTCCCCGGCCTGGATCGCTGCCTACGCCCAGCCCCCCGGCACCCGCTTCATCGCCGAGGCGGAATTTGAAGGACAAAACCGTCCCCGGGGCGCCATGCTGACCGCCTGGCTGAAGGTGGACAGCAGTAAGACAAAAAAAACAAAGGGCCCGAAGAAGCAGGATGAAGGGCTGATCATTGAAATATTCGATGCCGGTCATACACTGATCCGCACCCTCAAACCAAAAAAGTTGGAGCATGGCTTTAACCGTTTCTACTGGAACCTGGACCAAAAAGGGGTACGCATGCCGCAAACCCCCGAACCCCAAAAGGATAAAGCCGTAGAACCCGGCGGCGCACCCGTATTGCCGGGCACCTATCTGGCGCGCTTCAGCTACCGGGGTATGAAGGATTCCGTCAAGATCGAAGTAAAGGCCGATCCGAGAATAGCGGGACTGACGGCAAAACTGAAGGAGAAACAGGAGCTTTTTCAAAAGTTTAAGGATTTGACGCAAAAAGGCACCCACCTGGCCGACGCCATCCGTAAACGCCAAAGCGAGCTGGAGCTGGCGGAAAAGGCCATCGAGGTGTTGAAACCGCAGCAAGCCGATTCACTGAAGAAAAAGACCGCCGCCGTAAGGGATTCGCTAAAGGCCCTGATGCATAAGATTGTTACCCCGGCTGATAAGCAGGGTATTTATCGCGATCCCCGGGTACTTACGGCGCGACTGGGGAAGATTTCCGCCTATCTGCGCATGTCTTTTGACACGGCGCGGGCCACGGTTCTGCCCCTTCTGGAACAAACCTCCGGCATGTTGAACGGTCTGTACAACAATTATAACAAAACGCTTCAAAAAGTGTGGCCCCCCTATGGGCAGGCTTTGAAGAAAGCAGGCATTATGGTGCTACCGGAATTAGAGACACTGGAAGAGTAATAATCATTATAAAATGTACCCCGGGTCTTCTCTTTTTGGGAAGGCCCGCATGGGGTATATTAAAATTTAAAATCCTTTATGAGGTTTTATCCTCTCGCCTTCCGGGGAAAAATCTTTTATTATTTTCTGTTTGTCTTAAAAATATTATATTCAGGCTGAGCGCACCATAGAGCCGGGTGACATTCCGGTGAATGGATTTGGGAATCAATAAACGCATCAAACACAATGTAG
This sequence comes from Calditrichia bacterium, assembly GCA_026991535.1. GTDB lineage: Bacteria > Calditrichota > Calditrichia > Calditrichales > J004 > J004. The sequence continues at coordinate 31,375 of JALXBH010000322.1, read as the reverse complement.
TAAAAAAAATCCGTTCAAAACCTTGAATCTATATCAGGATATAAGCTATTATAAAATATTAGTCTCTTTGTGTGAGAATTAAAATAACAGACAAGGTCATAAAGAAATCCGTTATATGCCATGAAATTTTATAAGACGGGTCTTTTGTTATTCGCTTAATCCATTAAACCAGGTTCAGATAATTTTGATTAACAAGCGGAGGTTCCCAATGCGATTGATTGCCCTGATATTGCTGTTAACACCTTTTACCCTGCCCGCAACCCATCTGCCGCTCACCCCCACGGACAGCCTGATCTTTGACCATACCTTTAACCTGCGCTTTGAGCAGGCGTTGCACATAGCCAAACGGGAACAAAGCCTTAAACCGGATATCCCCAAATACTTTTTTATGGAAGCGGCCATTCATTTCAGCCAGCGGGCTTATGTTTCGGCCACCGGCCCCTATGCCACCCGCCATGCCCGCCGGGATTCACTGATGGACCTGATTCTGGAGATCACCGAACCGGCCATTGACAAGTTTGAAGACCGGGAATGGGATGACGAGCAAAAAATGTTCCTGGCCGGACTTTACGGATATCAGGGCCGGGTATATGCCGAACGCGAAGAGTGGTGGAACACCTTTACCAACGGCCTTAAGGGCCGCCGTCTGCTCAACGCCCTTTATGAGGAAGACCCTGAAAACTATGACGCCTTGCTGGGTCTGGGTATTTTTAACTACTACTCCGACCGGCTCAGCGGTGTGATCGGTTTTGTGGCCAGGGCCCTCGGCTTTAGCGGTAACCGCGAAGAAGGCATACGCATGCTGAAACTGTGCTTTGAAAACGCCGAGCTGACCAAAAGCGAGGCGGCCATCACGCTGATCGACATTTACGACACCTTTGAAAACAACGAACGCGACGCCCGGCCCTATTTTGAGTGGGTGATCGGGACCTACCCCCAAAACTGGCTGGTTAAGGACTGGTACCTGAACCGCATGATGAACATCGGTCGTTTTGATCTGATCCGTCCCTATTTTAACGACCCCGGGGAGACCATCCTGGAGGTTACCCGCGGGCGCTATGCCTATGAACTGTGCCGTTTTGATTCGGCCTGCGTCCATTACGGCCGGGCCCTGGAAAAACCGCAACTGCTCAGCCCGTTTCAGCGGCAATGGAGCGCGTACAATATGCGCATCATGCGTATCCTGGACGGGAACTGCATCGCGGATAACACATCCGCCCTGCTGACCTGGATGGAGCGGGACCTGGCTCATTTTGAAAAAAACCGCGATAAGCTGGCCGCTTTTATGCGTTTTAAATGCCGTCTCAACAAGGGTGCCTTTCCCGATATTCCGGACAGCTATGTTACCCATCCTCCTTTTACCGCCGGCGATCCTTTCTTTGACGGCTGGTTTTCCTACATCATGAGCAGCTATTACACCAACGCCCAGAACTGGGACAAGGCCGAGCATTACGCCTGGAAAGCCATAAAAGAGCTGCCCGCCGTGTTTGGCGGTGGCAGCGCCAAGAACCTGATCTATATTTATAAACAAACCCGGCCGGGCCAAAAAAAATACCAGCGGTTGAAGAAGTTTATCGATAAACAGGGTTATGAAAAGCTCGCTTTTCAGTTGCGGGATATTGCCCCGGGGAAATAGGCCGCAATAGCATCGGGTTGCGGTAATAAGGTTTCCTTTCTATCGGAGCCTGGGGTTCTGCTAAGGTCGGGAAAAAGAAATACGGTTTTAAGCGGCCGCTGTTCCATACCATAAACAGTATAATTTTTCCGGTCCCGCCCTGTGAGTATTCTGTAATAACCTTTTGCCACCTTATTTTCAACGGCAAAACCTTAGTAGAAAATGGTCTCAACATATTTCCAAAGCTTATTATGTGTTAAGCCGGGAAACAATAAGGTTGTCAGATTAAAGGGTACCTGTTTCTACTAAGGGCGGGTGAAGTGAAATAAGATTTTTAAACCGGCGGTGTTCAATAGCTATAATTAGCCATTTTATCCCCTGTCCGGTAAAGAGCATGTAACAGCGTTTTACCTGCCTTATTTACATCGTTAAGACCTTAATAGAAAATGCTGCCAACAGTTTTTCCTACCTTATTATATGCTATACCGGGAAATGAATCACCGGCGAAATAAACCGTAAACCCTCTTCCGGGTATCAATTTCCGCGCATTGGGGCGCCTGTTTTTATCCTCCGCCCTAAACCGACGATATAGAGCATATCCTGTAACAACAAAAGATGACGGCTCTCATGGAAATCAGCGGCGCTGAAAGTAGCATTACATTACAACAAAGCCCGGCGGCGGTTCAAAACGATCCAACCGGCCCGGAGCAAAAACAACTCTCCCCGGAAGAAGAGGCCAAACTGGCCAAAATGAAACAGCGCGACCAGGAAGTGCGCAGCCACGAACAGGCCCACCTGCGCGCCGCCGGCAGCCTGGCCCGGGGCGGTCCCGATTTTGACCTGGAAACCGGTCCCGACAACAAACAATACGCCGTGGGCGGCAATGTGGAGATCGATACCTCCAAAGTGGAGGGAGATCCGCAAAGGACTATTGAAAAAGCCCGTCAGATTCAAAAAGCGGCCCTCGCTCCGGCCGACCCTTCCTCAAAGGATCGTAACGTGGCCGCCGAGGCCCGGCGCATGGAATTGGAAGCGCAAAAGGAACTGAAGAAGTTAGAGCAGGATCAGAACGCCCTCTACTCCTCCGGAGGCGCCAGTCAGCCTATGGAAGTAAGCAGCCTGATCAATGTTTTCGCCTGAGCTTTTTTATCCGCCGCCAATATTCTGTATTTTTATTTTCCATTACAAGCCGGATTATCCGTTGTATCATTGTCTATAATCCACCGCGAACGGTTGTTTTCTTCGTTTCTAATCTCTAATTTATTCTTCCTTACTTACCCGGAGATATTATGCGTTCCCTGGCCCCAAAATTTATTAAAGAATGGCTGACCCTCATCAGGGAAAAAGGCCTTAAAGCCTTTATCAGGGAAAAGGGCTGGAAGGTACTTATCGCTTTCTTTCTTTTCTATCTGATACGCGACGGCATTCTTTATCTGCTCATCCCCTATCTGATCGTCAACAATATAATCCAATGCCAATAGGAGGCCCGATGAAATTCCGATTTTTTCTTATCATCCTGATCTTCAGCAGTGCGCTGTTTGCGGGAAAACGCGCCATCACCTTCGAGGATTTTTTCAGCATGAAACGCCTGGGCGGCTATGCCCTCAGTCCCGATAAAAGTAAAATCCTTTATGACGTCACCCTGCCCGATATCGACGGCAACACGTTCCATCGCTCCATCTATCTTTTGGATTTAAACACGGGCACGTCGCAAAAACTGGCGATGGAAGGCAACGCCTCCCACGCCGTCTGGCTGGAAGATAATTCCGGTTTTCTGTACAACACCGGAGGACAGATATCCCGTTTCGACCTGAAAAAGAACAGTACCACAGAGGTAACCGCCTTTAAACCGGGCGCGGCCAACGCCCTGATCCGGCCCGGTGGGGAGCAGTTCGTTTTTGTCAGCGAGGTCGACCCCAATTGCGCCGATCCGGACTGCATGGAACGGCATGAGGAGGCCTTCGGCAAGCGTACCGTCAAGGCCCGGGTCATCAACCAACTGATGTTCCGCCACTGGAACCGCTGGCTGGAGGGCAAGCGTTCCCATCTGTTGCTGGCCGATCGCTCGGGCAAGGTACTTAAAGACCTGACTCCCGGCGATTATGACACGCCGCCGCTCGATCTGGGCAGTGCCCGGGATTATGCCTTTAGTCCCGACGGCAGGATGCTGGCCTTTGTGCGCAATATGGATGACATGGTGGCCATCAGCACCAATAACGATATCTTTTTATATGACATGGAAAGCGGTAAAACCACCCGCCTGACCGGTAACAAAGCCAATGACAACCAGCCGGTCTTCTCCCCGGACGGCCGATGGCTGGCCTGGCGGGCCATGTCCCGGCCCGGCTTTGAGGCCGACCGTTACCGTCTGATGATGAAAAACCTTAAAACAGGGGAAACCCGGGATTTGACACAAAGCTTCAGCCTTTCCACCGGTGAAATCGTATGGCAGGCGGACAGCCGCGGCATCTATTTTACCGCCGCCGAGGAAGGTGCCGTCTCCATCTATCACAGCGACCTGAACGGTAACAGAAAGGCCGTGCTCAAGGGGCACTATCTCAGCGGCCTGCAAGTCCTTAACGACCACACCCTGTTGTTTAAAAAGCAAACCGCGGCCATGCCCTACGAACTGTTCCGTTTTGATACCGGCACAAAAAAGATGGAAAAACTGACCCGCCTGAACGACGCCCTGCTCAGCGAACTGGAACTGCCCCGCCTGCAAAAATTCTGGTTTACCGGAGCCAAAGGGGATTCGGTGATGGGCTGGATCATGACCCCGCCCTTTTTTGACAAAAACAAGGTCTATCCCGCCGTGCAACTGATCCATGGCGGTCCGCAGGGCGCCTGGGGCGATGACTTTCACTTCCGCTGGAGCTATCAGATGTTTGCCGCCCCCGGCTATGTGATCTGGGCCGTCAACTTCCATGGCAGCACCGGCTACGGGCAGGATTTTACCGACGCCGTCAGCAGGGATTGGGGTGGCGCACCCTACCAGGATTTGTTGCTGGGTACAGACTATGTATTAAAGAATTATCCCTTTATCGATGCCGGGCGGCTGGGGGCGGCGGGCGCCTCCTACGGCGGATTTATGATCAACTGGATCGCCGGACATGAAAACCCCTTTAAATGTCTGGTTTCCCACGACGGTGTCTTCGATCAGCGCAGCATGTACGGCGCCACGGAAGAACTGTGGTTCCCGGAATGGGAATTTGGCGGCCCCTATTGGAAGAACCCGGAGCTCTATGAAAAATGGTCGCCGTCCAATCTGGCCGGGAATTTTAAAACCCCGATGCTGGTTATCCACGGCGAGCATGACTACCGCGTACCCTATACCCAGGGCCTGCAGCTGTTTACCGCCCTGCAACGGCAAGGGGTGGACAGCCAACTGCTCTTTTTCCCCGATGAGGATCATTTTGTAACCAAGCCGCAAAACGCGCGCCTGTGGTGGCACACCGTCCACGGCTGGCTGGAACGCTATTTGAAATAAAAGAATCGTCCCCTCCCCTGCACGGGGATAGGTATGGTTTCAAACTTCGTTGATATATCCAAAACAAAAAAGGCCCGTCTTAAACGGGCCTTTTCGTGTATTAATCCAACCAGCGTATCAGGCGGGTTTCATGCTTGCTGAACATGTCGGGATGGGTGGGAATGACCCGGCAGTTAAAGCGATACGTACCGTCCCGCTTGGCCTTAACCCGGGCCCGGTATTCATAGGTATTGTCCTTGGCCTGGCCGATCAGCCCCATGGGATAGGTTTCCATATGCTGGTGTCCTTTGATGGCGTCCTGCCGTTCCAAAATCAGTTCCACACGCAGTTCCTCGGCTTTCAGGGCGCCGTGGGTGACATAAACACTGATCTCCTTGGTTTCACCCGGACCGAAGATACGGTTATCCTCGCCCAGACCGCCGCCGTTAAGGCTAATCTGCACCTTGCGCCAATGGCGGTGGATACGGTTCATCCAACGGGTAAAGCGGAACAGGCCGGCGTTTTCATTCTCACTGTATTTGATATTACGGTGCATACCCGGCACATAGTATTTAGTGATATAGTTCCATAACATGGTATGGGTACTAAAGCGGGTCAATACCGACCGCAGCGACTCCTTGGATGTCTTGATCCACTCCACGGGAATGCCGTTTTTATCCCGCTTGTAAAAAAGAGGTACGATATCCTTTTCCAGGGTCTCATACATCTGCTGCGCGTCTTCCCGGTCCTGTTGAAGATGGTCGGCATACTCCACCTCCTTGCCGATGGTCCAGCCGTTTTTACCGTTGTAACCTTCCGGCCACCAACCATCGAGAACGGAAAAATTTATACCACCGTTGATGGGCACCTTTTGTCCCGATGTACCACTGGCTTCCAACGGACGGCGGGGGTTGTTCAGCCACACATCCACGCCGGAAATCAGCGGACGGCTGGTGTTGATGCTGTAGTTTTCGATAAACACCACCTTGCCGCGCAGACCATCCTCCTTGGAGATGGCGTTGATTTCGCGGATCAGTTCCTTACCGGCGTCGTTTTGCGGATGCGCCTTGCCGCTGAACAATATTTGAACGGGTTTATCGCTCTGGTTGAGGATTTTACGTATGCGCTCACGGTCGCTGAAGATCAACGTGGCCCGCTTATAGGGAGCGAAACGGCGGGCAAAACCGATGGTCAGGGCATTTTCATCCAGAATCTCTTCCGCCGCCGGATAGCCGTGATCACCCTGGTAACGCTCCAACTGCTGCTTATAGCGCCTGCGCAGACGGTCAGCCATGTCCTTCTTCATTTTCAACATGGATTGCCAGTACTCTTCGTCGGGGATATCAAAAATCTTGTTCCAGAAATCCTCCTCATGGATATGGCTGCGCCAGTCCGCGCCCATGTATTTGTTAAACAGAGCGATCATCTCGCGATGCAACCAGGACTCGGTATGAATACCGTTGGTCACATGACCTATGGGCACCTCTTCCGTGGGCACGGCGGGGAAAACCTTTTGCCACATACGGCGTGAAACCTGGGCATGCAGTTTACTAACACCATTGGACATATAGGAAAGATTCAAGGCCAGAATGGTTAGAGAAAAGTTTTCATGCTGGTGGATATTCACATTCCGCCCCAGATCAAAGAAATAGTCATCGGACATATCGATTTGCGGCCAGAAGTCTTTAAAATAGCGTTCCATCATCTCGAACTCAAAGGCCTCGTTGCCGGCAGGTATGGGGGTGTGGGTAGTAAACAGGGTTGTCGAGCGGACAAATTCCAGGGCCGGTTTAAAATCCATGCCGTCATTGATCAGCTCATACAAACGCTCCAGGCCCAAAAAGGCGGAGTGACCTTCGTTCATGTGAAAGGTGGTGGGGTTCAGACCGATCTTGCGCAGAGCGCGCAAACCGCCGATACCGAGGATAATCTCCTGCTGGATACGTGTATCCCGCGATCCGCCATAGAGGGAGTGGATGATGTTTTTATCCTCCTCCGTGTTATGCTCCACGTTGGTATCCAGCAAGTATAGACTGATGCGCCCGACGCGTACCTGCCAGATTTTTATAAAAACCTCGCGATCAATAATCGGCACGCTGACCAGAACCGGATCGCCGTTTTCGTCCAGAACGGGCGCAATAGGCAGTTCATTCAGATCAAGTTCCTTATACTCCTCAATCTGCCGCCCTTCCTCGTTTATATACTGGTCGAAGTAGGCATGCTTATACATTAAACCCACGGCCACAAAAGGCAGACCGAGGTCGCTGGCCGTTTTACAATGATCGCCGGCCAGAACGCCGAGTCCACCCGCATAATTGGGCAGGGACTCATGAATGCCATATTCGGCGGAGAAATAGGCCACCAGTTGATCGTGTAAGTTGGGGTAATTGGACTGGAAAAGAGTATCGTTGCTGGCCATATAGTTTTTAAAGCGCTCATACACATGATTCAGACGTTGCAGGTATTCATCGTCCCGGGAAGCCTTTTCCAGACGCTTGCCATCCACGTTGAGCAGCACAGCGGCCGGGTTGCGGGTTTTTTCCCGCCATAAATCGGCGTCCAGATCACGAAAAAGATCGCGGGCATCTGGGTTCCAGCTAAACCATAAATTATATGCCAGTTCTTCCAGTGGCTTCAGATTTTCGGGCAGGTCTTTTCTTCTGTTCATTCTGTTCCTTTCCATATGACACTCTATTCTGAGTTACGAGGCGTGGAAAATAGCAACTCATTCTCAATTTTGCAATCTTTTAACAGGATTTCTGCCGGGCACCAACACTTTTTCTGCACATTTCCCGCCATTTTTTTAAAGACTCGCGTCAGGATATGTATATACGTGCGTATATTTTTTTTCTTTAACATCCGCAATCAGGTTGTTGAAATCCGTTTAAATTAATTATCCCGGGGTCGCTCCTTACACCATGCAGCCTACAAAAACTCCTAGTAACGGCTTATTGGCCCCTGAGGTTACGGGTAATGTGGTTCAATTTTTATTCAAACGGAAGTTAAAAGAGAGTTTTCAACACGGGGAACCGGCTATCCGGCAAAAGATGATCCCGGCAATAAATGTATGCTTTTCCGGGGGCCGGTTCCCGGGGCAAAAAAAAAGACGCCCTTTCATCAGGCGCCTTAACTTTTTACAACAATGGCTTGATCAGTTTTTCAAAGGCTTTATAACTGCGGGCTCCGGTGATGGAGTGAACTATCTTCCCCTTTTTATCAATAATAAAAGTTTGGGGTATGGCCCCAAAACCACCGAACTTTGCCGCCACCGGCTCGGCTTCCAGAAGGATGGGATAGGTAACGCCGCTTTGCTTAACCTTTTTGGGTATGTCCTTTGCCCGGGATGAAACGGTAAGGCCTAATATCTGCAGGCCTTTATCCTTATAATCCACATACAGTTTATTCAGATCCGGCATCTCGGCCAGACAGGGCGGACACCAGGTGGCCCAAAAGTTAACCAGCACCACCTTGCCTTTATAGTCGGAGAAAGACACCTCCTTACCATCAAGAGAATTAAGCTTGAAATCCGGCGCATCCTTGGCCAGTGCCACGCCGCTGATTAAAAACAAAGTCAAAACAACTACAGAAAAAGAACGCCTCATAAATACTCCTAAAAAAAATAATCCACTACTTTCTCAAAAAACCGTACCCGGTCCGATGCAATCACCATTACGGTAATGAAAATGAATATACCACCCAACAGATGAAAAAGTTCTAATATTTTATCTACATTTTGAAAATATTTTTCTTCCATAAAGAAAAAAGGATACTTTTCGGCTATTTTTATTACCGCGATCAGAAGCAATAAAAAAGTAAAAAGCACTGCCATGCGTTCCGCCGGAGCCACGGCGGAAACCGACAACAACAGGCCCGTTATGGGCCCGTAGGCCCAGTGACTGTTGTGTTTAAGCCATTGTATATAACGGTTCCCGTCGGGAATAATGCCCAATAGTATAAAGCTGTAAGGTAAAAATATCAGTCCCAACCCGATACGAAGCCCTGCTGTGGCACCGGCCTCGGGCAGGGACAACACCATGACCGCCCCGCTTAACAAAGCTCCTTCAGTGATACTTAAAAAACCGGACACTTTCCGGTAGCGGAGCCGGTCCGTCAAAATAAATAATAATGCGATGACGCCGATCAGACTAAGAAAAACAATCATAAAATATATTAAGATAATTGTAAGCTCAGGCCGCCATCGGACGAAAATCCGGGTGCCGCCACATGATACCGTTCAATTTAACAGAAAAGAGGTTAGAGTGAAACGTCCCGATGCAAAAGATTATTCAGAGTACTATCATAATTATGTTCAACATGTTCCCGAGGGGGATATTCTGGACATTCTGGATAAGCAGGCCGATCTGCTGGGGCGTTTCTTTGCCGGGGTCAACGAGGAAAAAAGTCTATACCGATATGAAGAGGGAAAGTGGAGCATCCGCGAGGTTGTGGGCCACCTGTTGGATGTTGAGCGTATTTTCTCTTACCGCGCCTTCCGTTTTAGCCGTGGCGATCAGACCGAACTGCCCGGCTTTGACGAGAACAGCTATGTGCCCAAAGGTAATTATGACCAGCATGACATAACCGAGCTGGTGGAAGAGTTTTATCTGCTGCGAAAGGCCACGGTAAGTATGTTCCGAGGTTTTGATAAAAAAATGTGGGAGCTTAGCGGCAAGGCCAATGGCGCGGCCATGTCCGTACGGGCCGTAGCCTGGATACTGGCCGGACACCTGATACATCACATGAAGGTCATCCAGAGTCGTTATCTTTCCAAATAAAGCGCATGGCTCCGCCACTGTCTGTACAGAAGGGGCAGATAGGCAGCCTCTTTATCGATCAGACGGCCAAAGGCCGCCAGGCGGTTGGCGCGGCCCATGGGCGGCAGAAGCGCCGATTGTTCCCTTTCCACATACCACTCATGAAGATAGCCCTTTATCTCCGCGGTCAGGAAGCGTTTGCCTCCCTTCTCCGTCGCCGGTACCTTAAGTGTAAAATGCCGTTCATTACCGGGAAGCAGAATATCGTAGCGCCGGTCATCTTCCTTCATAAGGGGGTGATCCTCACCATAGGCTAAAAGCTCTGCCCCCTGGGCGGGCGCAACCTCCCGGGCCAGGGCAATATGGTTAATGTGCCATACATCGGACAGGCTAACCAGCCTGACTACGGTGGCCCCCTCGGGCAAGGGCAGAATGCGTGTAAAATCCACCTCCGTGGCCTCGGGCATAATACGGCCGTATAGTTTCCAGTTACCGGCAGCATTCTTGTAGTATACCTTAAGCGCGGCCCGATCCCGCCACTTTTTCATCTGTCCGATCCAGTAAGGGTCTTTTTCAATAGCCCGGTAAAAACGCAGGCTTTGATCGCCTAAAAAACCAAACAGCCCATCCATAACCGCGCTGCTCAGGTAGCTGTTGCGCGCTGTAACCAGCAGGCCTGTTTGCCGGCCGGGTTCCAGAGCTATCTCCAAAACATCCCGGTAGCCGTTCAGTGCCCGGCCCTTTTCGGTACCACGATAATAGAGATCATCCTTTTCCCGAATTTGGGAGGAAACGTCCCCTTCCCGAGGGGTAGAAACTTTCAGGGACGCCGTGGCGCGATAGCGGTAGTACTGTCCGTCCGCTCCGGCGGCCAGCTCACCTCCCCCGGGGAGGCTATAGAGTTTAAACCGTACACGGTTCACATAATGGGTTTCAGGACGTTCATTGCTCAGGCGCAGCGCTATCTCCGCACCCTCCGGTTTTACTTCACCCAACACATAACGGCTTTCAATTTCCAGGGCCTTGCCGAAACCGGTGCCAAAGGCCTCGGCCTTCAGTTGCCATTGTCCTTGTTCATTCCGCATGTACAGATAGGGACAACTGGAACCGTCCGGCTGATAGTCCAGCCGATCCGATACCCCCTTGCTGCTTCCGACCGGCCGCGCGGCAATCAGATGTATGATCTGGGCCGTACTCACCAGCGCCAGCATCATGGAGGCCCCGCTTGTTTGCTTGAGTATAAGATACTCCACGCTGTCCACCGCGACCCGGTACTTTCCCCGCTGCCATTCCCCCGCCGCATTCATCCGTTTTCGACCGACGCCGTTTATAAAAAGAGAATCAATCTGCTTTACTTTAATATCATACTCAACACCGGAAAAGGTCAGCAGCTGTAGTTTCGGCGTCTCCATCACCGCATAATTGACCGAAGGCACCGTGACCGGAGTTATCCGGGAATAATTGTTCAGGCAGCCGCTCAGCAAACTCAGGATCATAAACAGACCGGCTATTCTCATAAACTGCCTCCCAGTTGCAAGGCGATGGACAAGCGGAACATATTAAAATTCAACTCCGGGGCCGCTACCGGTGTATCGAGGAAATCGACGGAGACCGCCTGACGGCCGAAGAAGAAATAGTGTGCGGCAACGGAAACGCCCCAGTCGCCCCAGCGCCCGTGATCCAGACCCAGACCGATACCCGGCCCGAGGGTGTTGGCGTCAATCAGATATTCGTAATTTTGGGATTTCAGCGTATGGGAAAGTGCCGTGGCCCCGTAACTGCCTTCCAGCCACAGGCGGCTGTTGCCGGGAACAAAGGTATAGCGGGCGGAAAGCCAGGCCAGTTGATAGGACGTGCCCTCGCGGGAAAAGACAATATCTCCCGTGACGCCCAGCGACAGGTATTGATTGAACAACAGGTAGCTGGAAAGCTCCAGGGCCAGATACCGGTCGCTCAGCATCAGATCGGCCGGCAGGTCGTTATCCCCCACAGCCAGGCGGTAATCAGAACCAAAGTCCGTAAAAGTCGTACTCAGAAAACTCAAACCGGCATTGGCCGTCATCACCGGAAAAACCTCCATCGGTTCCTTGCGCAACGGCTTACTGTCCGGCGCCACAATTACCGGATAGCCGTTCACCGAACGGATATCGGAAAGCCACAGTCGCAGACTGTTTTTCTTACGATTTTTACCCGAGGCGGCCGGCAGAATAAACAGCTCGTCGCGGTTCACGCTTACGATGCGTCCGGTAACGGTTTTGCCGGACTTTAAAACAAGGGAATCCTTTTGACCGGTTACATACATGCGGAGGTCTTCCCAGTTGCTGTAAAAAGGATTGTAGTATGGCTTGAAGGAGGTGACCTTCAGTCGCCCTTTCTCAAACAGGACAACGCCGCTTTCATCCACGATTTTATCGATGGAGGCCCGGGGAAAGGTGCTGTTTTTAAGTTGCCCGTTTCGGATATCCAGCACTTCCACGGTGACCACGTCCCCGGAGATGAGAATGGTTTGACCGTTACGCACCCTGCCATCCTTGAAAATAACCTGATCGGCATAACCAAACGCGACAAACAAAAGTATTAAAAGAAAATATTTCATACGTCAATTTAATAATTTTAAAGAGTAATAAAAATATTTTGACCGTTGTATTTAACGCGGCGGAAGCTCCAGGTAAAAAACATGACCTTCGTCCGGCTGCTTAAATCCGATCTTTTTTAGGAAACGGGTATAGTTGGGGTGGGAGTTTTCAATTTCCAGCCGCCGGATGCCTTTATCTAAAAAAAGCTCCCGGCGGTTGCGGTACAGATAAAGGGAGCTTTTCAGATCGCGGAAATCGGGGATGGCATAGTCGATCAGAATGGTCATGGTTTTATTAGCGGAAGGACGACCGGCAAACAGTCCCACCGGCAGCATGTTGCGGAAAATAAAAAAGATATACAGGTTTTCTGCCGGTTTAAGTTGCAGGCCGGGGAAAAAACGGTTGATATCTTCCCGGTAGAAATCCAGAAAACGCTCCAGCATGGGGTTGTCGGGGGTTACCTCCATGATGTCGAACTTTTCCTTGTTGTTGTAGATTTGCCACAGATAGTAGATATCGACGAAGGCGATGAATCCGTTAACCACGAAAACGGGATAGGCGTGCACCAGCAGACCGTAAACGGCAAAAGCCACGGCGCCGACCAGATTGTACCAGCGCAGGCGGATGATCGATTTCATCATCAGTGAAACGGCGACCACCACCGAGGCAAAATAGCCGAGGATTTCCAACGCGGAAAATGTCATGCCACGCTCCTATACATTAAACAGGAAATGAATGATATCGCCGTCCCGCACCACGTAATCCTTGCCCTCCGAGCGCAACAGACCCTTTTCCCTGCATTTGGCCTCGCTGCCGTGGGCAATAAAATCCTCATAGGCGATCACCTCGGCCCGGATAAAGCCCTTCTCAAAATCATTATGGATGACCGAGGCCGCCCTGGGTGCCTTCCAGCCCTTGTGGATGGTCCAGGCGCGTACCTCCTGCACCCCCTGGGTAAAATAGCTTTGCAGACCCAGTAGCTCAAAGCCCTTGCGGATCACCTGCTCCATGCCGCTTTCGCCAACGCCGTAGGATTCCAGAAACTCCGCCTGCTCTTCGGGTTCCAGGGCGGCCAGTTCCTGTTCCACCTGGGCGGAAACCTTTACCGTTACACTGTTGTGTTTCTCCGCATAGTCCCGCACCGCCTGCACATAGGCGTTATCCTCGCCCAGACCGTCTTCATCCACATTGGCGCAATAGATCACCGGCTTGGCGCTGATCATACCCGGGTTGTTGAGCAGTCCCTCGCGCAGATCGTCATTGGAAAAGGCGAAAGTCAGGGCCAGTTGCCCCGCACCGAGATGGTCGAGCAGCTTTTGCCCCTCCTCGATCATCGGCAGCAGGCTTTTATCGCCTTTGGATTGCTTTTTAAGCCGTTCCACTTTTCGTTCCAACAATTGCAGATCGGCCAGGATCAGCTCGGTTTCGATGGTTTCGATATCGCGAATGGGGTCGATGGTGGAATCCACATGCACGATGTCGCCGTTGTCAAAGCAGCGCACCACGTGCAATATAGCCTCCGTCTGGCGGATGTTTTCCAAAAACTGATTGCCCAGTCCCTCGCCCTGGCTGGCGCCTTTTACCAGTCCGGCGATATCCACAAAATCCACGGTGGAGTAGAGCACCCGTTTGGGGTTAACGATTTCGGCGATTTTATCGACGCGGGCGTCGGGCACGGGCACCACCGCCTTGTTGGGCTCAATGGTGCAAAAGGGATAGTTGGCCGATTCGGCGTTTTGGGTTTTGGTCAGGGCGTTAAACAGGGTGGATTTACCCACATTGGGCAATCCGACAATTCCGATTTCCATAAGTTGATTACTCCGCGTTAAAAAGGCGCTCAATATACGCAAATTGGCCGAGCGATGCTAAGGATAATGACGGAAGCCGCGTTAATCCACCAGGGCGGGCAGTTCCCGCAAGGCGGAAATGGTATAGGTAGGCCGGGGCCTTGCGGGAAGGGGTAAACGGCCCGGATTATACCACACCGTATCCAGCCCGTAGTTTTGGCCGCCGGCAATGTCCGAGCTGAGCTTGTCGCCGATCATCAGCACATCCTTTTTGGCGGGATGGCCCATGCGGGCGAAGGCGATATCAAAAATGGCGGCCTGGGGCTTTACGGCGCCCACCTCTTCGGAAATGATGATGTGCTCAAAAAAAGGCGCGATCTCCGATGAACCGAAGCGGGCCCGCTGCACGCGGGTCAGCCCGTTGGTTAGTAAAAGCAGACGGTGACGCCGGCTCAGCCGCTCCACGATTTCACGCGCGCCCTCCAACAGTTCATTGTGCCGCCCCAGAAAGCTCAGATAATGCTTGCTGGCGGCATCGGCGTCGGCGTCAAGTTCCAGTTGTTCGAACAGGCGGCGAAAGCGTAAAACCTTTACCTCATCGGCATTGATCCTGCCCGCTTCAAAATCATGCCATACGGCATGGTTAATGTTTTGATAAAGGGGGTAGAGTTCCTCCGGATTCCCGGCCCTGAGGCTGCGCATCAGTTCCACGAAGGCGTTGCGTTCGGCGGCGTCAAAATCATACAGCGTATTGTCGGCGTCAAAAATCAGCCAGGGGTAGCGCGGACTCAAGACTTATCCTTTTTATGCAATAATCCCAGACGTCTGGCGCGGCGTTCCCAGTTTTTGCGGGCCATCTCCTGCAGGTCTTCCACACGGTCGGTTTCATCGGTGATCTCCAGCCCCAGCAGGGTTTCGATCAGGTCCTCCATGGTTACAATACCGGCCATGCCGCCATATTCATCCACCACCAGGGCGATGTGGCTGTTTTTTTCCAGTAACAGCTTAAACAATTCGGGGATGGCGATAATCTCCGGCACGGCGTCGATTTTGCGGCGCAGTTCACGCAGCGGCATATCCGTGTGGCCCTTGAGCAGATTTTGCAATATCTCATCTTTTAGCACAAAGCCGCTGATATGGTCAATGGTCTCTTTAAAAATGGGAATCCGTGAAAAACGCAGATCGGGGTATTTGTCATTAAACTGTTTCAGCGTCATATCTTCCTCGGCGGCGATAACCACCGTGCGCGGGGTCATGATGTCTTCCACACGGATAGAGGAGAAGTTGAGCAGATTGCGGATAATGGCCGATTCGCTTTCCCGGAAAACCCCGGCCCTTTCCCCGGCCTCGGTCATGGCACTAAACTCCGCCCGGCTAAGCACGCTGGTGTGTTCCTCGCTTTTAAACATACCGGTCAGTATCTGGCTCAACCAGACGGCCGGCCCCAGAATGAACACCAGAAAACGGATTATGGGCGTGGCCACCCCGGCCAGCGATTTCCAGTAAACGGCACCGATGGTTTTGGGTATGATCTCGGAAAAAAAGAGAATGGTCAATGTCAGCAGAAAGGAAACCAGGGTCAGGGCCTCATTGCCCCAGATAATTTGCGCCTGGGCCCCCACGCCCGCCGCGCCCGCCGTGTTGGCAAAGGTGTTCAGCGTCAGGATGGCCGAAAGGGGGCGGTCGATATTTTCCTTGAACTTTTGCAGATCATGGGCGCTTTTTTTGCCTTCCTTCATCTGCACGTTGATAAAAGCGGGGGTAACGCTCAACAAAATGGCCTCGAGAATGGAGCATATAAAAGAAACGCCCACGGCTATGGAAAGATATATGAGAAAGAGATTCACTGGTTTTTCGGGTTAGTCATTTGCTGACGAATATAAACGATTTTTATTTTCCGTGCCTATAATTTTATGTGGCGGAAGCGGGTGCCGGTGATTTTTTTGATGGACGGCAACGTGAGGCTTATTTTGGCACATGCCCTTAAACTTTCTTAATGAAACATCCCTGCGGCAGGCCGTGGACAGCTTATGCCGCATTGAACCGCGCTTCGCGGCCATCCGTGACGAACATGGGCCGCCCCCTCTGTGGCAGCGTCCATCCGGTTTTTTGACGCTGTTGCATATCATTTTGGAACAGCAGGTATCGCTGGCCTCAGCCCGGGCGGTGATGGATAAAATGCTTGATCGCCATCCGGCTATTGATGCCACCCTGTTTTTGGATCTTGATGATCCCGCCCTGAAGTCCTTTGGCTTCAGTCGCCAGAAAATGCGCTACGGCCGCCTGCTGGCCGCGGAGATTGCCGGGGGGCGCCTGGATTTGAAAAAACTGCAGACCCTGAGCGACAATGAGGCGCGCCAACGGCTGACACGACTGACCGGCATCGGCGCCTGGACGGCGGATATCTACCTGTTGATGGTTTTGCTGCGTCCCGATGTGTGGCCTCACGGTGACCGGGCCCTGGCGGTGGCGGCATGTGAGGTTTTTGAATTGCCGGAAATTCCCTCGTATGAAACGCTGAGAATCATGGCCGGCCGGTGGCAGCCCTACCGGGCCGTGGCCGCGCGGTTTCTTTGGCATCATTATCTGAACCGGAAATAACAATATAGTTTTCCCCTTGTGGCCCGGGGTGAGCTTTTTACTCCCACAAAATCACCGGAAATTGTTTTTTATACCGTTGATTTTATTCCATATTATTTAGTATCATCGTTCTTTAACCGAAATTACCATCCGCCCGGGGAGTCCGCCATGAAACGTCGCGCATTTATAAAAAACAGTCTGCTTGGTCTTGCCGCAACCACCGCATTTCCCTCACGGATTTTTAGCCAAAGCCGGAAGGCGGATATATTGATCCGCGGCGCCTCGGTTCTGGATGGACTCGGCAACCCGGCCTTCGGGACGGATGTGCTGGTGCGCGACGGTCTTATTATGGAAATCGGCCATTTTAAAAAATCGGTCGCGCGAAAAGTAATCGACGCCCGGGGGCTCTATCTGGCGCCCGGTTTTATCGATATGCACTCCCATTCCGATGATGATATTTTTCTCTATCCCCATGCCGAAAGTAAAATATACCAGGGGGTGACCACGGAAGTCACCGGAAATTGCGGGTATTCGGCGGCGCCGGTACGCGGAAGGGACGCCGGCGCCCGTATGGACTCTTTTCATGAGGACGGTATCACCGGCACATGGAGCGATGTGGCCAGCTACCGCGCGGCGTTGAAAAAAAACGGCATGGCTCTGAACCAGGCCCTGCTGGTGGGGCAGGGCACCCTGCGCAAAAGCATTGCCGGTTTGGAGGATCGTCCCCTTACCCCGACAGAACTGGAAGAAGAAAAGACCGCTTTGGAACAGGCCCTGACACAGGGGGCCGCGGGCTTCTCCACCGGGCTGGAATACACACCGGGTACTTTTACCCCCACATCCGAACTGATAGAACTGGCCCGGGTGGCGGCCCGTTATGACCGTCTTTACGCCACCCATATGCGTGACGAGGAGCAGATGCTGCTGGCCGCCATCAGCGAGGCGCTGACCATCGGCCGCGAAAGCGGCGTCCGCGTGCAGATATCACACCTTAAAGCCAACGGCAAGGCCAACTGGTCCAAACAAATCGACGCCCTGAACATGATTGAACAGGCCCATGCCGACGGTGTGCGGGTGTGGATAGACGCCTATCCCTACACCGCCTATTCCACATCCCTGGTGGCCTTTTTGCCGGCCTGGTCGCGTGAAGGGGGGAACGGCGCCCTACGGGAACGGCTGCAATCGACGGAAACGCGGGAAAAAATTCTGCGGGAACTGGACGCCAAGGTACGCGGAGATTTGGGCGGCTACGATCTGATTGTCATCAGCAGTACCGGCAACAAAGCGGTGAAGGATATTATCGGTCTGTCCATGAAGGAGATTGCCGCCCGCGAACAAATGGCGGAAAATGAAGCGTTGATTGACCTGTTGGAAAAAGATAACTTTTCCACCGGCTTTGTGGGGCATGGCATGAGTCCGGAAAATGTGGAAATGGTGCTGGCCCATCCGTTGACCATGATCGGTTCCGACGGCGTGACCCAGGCCCCCTACGGCCCGGCGGCCAAGGACCGGCCCCATCCGCGTTCTTACGGTACTTTTGCCCGCGTGTTGGGCTACTATTGCCGTGAACGTATGATATTCGATCTGCCAACGGCGGTAAAAAAGATGACCTCCATGCCCGCCGCGCAATTGGGGTTAAAAAAGAGAGGGCGTATCGCCCGGGGTATGCGCGCCGATCTGGTTTTGTTTGATTTTGACAAGGTTACGGATAAGGCGACCTTCGGCAAGCCCCACCAGTATGCCGAGGGTTTTGAGTATGTTATTGTCAACGGTAAGGCGGTGGTGGAAAAAAACGTGTTGACCCGGGCCCTGCCGGGCAGATTATTAAATCTGAACAGACAGGAGGGTTAAAACAGGCCGGAACCCTGATCCTTTTAACGCTTTTTATGATTTTCTTTGCGGTTTAGTGTGAGTTCTTTATGCTCAAACAAAGCAAAACGCCCTGTATTTTTTATTTTG
This sequence comes from Calditrichia bacterium, assembly GCA_026991535.1. Classification (GTDB taxonomy): domain Bacteria; phylum Calditrichota; class Calditrichia; order Calditrichales; family J004; genus J004. Next base: position 12,638 of record JALXBH010000322.1, on the reverse strand, counting down.
TATTTTTTATTTTTTTCGGCGGCACCGGATCAAAACCGGACGTGCCCCAGGGATGGCAGCGGGCGATACGTTTGGCGCCCAGCCAGCTCCCCTTAAGCGGGCCGTGTACCTGTATGGCCTCGATGGTATAATAGGAACAGGTGGGCGAATGACGGCAATTACTGCCCAGAAAGGGCGAGAGGGTCACCTGATATATTTTAACGATACCAATCAGTATCCACTGAAAAAGCTGACGAATGGCGCAAAGCATTGTATTAAACCAAAACGTTTAGTATAGTCCTTTAAACACATAACAAGGCCAAAAGTTACAACAAAAGGAGTCCTTTTGCGCGCACTTTTTATTTTTCCCCATCCCGATGACGAATCCTACGGCCCCGGCCGTTTTATGCACAGCCTGCAACGGCAGGGTCATGAAGTTTATTTGCTGACCCTGACCCGCGGCGAGGCCACCAAGCAGCGCTTCCGGCTGGGGGTGGACAAGGCGGAGATGGGCCGCATCCGTTATGGTGAAATGCTCGACGTGCAAAAAACGCTCAATATCCGCCAGATGGATGTGTGGGATTTTCCCGACAGCGGCCTGAAGGACATGGACCCCCGGGAGTTGGAAAAGGCTATCCGCGCCCATCTGGATAAAACCAACCCCGATGTTATTATAACCTATCCCGTGCACGGCATCAGCGGTTTTTACGATCACCTGGTGTGCCATGCCCTGGTTAAGCGGGTATTTGTGGAGTGGCGGGAAGAACGGGACCGGCCTAAACGGCTGGCTTTTTTCGGACCGACCGAGGAGCAGGCCGCGCAAAGCACCTGGTTTCCGCTTAAGGGATTAAAAGAGGACGATATCGACTGCGTGGTTACCGTGGAGGCCGGAGATATCGAGGCCAACAAGCGCGCCCTGGACTGCTACAAGAGCTACAAGGAAACCAACGACAACTCCGGCATCAAGGATATGCTGAGCCCGGAAATGTACTTTGAATTCTTCGGCGAAAGTCACGATCCGCCGCTGAATGATATTTTCGGAAAAATGTAAGTTTCCCGGCTACTTCAAAAGCACTGTTTTACGCACCCCGGTAAACCTTTCGCCGCTCAGGGACACAATATAAAGCCCGCTGCCCGCCGTTTCTCCCCGGGAATTGCGGCCGTCCCAGGCCAGGCGGTTTTTACCCGGGCGTCCCTGATACCCGTTTTGCTCCCAGATCAGACGGCCCGAGGAATCATAAACCTTCATATCGATTTTTTGCCGTTTTTCAAGCCAAAACCCGATATGCACCCGCCCGTTAAAGGGGTTGGGAAAAACATTCATATCAAAGGAAGAGGGAATTTGGGGGCGGTCGATTCCGAGCGCCGTGGTCGTATCGCCGCCCGCGCGGCCGTCGGCATAGACCCTTTGGCTGAAAATATCCGTTTCAATATTGTTGTAGCGGTTATCATCCCAGGCAACGACCATTCCGCCCGCGCTGTCGGCAACCACATATCCGCGCATATTGCTCGGAGAAATCCTGACGTCGCTGACCACCACCCCGCTGCTGTCCCAGAATATGCGCCCGTTGGTGGTGGCCTTTTGCGCCCGCAAAATATATTGGCTGGGATTATAGCGCAGTATTTCCGCGCTGAACATCAAGACATTGTCCGCATTATCCATTGCCGCGGAAAAGAATCCGGCGGATTTAAAATTAGACAGGACTTTGCTTTTAGCAAACCGGGGAATACCATCGCCGGAAAAAATCTGAAGATTAAAATAGGTGTCATCCCAGACAACCAATACCGAATCCCCGGAGAGCCGGAATACCTGGGGCAAAAAGACAGTTTCACCTTCATCTATAACAATACCGGATTCCCCCAGCAAGGCGTTACCCATGCTGTCCACCCGTTGGATATACGCCTTTTCATGGTCGTAAAAGTCCCAGGCAAGCCAGGCCCCGCCCCTGCCATCCCCGGTTACGGAAAGATTCGAATTGGTCCAGCCGGCATTGCCCGCGGAGACGATCTTGCCCGGCATCTCCCAGGCCCTTTTACCCTCGCGGTTGATATGCTGCATAACCAGACCGTCCACATAGCCCCCGGCCCAGAAAACAAAAGCGCCGCCCCGGTTATCGGGCAGCAGCCTGGGCGATCCCGGATCATCGGCAACCCGCACGCCGTCGCTTGCCCACAGTTTTTTACCGTTACGGCTGAGTTTTTGAATAAATATGGCGCTGGAATCGGGAAAAAACCGGTCATCCCGCCAGACGATGATAAAGGTGGAATCGGCGGCCATGACCACATCCTCCACCCCCTGGAACTGGGTGTATTTGATCACTTCCACGCCATCCACGGGCCAAAGCAGCTTGCCCTGCCGGTCCACCCGTTGGGCATAAACCTCCCTCGGGCTGCGTTCATCATGCCAGGCGGTTACAAAGCCCCCCTCGCCGTCTGCTGTTATGCGCGGTGCAAACTGATCTCCCTGATAGTCACAAACGGCGACGCCCTGCCGGCCCCACAACATGCGGCCGCTGCTGTCCACATGCTGGGCGAATATATCCCAGTCATCGCGATTGTCCCCCCAAACAATAAAGGCGCCGCCCGCGCCGTCGCCGATAATGCCGTTGGCCGCGATATGCTGCCGGCCGACCGTGTCGCACACCGCCGCGCCGTTCAATTGCCACTGGCCGTGAAGCGGCAGGGACAGCATCAGAAGACCCAAAAGAAAAAAAGGCTTTTTCAAAACATCACCTTTTTTATTAGTTTTTAAACTCATTAATAATAACCATAAAGCTATTTTATATAAAACATTTTTTTAGTCCATTTTTCCCGCCCGATCTTCAGTTCATACAGATAAACGCCCGTGCCGACCATATTGCCCAGGGCATCCCGGCCCCTCCACAAAGCCCGGTGCAAACCGGCCTCCAGAACACCGTCAATTAAGGCACAATTAGATAAATCATTTTTCAGGGTAGGTTGTTTTTTATAAAAAAAGGCTAATCGGGTGCGTTCCGGTACGGGGATGGAGGATTTAGAATATATCATAAGTTTATCCTGTTTGTTCAACCAACTCCCCACACTTGGTTGAATTTTTTCGTCATTAAGTGAAAAATACCCCCTCTCGTTAAAGTCAAGAAAAAAATTAATTTTTTATCGTTTTTTTGAACCGTCATACCACATCCGTCCTAAATAAATTTAAAATGATGAACTTGATAAAGAAATAAACCGTTGCAACTCATGTCTTAAAGAATCCTCATCACACTCAAGAAATCCGTTAAAACGGATGTTGAACAGTTGACGCTACTATGACTTTAGCATGGTGAACAAGAAAAAAGAACTCCCTGTAACGGTTTTAACCACCTTCTTCACTCAATTCCAGAGGATTGTTTTGAAAAATGGAGAATAGCCCTATTGTAAACCTGGTTTTATGGCAATTAAAATAGTGATAAAAATTATTTAGGACAGCTATGCCGCCATACATTTTAATTACCTATACCGAACTCCCGCCACAATCTTTGTACACCGGACATCACACATAGGGAAGCCAATGCCCATATATCGGAGAAAATTCAAAAAGTGACCTTTTTTTCCTATATTCCCGTCACTGTAGTATGCTACAGGGTTCATATATTACGGCATCATCTATAGAGGGAAAGCCATGAAAGACCCCACATTGAAGAACAACAGCTTTACCATTGGCAGGCTGGCCCGGGCCAGCGGGCTGAGCATTGAAACCATCCGCTATTACGAACGCATCGAGCTGCTGCCCTATGCCCGCCGCAATGCCTCCGGCTACCGCTATTATGACGAGGACGACCTGCACCGCCTTCATTTTATCAGCCTGGCCAAGCGGCACGGTTTTTCGCTGAACGAGATCCGTGAATTGCTGGAACTGCGGGTGGACCCGCAGCGTACCTGCGAGGATGTCCGGCGCCATGCCCGGCAAAAGGTGGAGGAGATCAACGTTAAAATCGGCGAACTGGAGCGGATGCGGCGCGCCCTGCAACAACTGATGGACAGTTGCGCGGCCAAAGACGGCGGCGGGGAATGTCCCATCCTGGAAGCCTTCGAACGCGGATAACACGGATCGGCCGGACCCGGCCCGGCCACCTTTTCCCCTCATTTGTGATACTTTTTTTACATCCGGCAGACACTGTACCTGCCTACAGGCTTATTATATTTCCTTCATGAACACGAATCCGAGGGAAAAGAAGTATGAAGACAACCGGAAAAACCCCAAACCATGAGCGCCGCACCATCGCCGGCGTTGTCATTGCCGCCCTGGCCGCATCGGTCTGTTGCGTGGGCCCTCTGCTGCTGTTGGGACTGGGAATCGGCGGCGCCTGGGTGGGCAACCTGACCGCCCTGGAACCGTTCCGTCCCTATTTAATGACGGTGACACTGGCGGTATTGGCCTATGCCTTTTACAAGATTTACAAGCCCAAACCCGAAGTGTGCGAACCGGGCAGCTACTGCGCCAACCCCAAATCGGACAGGATCAATAAAATCACCTTGTGGGTCAGCACGGTTTTTGTGATCGGCCTGCTGGCCACGCCCTACATCGCCGGGGAGATGGTGGCCGCGGAAAACGCCGAAACGGACAGGCTGAGCGAACAACTGGCCAACCTGAAGCAGATCACCCTGGATGTGCCCGGCATGAACTGCCCCTCCTGTCCCTTTACGGTGCAAAAGAGTCTGAAGAAGCTGGACGGCGTCGTTTCGGCCAGGGCCACGCTGGAAGACAAGAAGGCCCTGGTTATCTATAATCCTTCCCTGGTAAGCCCGGAAGAGATGATGGAGGCCACCGCCAACGCCGGCTACCCTTCTACCCTCGCCGAGGGACACTAAAGTGAAAGATACTTTTATGAAAAAACTACTTCTGATATTGCTTTTAAGTGTTCCCCTGGCCGCCCATGAGCCCTTGTTCGGCCTGGGTCCGCACACGCTCTATGAAGCGGGATATGCCGTGGAATCGGAGCTGGAGTCTCAGAACGGGACGCTTATGAACCAATTTGAACTTCTCTACGGTATCAGCCCGGACTGGGCGGTGACCCTGGCCCTGCCCTATACCTTCGAAACATCGGATATCGGGCGGGCGGTTCTGCGCAGTAAATACCGTTTTTACCGCCGGGATTTAAAGGGCGCCAGCCGCCAGGCAGCCCTGCATGCCGGGGTCGTTTTCCCGCAAGAGGGCGGTTTTAACGTCACCGATTATTTTGCAGGACTGTCCGTGGGGTACGAGTCGCGACGGCATTACTTTTTTGCCTCCCTGCGATACCGATATAATCAAGCCACCTCCCTGCTGGAACGGGGCAATGTTTTAAAATATGACGTCGCCTATGGTATACGCCCCTGGTTGCTGCAATATCTGCAACCCGATCCCGTTTTTCTGGTGGAACTGAACGGCGACTCCATGGGACAAAACAACCTGTCCGGCGCCCGGAACGCCAACAGCGGCGGTACCGTGCTCAGCATTTCGCCGGGCCTGCTTTTCAGTTACCGCAACATCATGCTGAAGGCGGGAGTTAAAATTCCCGTTTACAACGGTTTAAAAGGAAATCAATCTCTGCCGGGGAAACTGTATGTTTTGGGTCTTGAGTTTCACTTTCCCCCCCTCTATTAACCAAGGAGCGTATCATGACACTTACAAAAACAGGCCGTGCCTTACTTATAACCCTTATCCTGCTTGCAGCGGGAGCCCCGCTGACAGCTCAGGACAAGGACAAGCAAGCGGATAAAAAGATCGAAGCACGGATAGACGGTCTCTCCTGTCCCTTTTGCGCCTATGGCCTGGAGCAAAAGCTGAAAGCACTGACAGCCATAGAGCGGCTGGATATCGATATAAATGAGGGGCATATACAGATATTCCTCAAAAAAGGGCGTACCGTCAATCCGGACGAGATCCGCGAGAAGGTGGCGGAAGCCGGATTTACCCTGCGCACGTTGATAATAGACGGTAAGGAAATAAAGATGGATACAAAGGAAAAGAACTGAGCATGAAGCAAAAAATAATCCATTTTTTCGCCCTGTTTACTTCAACGGGAACACTGTTGTGTTGTGCCTTGCCCGCCACCCTGGCGGCCATTGCCGGCGGAACAGCCGTTACCTCGCTCATCAGCGCCCTGCCCTGGCTTATACCCCTTTCCCGTCATAAGGAGTGGATTTTTTTAACGGCCGGTATTTTACTGGCCGTCAGCGCCGTTTTCACCCTGCGGCCGCAAGGCAGGCTGGCCTGTGCCATCAACGGGGGCGAAGGCTGTGAAGTGGCCGGTTCTTTTTCCCGGGCCATGTTCTATATCTCTTTAGCCATTTACGGCATTGGTCTGTTTTTTGCTTACTTATTAACGCCCATCCTGCGCTGGATGGACAGCATGTAAAATGGCGACGGGCCGCGGAGCCCGCTTGCCTAAACCTTTAACAGGGAATGAACAATGAACATTAAAACCATAAAGCTGGATATCAGCGGCATGACCTGCGACGGCTGCGCCGCCGGAGTGGCCAAAAAACTGGAAAACGAAGGCATTGTAGATAAAACCGTAAGCTATCCCGATGCTTCCGCGGTCGTATCGTTTGACGCCGAAAAGATCAGCAGCGGGCAAATCAGCGAACTGATAAACAGCACGGGACACTACAAGGTGACCGGCAGCGCGGAGATCGCCTCCTCGGGCAGCACGCAAAAACATCTGATCATCATCGGCGGGGGGTCGGCCGCCTTTGCCGCCACCATCGAGGCGCGGGAACACGGGGCGCGGGTAACCATGATCAACGACGGCCTGCCCATCGGCGGCACTTGCGTTAACGTGGGCTGCGTGCCGTCAAAAAACCTGATCCGCGCCGCCGAAAGCATTCATAAAGCACAAAACAACCCTTTTCCCGGCATGGAAAGCTCGGGCAGGGTAAGCTCCTTTAAAACACTGATGCAACAGAAACAAGACCTGGTCCTTGATCTGCGTCAGCAAAAGTACATCAATGTGGTCAGGGATATGAGCGATTTCCGCCTGATCGAAGGCCGGGCCGTCATCACTTCACCCACAAGCGTTGAGGTGAACGGCGAAACCATTGAAGGCAGCCACATTCTGATTGCCACCGGCGCGCGCCCTCACATACCGGATATTCCCGGACTGAGCGAGGTGCCCTATCTTACCAACAAAAGCGCCTTTGAGCTGGAGAGCCTGCCGGAATCCGTGATTATCCTGGGCGGGCGTTATATCGCCCTGGAGATGGCGCAGATGTTTGCCCGCCTGGGCAGCAAGGTAACCCTGTTGCAGCGCTCGGAACGCATTATGCCCACGGAAAGTAAAGAATTGACGGACAGCCTGACCGGCTACTTGCAGGACGAAGGCATGCGCATCGTAACCGGAAACAGGCTGCAACGAATTTCTCAAAGCGGCGGGCAGATTGTGGTGGAATCCATCGTAAACGGCGAGGCAGCCACTTTTAAGGCGGAAGCATTGATCGTAGCCACGGGCCGCACGCCCAACACGGATAACATGGGGCTGGAAAATGCAGGCGTTACCTTAAAATCCAATGGCGCTGTTAGCGTCAACGAACACTTGCAAACCGCCGCGCCCACCATCTATGCCGCCGGCGATGTTTTGGGCGAAAACATGTTTGTTTACACCGCCGCCTACGAGGGCAAGCTGGCTGTAAATAATATGTTCAGCCCCGTGAAGAAAAAAGCCGATTACAGCGCCCTGGGCTGGGTGGTTTTTACCGATCCACAAATCGCCGGCGTGGGCCTGGACGAAGCGCAGGCCTTAAAAGCGGGCATCGAGGCCGAAAGCGCCACCCTGCCCCTCAGCCATGTGCCGCGCGCCCTGGCCGCCCGCGATACCCGTGGTTTTATACAATTGATCCGCGATAAAAAGACAGACAAACTGATCGGCGCGCGTATTTTAGCCCCGGAAGGTTCGGAGTTGCTGATGGAAATCGCCATGGCCATCAGGTTCGGCATTACCAGCGAACAGCTGCGGGAGATGTTTCATCCTTATCTCACCCTTGGCGAGGGCGTTAAACTGGCGGCCATCACCTTTACTAAAAGCGTGGAAGAGCTGAGCTGCTGCGCCACATAAACAACACGTAACACATAAGGAATCCTGTCATGCCCCTTAAGATAGAAATACTCTCCTCGCCCGGATGCACCAAATGCAGCCAGGCACGGGAACGTTTAAAACGGCTGGCCGGGGAACGCTTTCCCGGTCAACTGGACTGGCGTGAGGTCAACATCATGGAGGAACTGGATTATGCCGTGGAACTGGGCGTGCTTTCCACTCCGGCCATCGCCGTGGACGGAAAGCTGGAGTTTAAGGGCCTCCCTTCCATGGAAAGCCTGCACGATTTTATACAAAAAAAACTTTTGGAGAAAGAGTAGCATACCATGACGGTTCTGCTTCTGTCCGTAAGCGCCCTGCTCGGTTTTCTGGCTTTTTTTGAACCCTGCACCATTGCCACGCACACCCTGTTTGCCGTCCGCGCCGGGCAACAGGGAAAAGCGGCGCGGCGCAAGGCCCTTTGGCAACTGCTTGGCAGCCGTTTTCTGCTCAGTACGTTTATAATCGGAGCCGCCATCTATTTCCGCGAACCACCACAATGGACAGGCTATACCGCTTCCGTTATTCTTGGGCTTATCGCCGTGATCTATGTGCTCTCCCGGAAAATATACATTCCCATACCGCACCTGGCCTTTTACCGTCTCCTGCCGGGAGGAAGGCGCCTGCCGGACGCCCTGCAACTGGGGCTGACCCTGCCCGCCTGCACCATTCCCCTGTTTTTAACCGTGGCCGGCCTTGCCGTAACGGTACACCAATGGGTTCAGGGAATATGGGCGGCCATGCTGTTCACCCTGTTTTTCTCCCTGCCCACTATTTTTTCCGCGGTGAAAGGGGTGTCACCTTCCCAACGTGAGTTTTTAAGCCGCATCGCCGGTGTAACGCCCTATGTCAGCGCGGTTCTTTTTCTGGGAGCCGCCCTGTTTCTTTTACTGCCGGAGATGGAACTGAATAAAGCGACTCTGGAGCTAATCATGGCCCGCCCCTCGCTGCCCGCCCTGTTCATCGGCTTTGTTGCCGGATTGATCTTCAGCTTTAATCCGGTCTCCTTTACCGCCATCCCGGTGGCCCTGGCTTATGTGACCCGTGCCCATAAAAAAGAACGCGCCCGGGTTATGGGACTGTCTTTTGTGGGCGGACTGATCCTGACCCATGTTTTACTGGGGCTGATCGCCGCCGCCGGGGGAGAGTGGGTAAAAGGTCTGCTGGGCCGGGAATGGGCGGCCGTCCTGGGAGTGATTTTACTTTTTCTGGGTCTGCTTTGGGCCGGCTGGCTTAAAATCAATCTGCCCTGGTTCGGTTTAACGGCCAAAAAAGCCGGCTCGCTTTGGGGCGCCTTTCTGCTGGGCATACCCTTTGCCATTGCCGTTTGTCCCTTTTGCTCCCCGGCCCTGTTGGTTATGCTGACAGCCAGTGCCGCTATCGGCTCCCTGGGCTTTGGCGTTCTGTTGCTGCTCTCCTTTGCCCTGGGACGCAGCATTCCCGTTCTTTTGGGTGCCTGGAGCATGGCCTGGCTGGAATCCCTGACTTTTTTCACTAAATGGCAAAAAGCCTTTGAACGGGGCGGCGGCATCCTTTTGTTGCTTAGCGGTCTCTATCTGTTAAATCAATATTACTTTATCATATGAGAGGAGAGAACATGAAGTTTTTTACAGCTCTGTTACTGGGCGTCCTATTAACCTTAACGGCCTGCGATAAACAGCAGAAAACAGCCACCACCGGCATTCCGGTCACCTTTACCGTAAACGGCATGACCTGCGAGGGTTGCGTGGCCACGGTTGAAGAGACCCTGTCCGGTATCGACGGCGTAATAAAATATGACGTCAAGCTCAAGGAGAACATGGCCATGGTGGAATTCGATCCGGCCGTCACCAATGCCGAAAAAATCGGGGAAGCCCTGAAAAAGACCAATTTTGAAATCAGCGCCACCCCGGACAGCCTGGCCAAACCCTGAGTATCAAGGCATAAAAAAATCTTCCGGGCTCAAAGCAAATAAGGACTGCCCTTCCCCTGCCATCGTAATTATCTTACTATTTGTTAATAATTGACAGGCATCAAGGGTAGATGTTATTTTTTCGTTATTATTCGGAATACTTAACGACGGAGAATAACGATGAAGGTCTTGACAGCTATTTTTATACTTATGGGCAGCCTGCCGCTGTGGGCCCAGGATATCCCCAACCTGCCCATTCCTCTGGGAGCCGGTTCGGCGGAAGTCTACCAAAACGAAATTTACTATTTCGGCGGTTCCAATAACTGGAGTGGCAGCACGGTCTATCCGCGCATCTATAAGTTCGACGGACAAAGCTGGGCCTATCATGACAGCATCCCCGACAATAATCTGTGGGATGTGGAAACCGTTCTGGTGGGTGATGACGTCTACCTGATCAGCGGCTGGCCCGGCGGCCCCGGCCTGTTGCGCAAATACAACTTCACCACCCGGGAATGGAGCTATCTGCCCGAAAGCCCCAACACCAGCACCTGGGGAGTTACCGCCGAATATCTGGATGGTCATATCTATCTTTTTCAGCCCACCAACGGCAATGTCTATGATTACAACATCGCCGACAGCACATGGACCACCAAAACAAACGCCGGCATTACCGGCCCGCTCAATCTGAGCTCCATTCTCTACAAAAACGAAATTTATATCATCGGCTATAGTGATACCGCCTTCGTTAAATACAACCCTGCCCTGGATGAATGGACAAATCTTTCCAAATCGCCCTACCGGGTGGGCGCATCGGCTATGGGCATCATAAACAATAAAATTTATAACATCGGCGGCAATGAAATAGGGTCAAGCGCCGCGGAATACAAAAGCGTTATCGTCTACGACGTCAATAAAGATTCATGGGAAGTGGACAGCCTGACCCTTTCCGGCAAGCGGCACTGGATGGCCACGGCTGAATATAAGGGCGGTCTTTATGTGCTGGGCGGTATCGACTCCACCTCGACCTCCGTTGATATTGTGGAAGAGATTGTTCCCCAGGGCACGGCCACGGCACTGGAAGGGGGAACCTTAAAGCAACCGCAAACTTTTCAGCTATTGCAAAACTATCCCAATCCGTTTAACCCGGTTACCCGCATCCGCTATGTTCTGTCCCGGGCCGCCACCGTCGAGCTTTCCGTCTACGATCTGATGGGCCGGAAAGTCGGCCTTCTGGCACAAGGATTAAAACAGGCCGGAACGCATGAGGTCATCTTTAACGCCGGCGCGCTTGCTTCCGGTATATACTTTTACAAATTGCTTGTGCCGGACGGGCAAAGCCCGCGGGAGATTACCCGCAAGATGTTTTTGGTAAAATAACCCGGCGTTTTAATGACCTTTGGGTCTTTGGGCCGGATTGGTCTTTAAACCGAACCTTATTGATATCGGCAAAACCTTAGTAGAAAATGGGGCCGGGCTGTTTTAACACCTTATTAATGACCTGAACGGAAAATAAGATAATAAGGTTGTTTGATTTTGGGGTCTGTTCTTCTACTAAGGTTATAATCGAGAAATAAGGTTTTTTATCCGAAAAGTCATTCCCGCTTTATAAAAAAGAGGAACATGCCTTTCCGGTATGCTCCTCTTTTCAAAATAGATTACAAAATGCTCTGCGGAATTATGCAGGGCATATATCAGGGCTGTTTATACACCCGCCCCTCCTTCATCACAAAGGAGACCTTTTTCATCAAACGGATATCCTCCAGGGGATTGCCGGGCACGGCAACGATATCGGCGATCTTTCCCTTTGTAATGCTGCCGAGGCGATCATACACTTCCAGCAGCAGGGCCGTGTTTTTCGTGGCCGAGCCGATGGCTTCCATGGGCGACATGCCCCCTTCCACCATATAGATAAACTCATCGCCATTCTCCCCGTGGGGACTGACGCCCGAGTCCGTACCAAAGGCAATCTTTACGCCCGCCTTATAGGCCTTGTGAAAGGTCTGCTTAATTTTGGGTCCAATGGCCGCCGCTTTTTTGGCCACCATGGGAGGAAAAAAGCCCTCCTCGCGCGCTTTGTCCGCCACCCACCGGCCGGCGGTGAGCGTGGGCACATACCAGGTGCCGTGCTTCTTCATAAGACGGATGCCTTCCCCGTCCATCAGCGAGCCGTGCTCGATGCTGCGCACCCCGGCGATAATCGCCCGTTTAATGCCTTCCGCCCCATGGGCGTGGGCCGCCACATGCATGCCGTAGTCGTTGGCCGTTTCAATGATGGCCTTCAACTCTTCCATGGTGAATTGCGGATTCTGACCGTTTTTAGCCGTGCTCAGCACGCCGCCGGTGGCCGTTATTTTTATCAGGTCGGCGCCGTTTTTATAGCGCTGGCGCACCGCCTTGCGCGCCTGGGCCACGCCGTTAATCACGCCCTCGGCCGGACCGGGATCGCCCTTGTATTTAAAGTTTAAACCGCTGGTGGGATCGGCGTGTCCGCCGGTGGTGGCGATCGACTTTCCGGCGCTGAAGATACGCGGGCCGTCCACCCAGCCTTTTTTAATGGCGTCGCGCAGGGCATTGCTGATGGGACCGCCCAGTTCGCGCACGGTGGTAAATCCCGCCAGCAGGGTGCGCCGCGCGTAAACCGTGGAACGGTAGGCCAAATCCGCTTCGTTCATATAAAACTGTTCCATGTATCTTTT
>JALXBH010000321.1 GCA_026991535.1 Calditrichia bacterium | reverse complement strand
ACTTCGCCCATCGAGTTCAAATCGTTTACAAGTTGATTGACGCGCTGTATATTTTCTTTTTTTTCCTCGAGGTATTTACTCATTCCACCTTTTCAGTTTCTATAAAACAGTAGACAGATTACAGCAGACCCGGCTAAGGATCAAGCTTAAACGGCAAACAAGGGGTCAACATCTATGGATATGTTAACATGGGCATGCTTTTTATCACGGTAGCTCTGCACCACATCGTGGATAACCTTTTTACTTTTCCTGCCCGCCGTATCCCGCCGGGGGTCTATTTTAACCGTTATTTGCCAGCGATACATATTTCTAAGCCGAGAAAGCGCCGCGGGCGCCGGCCCGATAACTTCGGCCCAGGCCGTCAGATGCCGGCGTAACGGAATTCCAATCTGTCGTGCTATATTTATGGCGTCCTTAAAATCCGCCGCGGCCACCGTTATTACTATTAATCGGTAAAAGGGCGGATATTTATAATTCTCACGGTGTTTTATTTCTTCGTTGTAAAAACCGACAAAATCATGCTCCCGGGCAAGCTGGATGGCATAATGATCCGTCTGATAGCTTTGCACAACCACCTCACCCTCTTTTTCGGCCCTGCCGGAGCGCCCGGCCACCTGGGCCAAAAGTTGAAACACCTTTTCCGCCGAACGAAAGTCCGGCACGGCCAGCCCCACATCGGCGGATATCACTCCCACCAGAGTTACATTGGGAAAGTCCAGCCCCTTGGAGATCATTTGCGTGCCCAGCAGAACGGGCGCCTTGCCCTGGCGGAAGGCGTCCAGTATGCGCTGATAGCTGTTCTTGCCGCGGGTGGTATCCTGATCCATGCGCAATACGGGCATGCCCGGATATAATTTTTCCAGTTCCTGTTGCAGCTGTTGCGTGCCCGCCCCTTTGTATTCCAGATCCTTACTGCCACAATTGGGGCAATAGGCGCTGGCCGGCGTTTTAAAGCCACAGTAGTGGCAACGCAGGGAAGTATCATAGCTGTGATAGGTCAGACTAACGTCGCACTCAGCACATTTTACGATAAAACCGCAATTCAGACATTGTTGAAAGGAGGCGTAACCCCGGCGGTTTTGCAAAAGTATTATCTGCTCATCCCGGGCCAGGCGGCGATCCATATGCTCCAGGAGGTATCTGGAGAAAACCTTACGGCCTCCGGCGCTTTTTTCCTTACGCATATCCACAAGGTGTATGGTGGGCAGAGGCATTTTATTGGCCCGTTCCATCATGGTCAACAGGGTATGTTTGTTGTGACGGGCATTGTAATAAGATTCAAAGCTCGGTGTGGCAGAGCCCAGAACCACGTGGGCCCGGTGCATCCTTCCCAGATAAAGAGCCACATCGCGCGCGTTATAGCCCGGAACGCTGTCGGTCTGCTTATAGCTTTGTTCATGCTCCTCGTCCACAACAATCAGGCCGATATCCTCCAAAGGGGCAAACAGGGCCGAACGCGGCCCTATAACGATGGACACCTGCCCGCTGTGGCAGGCCATCCAGGCGTCATAGCGTTCTCCCATGGACATCTTACTGTGAAAAATGGCAATGTTCTGATCAAAGGCCCGCTCAAAGCGAGTGACCGTTTGCGGAGTCAGGGCAATCTCCGGGATCAGAATTACACCCTTGCGGCCGGCTGCCAGCACCCGTTTCAGAATTTCGATGTAGACCACGGTTTTCCCGGAACCGGTGACTCCGTACAACAAAAAGGAACGGTACTCCTTTTCTCCGGGAGCGGCGCACACCGTCCCGATGACCCTTTTTTGCTGTTCGGTAAGGGAGAAAACTTTTTCATCCTCATCATAGTCTATCTCCGGATGGCGCTCTAAAACCTTGTCCACCAGTTCCACCAATTTTTGGCCGGCCATTTTATGCAGGGTAGCCCGGGCCATTCCCGTTTCCCGCAGGAAGACACTCAGCAGAACCTCCTTTTCCCTGTTTTCAAACAAAAAAGCGGCCACGCGTGGTTTTTTGCTCAAATAGCGCTCAAAATGAGCATCCTCCTTTATTCTGCTTTCCAGATCGGCCGGAATGCGTACATGCTTTCGGATAAGGGCCGAAACACGCGCCCCTTTATGCTCGGCCAGGCTGTAGACCAATCCTTTTTTTTCCAGGGCCCGTAAAACGGAATAAAAGGAACCGGCGCCCATCTTTTTGCGGTAATAGCTTTTACTTTTGCCGGGATTCTCTCCGATCATAAGATAGAGATCTTTTTGACGCTCGGGCAGCTCGATAGCCGGGTCTTCTTCCACCAAAAAGAGGTTTTCCTGATCGTGGGCCTCCAGTCCCTTTGGTATAAACAATTGCAATACCTGTCCCAGGGGGGCCATATAATAGGAGCTGATCCAATGAGCCAGCTTCAAGGCATCCGGCCGGATCAGGGCTTTGTCATCCAATACATCCTGAACAGACTTAATGCTGGAATATGAAGATTTTTCCGGGAGGTTGATAACGATTCCGGTAATGGTTCTTTTCCCGAAAGGGACTAAAACACGGTATCCGGGTGTGATATGCGGAAAGGAATCGGGTAAATGATAGGTAAAGGCGTGATAGATAGGCAGATTGAATACGACTTCAACGTATGGCATAGGATAAAAAGCCCCGCAACAGCGGGGCCTTAAGTTAAATTATTCTTTTACGACCCAGACCTTTACAGATCCTTCCACATCGGAATGCAATTTAACATTTACAGTGTAAATACCAAGTGCTTTAATGGGTTCGTCCAAAAGAATTTTACGTTTTTCGATATCAAAGCCCTGTTCCTTAAGGGAGTCGGCGATATTTTGCGAGGTAACCGAACCAAACAATTTATCTTCCTCACCCACCTGAACAGAAATGGTGCAGGAAACATTCTCAAGCTTTTTAGCCAGTTCGGCCGCGGCTTGTTTCTCTTTTTCCTGTTTCCATGACTTCTGTTTTTGATCGTTTTCAAAACGCTTGCGGTTCTGCTTATTGGCCAAAAAGGCTATCCCCTGAGGAATAAGAAAATTACGGGCAAAGCCGTCTTTTACTTTTACTTCCTGACCGGCTTCACCCAAACCGTCATAATCTTGTCTTAATAAAACATTCATAATGCTATGTTCCTTATAGATTTATCTTAGCGGGTAAAATCAGTTACAAACGGGATAAGCGCCAGGTGACGGGCACGTTTTACCGCGCGGGCTAACTGACGTTGCATCTTTGCCGATGCGCCCGATGTATGGCGGGGAATAATCTTCCCCTGCTCGGTCAAATATTTTTTTAAAAGCTTTTCATCCTTAA
Organism: Calditrichia bacterium; assembly: GCA_026991535.1. Classification (GTDB taxonomy): domain Bacteria; phylum Calditrichota; class Calditrichia; order Calditrichales; family J004; genus J004. The sequence goes on along the minus strand of JALXBH010000321.1, from coordinate 6,529 downwards.
AATCAATATAGATGATTCCTGCTTCGGTAAAAGGACAATTTCTTTTTTTACGCTGCTTAATCATTTTTTTCCTCCTCGGTGCTTGCCTCTTCGGCGGGGGCTTCCGTGGCGGTCTCTTCTTCCGCGCCGGCTTCCTCCGTTACTTCCGTTTCACTCTTTGCGGCAGTCTCTTCAACAGGGGTTTCCTCAACCGCGGTCTCTTCCGCCGGAGCCTCTGTTTTTTCTTCCACAGCCTCGGGCACGGGTGTTTCCGCGGGCGCTTCGGCAGCGGCGGTAGAAGCCACTTCCAGCGATGCCTGCATTTTGGCGGCCTTGGCCATGGCCTTTAACTGATGCTTGTCATAACGATACGTCAGATAGCGTAAAACCGGATCGGTGTAATTGTATTCGCTTTGCAGCGCTTTGGGAATATTGCCTTCGCCTTCAAATTCAATCGCCACATAAAATCCATACTGTTTTTTCTGGATTTCATAGGCAAGACGACGCTTACCCCATTTATCAACCTTGCGGATAGTTCCGCCGTTCTCTGTGATGATCTGTGAAAAACGATCCACGGCATCATCGATCTCCTTTGCGGGGAGCAGGCTGTCTAAAATGACAACCGTTTCATAAATGGCCATATAGCCTCCTTTGGTCTGATGATCCCGGCCCTTGTGACCGGGATAGGATGATTGGTTTACAGCAGTGGCGCGATAACCAGCGCAACCACCGACATGAGTTTAATTAAAATGTTCAACGACGGACCCGAGGTATCCTTAAACGGATCGCCAACGGTATCGCCCACCACCGCGGCCTTATGCGGCTCGGAACCTTTTCCGTACTTTTCGCCCTTAATGGTAATGCCTTCCTCGATCATCTTTTTGGCATTATCCCAGGCGCCACCGGCATTGGATTGAAAAAGAGCCATCAGAACACCGGCCGATGTTACGCCGGCCAACAGACCGCCCAACATGGTAGCGTCGCCCAAAAAACCCATCAAAACAGGCACGAGCACGGCCAGCAAGCCGGGAACGATCATCTCACGTATGGAAGCGGAAGTGGATATCTCCACACACTTGCCATATTCAGCCTTGCCATTGGCGGCTTCAAAGGTTTTACGGTCGTCATCACTCCACGCGGAAGCTTCCCGGCCTTCATTTTTCTTCATCACGGCCAGGGCGGCGGAGAGTTCCGGTATGGTTTTAAACTGGCGACGCACTTCCTCGATCATGGCCATGGCGGCGCGACCCACGGCCTGCATGGAAAGGGCCGAAAAGAGAAAAGGCATCATGGCCCCGATAAACAGAGCGGCCATCACCTTGGGATCGGTTACATTGATGGCACCCAGCTTATCCGCGTGGGTGGCGTTATAGGATTCGATAAAAGCGGCAAACAGGGCCAGGGCGGTAAGCGCGGCGGAACCGATGGCAAAGCCCTTGCCAATGGCGGCAGTCGTGTTACCGACGGCATCCAGCTTATCTGTGCGTTGGCGTACCTCAGCGGGCAGCTCGGCCATTTCGGCAATACCGCCGGCATTGTCCGAGATAGGCCCGTAGGCGTCCACGGCCAACTGGATACCCGTATTGGAAAGCATGCCCACGGCGGCAATGGCGATGCCGTACAGTCCGGCAAAATGATGCGCGCCTAAAATGGCAATGGCGATAATGATTATCGGCATGGCCGTGGAAAGCATACCCACACCCAAACCGGCAATAATGTTGGTCGCCGAGCCGGTAACGGACTGCTCCGCGATAGAGCGCACCGGCTTCTTACCGGTACCCGTGTAATACTCTGTGATCAGACCGATCAACAGACCGGCAACCAGACCGAACAGAGTGGCGTAAAAAACACCGGAAGAGGTATAAAGCACACCACCGAGATTCCACTGGGCCGGCAACATGCGGTCGATGATAAAATACGAAGCGATTACCATAACGATGGAAGAGCCGAACTCGCCGATATTCAGCGCCTTTTGCGGATCGCCCCCCTCCTTGACTTTTACAAAAAATGTACCGGCAATGGAGGTCAATATTCCCGTGGCCGCCAGGGCCAGCGGCAGTAAAACGCCGCTCAGACCGCCTACCGTTTTAAATTCCGGCAGGGTTAAAAAGACAGCGCCCAGAACCATGGTGCCGATGATGGAACCGACATAGGACTCAAAAAGATCTGCGCCCATTCCGGCCACGTCACCCACGTTGTCGCCCACATTGTCGGCAATGGTCGCCGGATTCAGCGGATGGTCTTCCGGGATACCTGCTTCCACCTTACCCACCAGATCGGCGCCCACATCCGCGGCCTTGGTATAAATACCGCCGCCCACGCGGGCAAAAAGAGCGATGGAGGAGGCGCCAAAGGAAAAGCCGGTAATTACGGATAAAACGCGATTGATGCCGTCAACATCCATGCCGAACATACCCTCATAAAGATACAACAGACCGGAGAGCCCTAAAACCCCCAGTCCGACGACGCCCAGCCCCATAACGGAACCACCGGCGAAGGCGATTTCCAGAGCCTTGCCCAAACTTACGCGGGCGGCATTGGTAGTACGTACATTGGCGGCGGTGGCCACACGCATGCCGATGTTACCCGCAAGGGCGGAGGCAAAGGCGCCCACAATAAAGGAAACGGCTACCATGGCCGATGATTTTTCCGGGTCGGCGGAAAACCCCAAAAGGGCGGCAACCACAACCACAAAAACAATGAGCACTTTATATTCGGCACGCAAAAAGGCCATGGCTCCTTCACGGATATGGCCCGAAATTGATTTCATCTGGTCGGTTCCAACTTCCTTTTTGTTAATCCAGGAAGAACGGAACATACCGTAGAGCAGCGCAAGAACAGCACTGGCCATTGCAAACAAAAGCGTATATTGCATGTACGGAGTTCTCCTATTCTAAAACATTTTTATTGTAATGATTCATCGCATGGTTGATATCTTTGGCCATCCAGGCATCCACGCCATCCAAAGCCGCGGCAAAAACCGTTTCCAGTTGTTTTAGCGAGACTTCGTCAAACGGACTTAAAACAAAATCAACAACGGAATCTTCCGGAGGAGGCCCTATTCCCAGACGCAAGCGGTTAAAAACATCCGATTGCAACTGCCAGATAATGGACTTTATTCCGTTATGTCCACCGTCCGAACCTTTTTTTCTAAAACGCAACGTGCCAAAGGGAAGCTGAAAATCATCATAAACCACTAAAATCCGTTCCGCCGCTATTCCCGTGGCTTCCATCACCTGGCGGACAGACTGCCCGCTCAGATTCATATAGGTGGTCGGCTTAACCAGCAACACTTCCCGGTCACCCTGCCTGTGGGCCGAAAAAAAATAATCCCCTTTGCCGGGAACAAAGGGGATTCCAAACTTTTCAGCATAATAGTCTAAAAATAAAAAACCGATATTGTGACGCGTAGTTTGATACTTTTTCCCGGGGTTACCCAACCCAAAAAGAGCAAACAACAAAAACGGTGTTACCCTTCTTCCGTAGCTTCGCTACTTTCGGCTTCACCCTCTTCCTCTTCTTCACCGGAAAGGGTTTCAGCCGCTTTTCTGGTTACATGCACCTGGCACAACATTACGGCCGGGTCGTCAAGAACCGTCACATCTTTCAAGTCAAGATCGCCGACACGCACAACGTCTCCGATTTCCATATCGGTAATATCCACCTCAACGGTATCGGGCATATTTTTCGGCAGAACCTGTATATTCAGTTCGTTTTTCATGATGGAGAGCAAACCGCCAAGCTTTACACCGACCGATTCGCCGACATAATTTATCGGTACCGTCACCTTAATTTCATGACCGGCGGCTACGCGCATAAAATCCACATGCAGCACGTCGCTGCGCAGGGGATGCACCTGCACCTCTTTGATAACGGCCATCTCTTTTTGCCCATCCACATCGATGGTGATCACCGAAAAATCGGAACGCAACAGACGCCCCAACTCCAACTTGTCCACACTCACGGATACCGCATCGTTTTCCGCGCCGTAAATAACGGCAGGCACACGTCCGTTTCGCCGCAAATATCGCGAAATCGATGTACCGGCATTGTCACGTTTCTGAGCGGAAATTATAACTTCCGACATTCTTATAGGCTCCTAAATTAGAAATCATAAAAAAATGCAAGCCTGCGCTTGCATTAAAAAACAAGCTGGGGTGCTAGGATTCGAACCTAGGAATGGCGAGACCAAAACCCGCTGCCTTACCACTTGGCGACACCCCAGTGTTTTATTGTAAAGATTGGTAATATAAACAGATCAAACAATTTTGTCAATAAAAAAGAGACTATAAACCGGACACTTTTTTTCTTTTTTTACTCTTTATATTCATGTTCCAGAATAAATTCATTGCCCACAAGATTGTTAAAAATAAATCCATTTTGCCGCAACATGCGAATACTGGCGATATTATAGCGGTTCACCCGGCAGTAAATGGCCTTATAGATGCCCCGGAACCGTTCCAGCACCAGCCCCACCGCCCTGCTGCCCACACCCATCCCGCGTGATTCGCCCAAAACGACGATAAGCTGAGCCATATTCTTTTTCATATCTCCACGATCGCCAAAAACCCGGACGTCACCCACCAGTCTGTTTTTTAAATAGACTTCAAAGTGGTGTATAAATTCCGGCCGGGAAGAGTCCTTCCCTTCCTCCTGATGTCCCCAGCTTAAAAAACGACGGATCAGCGGATCCCTGCTCCAGACCCTGCGTCTTTCATCAACTGGGGCCTCTTCCGTTTTTTTGATGGTAATATCCATATCCTGTCCCTGAATTGCTTTAGGGAACTATCGTCCTTTTGTCCTTTTTTTTAACAATCTATCCTAAAAATTAAAAACAAAACCAAAACTATTCAAGCCGTTCAAGCCGTTGGCGGGCTGACTGAAGGCATAACGCACGGTAAAATCATCATAAGTCATGGCCGCGCCCAGGGACCAGCTCAAGGCTTCCCGTCGGGTACGCACCCCGGCCAGCAGTTCCACCCGCTCCAGGGGCCGGTACAACATTCCCATAGCGTAAGAAATCTCCTCGCCCTTTATCCAGATAAGTTCCGGCAACAGCAACAAAGTGTCGTCAAACACCTCTTCCAACAGACGATAACTGAAACCGCTGCGCACGGTCAGCGGCAAGGGAGTGGCCACCTTATCCAGGGCAGACATGATACCGGCGTTTTGTACAACAAGTCCCCAATCCGTTCCCGGAGCCACATTGCGGTACTGCACGCCCACATCCGCGGCCCAGCCGGGAGCACTGGCCAGATAGTATTTTTCAAAAAGATATTTTATGCGAATGCCCACCTGCCAGGGGCCAATATAGCGGGCATAGCCCAGTCCCAGGGCCAGATTAAAGGCATTACTTATCCCCCGGGGCTGATCTTCCGGCACGTCGCCCCGTATTTCTATACCCGGAATATTCAGGAAGTCCGCGTCCACAAACCAGGCGCCGTGGGCATTCCGGAACAGGGCCGCCATGGAGCTGTGGGTGGCGTCCAGCAAACCCTGCTGGTAATTAAACAATACCGAAGAGCCCGGGGCCCGCAATACGCCCGCCGGATTGGAATAAACCATGCCGGCATCTCCGCCAAGCGCGGTTCCCGTGTAGCTTAGGGCGGCCATGCGCACATCTCCCGGCAGCTTCAACAGATCGAAACCGCTGTTATTTTGCGCCCAAAGGGCCTGGACCGCCAAAAGCAAAAAAAAGATTTTTTTCATTTCCGTTCCTTAAAAAAAGAATTGCCAGCTAAACAGATGACTTGCCCCTTCATCCACCACGGAAGAAGCAAAGACATAGTCCAGATAACTTTGTTTATCCATAAATTTAAAATCCATTCCGGCGCCATAGGTAAAACGGGTGCCGTTATACCCCAGGCGCAGGGCGATATTATCCCCGTACAAGGCCTCAACGCCAAAGCGGTGCTCAAACTCGCTTTGGTTGCTGGTAACAAAATCGTAGGCTACATTCAACCAACTTAGCGGCGTGGTGTAGAACAGCCCCGCCTTGTAAATAACCGGCAGGCTAAAGCTGGTATTGCCGCCGCGGCTGAATATTTTTTCGGTATTGGCCTTTAAGTCCACCCCAAGGTTTTCCACCACCAGAGCCAGCCCCAGGTTGTCGCTCCAGCCGTAGTAAAGGCCCACATCGCCTCCTACGCCAAGAGCGCTGTAATCAAACTCGGCCGTACCGTCATTGATGTTTTCAATAACCATTTTAAGATTAGCGCCAACCCTTAAGTTTGGGCCAAAGGTGCGCATAAAGGTTCCGTATATGGCATGCATGCCATGATTGATCCCCCCCACATCCTGCCCGATGCTGTTATAGGAACGCAGGTTTCCCGTCCCGCTGGTCAGCCATCCCAGCGAGACAGCCGCCTTGGGCGGCACGGGAGAGGTATAACCCGCAAAATAGGCATAACGATCCAGGGACATAAAATTACCGGAGATCGCGGCCACCCGCCGCCCCTCCAGGCCGGTCAACGCCGGATTGCTGAAAAAGGCGTAAGCGCCGCCGGGCATGGCCGCGCCGGCATTGCCCATGGCCATGGAACGCCCGCCC
>JALXBH010000320.1 GCA_026991535.1 Calditrichia bacterium | reverse complement strand
TCCAGCACCTCCAGCAGGGCCGAGGCGGGATCACCGCGATAGTCCGAACTCAGCTTATCGATTTCATCCAACAGAAAAACAGGATTAACCGTACCCGCCCGTTTCATCCCCTGGATGATTTTGCCCGGCAAGGCGCCGATATAGGTGCGACGGTGCCCGCGTATTTCCGCCTCGTCGCTGATTCCGCCCAGGGCGATGCGCACAAACTCCCGGTCAATGGCCCGGGCAATAGACTTACCCAGGGATGTTTTTCCCACTCCCGGCGGGCCGATAAAGCATAAAATACTGCCCCGGATGCTTTTCACCCTTTTCAGAGTGGCGATATATTCCACTATGCGTTCCTTGGGCTTTTTTAAACCGGCATGGTCTTCATCCAGAATCTCCTGAACCCGTCCGATATCATAATTATCCTCGGTCTCACGGCTCCAGGGTACGTCGCTTAGCCATTCCAGATAGGTACGCAACACATTGGACTCCGGAGACATGGGCGGAATTTTTTCAAAACGACGCAACTCTTCCAGGGCTTTATCCATCACCCCTTCGGGAAGTCCGGCCTTTTCCAGCCTTTTGCGCAGACCTTCCGCTTCATTGCTGAAAGGCTCGTCATCCCCCAGTTCGTCGCGGATAACCCGCAGTTGTTCCTGCAAATAGTAATTGCGTTGCGACTTCACCATCTGATCGCGCACTTTTTCGTCCAGATCGGATTTCAAGGTAAGAATATCGCTCTCCTTTTGCAGTATCCCTATCAGACGATCGATAGCCAGCGGCGTTTTTGCCGTTTCCAGTATTTTTTGTTTTTCGGCGATGTCCACATCCACATAGGTGGCAATAAAATCGGCAATGCGTTGTATATCGGCCATGTGATTAAAGGTAAACAACACCTCATCGGGCAGGTCTTCATTAAGCTTTACATAGCGCCGGAAGAGGGCGACCAATTGCCGCTTTTTGGCTTCATCCTCCTCGGTAGGTTCGCCAAAATGTTCAAACGGTGCTACAACAGCTTTAAAATAGCCCGCTTTTTTATTCATGCTTTTTACACGGACGCGGAACATCCCCTCCACCAGAATTTTCACCAGACCGTTGGGCAGGCGGATCAATTGCAGTATGCGGGCCACGACCCCCACGCGGTAAAGGTCCCTGGCGCCCACCTCTTCCCGGGCGGGGTCTTTCTGAGCTACCAGAAGAATCAGCTTGTCATCCTCCACCGCCGTTTCTATGGCTATCAGCGAAGATTTACGGCCCACGATGAGCGGAACAACCATATTGGGGAAAACAACCAAATCCTTTAATGGCAGGGTGCGGTAGGTATCGGAAGTTGTAACGGATGTTTTTACTTTTTCTTTCATTTCACTCCCAAATAAAAAAAGCTGCCTAAAACAGGCCGAAAGCCCATCCGCCGGACAGGTTCAGCGCTATTTAGCCAGCCTGGAATTATTTTAAATTATGCGGTTTTTTTGGACGAGCCGAATTCAAACAACGGTTCCTTGCCGGAAGTTACCACCTCCGCGTCGATGGTCACCCGTTTCAGGTTTTCCATGGACGGAATGCGGTACATGATATCCAACATCACCTTCTCCATGATCGAGCGCAGGGAGCGCGCGCCGGTTTTGGTTTTCAGCGCCAGATCGACAACGGCATACAAAGCCTCATCCTTAAAGACCAGTTCAACGCCTTCCATCTTAACCAGCTTAACATACTGTTTGATCAGGGCATTCTTCGGTTCGGTCAGCACCTGATACAGAGCTTCGCGATCCAGTTCCTGCAATGAGCTCAGCACGGGCAGGCGACCGATCAACTCCGGGATAAGGCCAAATTGCACCAGGTCTTCCGCCTCCACCTGGGAATAGAGCTCGCTTTTGGACATCTTGCGTCCCGATTCCACATCCTGCTCAAAACCGATATTCTTTTCACCGATACGCCGGCGAATGATATCTTCCAGCCCCTCAAAGGCGCCACCGCAAATAAACAGAATATTTTTAGTATCGATATTCACCAGGTTTTGCTCGGGATGCTTGCGCCCACCTTTGGGCGGTATGCTGGAAACGGTACCTTCCAGTATCTTCAGGATGGCCTGTTGCACCCCCTCGCCGGACACGTCGCGCGTGATGGAGGGATTGCTGTTTTTACGGGCGATCTTATCCATCTCATCCACATAAATAATGCCCCGTTGCGTCTGCTCCAGGTTAAAGTTGGAAGCCTGATAGAGACGCACCAGAATATTTTCCACATCCTCGCCCACGTAGCCGGCCTCGGTCAGCACCGTGGCGTCGGCAATGGAAAAAGGTACGTTCAGAATGCGGGCCAGCGATTGGGCCAGTAGGGTTTTTCCCGTGCCCGTGGGACCGATAAGCAGAATATTGCTCTTTTCGATCTCAACATCATCGCCCAGAGCGGCTTGGTTGATGCGTTTATAGTGATTGTAAACCGCCACCGACAGGATGCGCTTGGCCTGATCCTGCCCGATAACATGCTCATCTAGACGGGCCTTGATCTCCGCGGGGGGATAAAGGTTGCCCGGCGTGACATTCAACTCTTTTTGGTGGCGTTCGATGATATCGGCCGCGCTGCGCACGCACTCATTACAAATATGAACATCCGGGCCGGAAATCAAACTTTCCACCTCGTCGGATGAACGTCCGCAAAAGGAGCAGCGATATACCGGCATTCTTACATTTTTTCTGGACATTTAATCTTTCTTTTCTTTAGACCGCGGCGACAGCACTTTGTCCACCAGACCATAGTCCAGCGCTTCCTGTGCCGACATAAAGTAATTACGATCCGTGTCTTTTTCAATCTGTGTTTCTGTTTTACCGGTGCATTCGGCCACAATGCGGTTCAGGGTTTTGCGGATGCGCAAAATCTCGTTAGCGGCGATCTCGATATCCGAGGCCTGGCCTTCCGCGCCGCCCAGCGGCTGGTGGATCATAATGCGCGCGTTGGGCAGGGCAAATCGCTTGCCCGGCGTTCCCGCCGCCAGCAACACCGCACCCATGCTGGCCGCCTGCCCCATGCAGGTGGTCACCACGTTGGGCTTAATATAATTCATCGTATCATAGATACCCAGCCCGGCGGAAACCACGCCCCCCGGCGAATTGATATAAAGATAGATATCCTTCTCCGGGTCTTCGGCTTCCAAAAACAGTAATTGTGCTATGATCAGGCTGGCGATGGTATCATCGATGGGCGTACCCAGAAAAATAATACGTTCCTTTAACAGACGCGAATAAATATCATAGGCGCGTTCCCCGCGGCCCGTCTGTTCCACAACCATTGGTACTAGTGACATAAACAGCCCTTCCGGAATATTTAAGTGAGTGGTATTTCGTTTTCCTTAATATCGGAATTTTCCATGAGGAATTCCGTCACTTTTTGATCACGGATATTGTTCCGGATTTCATCCTTCAGGGACGGGATATCATCATAGAGCTTCCGAATTTTCTCATCCTCGATCTTATTTAGGAATTCTTCAACATCTTTTTCATCCACTTCAATATTTTCCGCTTTGCCAATTTCTTCCTTGAGGTACATCCATTTCAGATTTTGCTCCGCTTCGTTGCGATAGTACTCGCGCAGGGCCCGCTCATCGGCGTTGGGATCGCGGCGTTTCATATCCTGCACCAGGTTGTCCAGATAACGCTCGATCAGCGCATTGGGAATTTCCAGCGGATTTTCATCGACAATCTTTTGTGAAAGTTCCTGCTGCAGGCGGTTTTCCGACTCACGCGCGTATTCGGCTTCCATGCCTTTTTTCATATACTCCTTAAACTCATCCACGGTTTTAATCTCCGGGTTCAGCTTTTGCACAAAGGCGTCATCCAGTTCCGGCAAATCCACCTGTTCCGTTTTTTTGATGGTGATGTCGTAATATTCCTTCTTCCCGGCCACTTCCTTTTGCGGATAGTCTTCGGGATACTCCTTGATAATGCGGTGCGTCTTACCGGTTTCCTTGCCAATAAGCTGTTCTTCGATATCGGGATCAAAACGGGCCTCGCCGATGGTTACGGAGATATCCGTATACTTATGGTTTTCCTGCGGGGTTCCGTCCTCATTCAACTGTTGCATATCGATCAGCACCACATCGCCCTTTTCCACGGGACGATCCACCTCGGAGCGGGTGGCATGTTCCTTGAGCAGTTTTTGTATCTGATCCTCAATAAAACTGTCCTCGACAACATATTTGTCTTTTACAAACTCAAAGCCTTTGTAGTTTTTCAACTCCACTTCCGGGAAGACCTCAACTTCCACATCCATAACCAGGTCGCCGTCGTCGTTAAACTCCACCTTTTTCGGCTCGGGCATACCCACCGCTTTCACATCGTTTTCGGTGATGGCTTTTTCCACGGCTTCCTGGACGGCCGCTTCCATGGTGTAGGCTTCAATATACTGGCCATACTGACGCTTAACCATATGCAGCGGCGCCTTGCCTTTTCTAAAGCCGGGTACCTGCACATCCTTGCGTACCTTTAGTGTTTCCTTTTCGCGGATCGGTTCGATATCCGCCTTGGGCATAACAATACTTATCTCTTTTTTGCAACCCGATAATTTTTTAACTTCAGCATTAATCATTTTTGGGTGTTTCCTCCATCAAAATTCAATTAAAATAAACGAGTAATTTAGAAAGACGCCCCGCTAAAAGCAATTAATTTGAAGCCGCCTGAATAGGGTTTCATTATAAAAATGATTTAATAAACTCGCGCAATGTGTTGAAATTGACATTATTTCCCCCTATATTACTTGCCTTTCGCAAAAATGAAATATGAAATCAGGAAACAGGAGATATCATGGCCAAGAAACAGACTTTTGGCGATAAGGTAAACAAAGGCCAGGGCGAAAGCGCCAAGGCGGTAAAAATTGTTTTTACCTTCACCTCACCAAAGAATGGTCAAATGAAATTCGCAGAGAAAATAGTCAAGATTTTCCCCGGAGACAATGAAGATCAGAAGATCAATACCGAAATCAAAAACGGCCGGGCATTACTTGAAGCCAGAGTTTAAAGGAGACTAAAGAATGTCACGCGTATGTAAAATTACCGGAAAGAAACCTTTGGTGGGCAACAATGTGTCCCACGCCCACAACAAAAGCAAACGCCGCCAGTTGCCCAACTTGCAAAACAAGCGCATCTTTGTAAGCGAACTGAACCGCTTTGTACGGATTCGTATATCCACCCGCGCTTTAAAAACCATCAACCGTAAAGGCTTATTAACCTATCTGGCTCAGAAAGGTTTAACCCTGGCCGACGTTGAAGCATAAATTTTAACCCGAGGTAAAGCAAAATGGCAAAATCCAATGCCCGCGAAACTATTCGTTTAAAAAGCACGGCCAGTCCGCATGTTTATTCCACCAAAAAGAATAAACGCAACACAACCGAAAAGCTGGAAATCAAGCGTTACGATCCGATTGTGCGCAAGCATGTGCTTTATAAGGAAGCAAAATAGTTTTCCGAAATACCGATTTAAACCCCGCCTAAGGCGGGGTTTTTTATTTCCCATCTCCCACCTGACTTACATTGATATAATCGAAAAAAAACTCCCCAGCCGGCAAGAAACCATTGTAATTCCAAAATTTTCAATACATGCTGAACAGTACTGTACGTAACAGCTTGCCAGGAATCCGATTTGCACACAAAAAAACATGCCTATACCAGATTCATCAACAGCCTGGTAAATTCAACTATAGGCTGGCGCGGGGTATTCGACCGGGAGTTATAATAAGGCAGAACCGTTTAACTCCGAATTAATTTTTTCCTTTAAAAATACCTTTATTAACGATTGGCAGGCAAGGCGTGGAGCCGGAATATACTCCGCGCACTACCCCGTTTTTCCGATAGGCGCGCTCCATTTATCTGCCTCACCTCAAATATACCGGACAAAATAAAAAAAGGCTGCCCCTTACGGAACAGCCTTTTAAACGGATAAAAATAGACGTTTTATTTTATACGGTAGAACTCAATCCGGCGGTTTTTAGCCCGGCCCTCAGGTGTATCATTCGGGGCGATGGGATTCTCAGGCCCGTATCCTTTGGTTTGGATACGCCTGCCATCAATACCTTTACCGACCAGGTAATTTTTAACCGCTTCGGCCCGGCGCGCGGACAAGATGACGTTTTTATCATAATTACCGGTGTTATCGGTATATCCGCGGATTTCCACTTCGATATCTTTTTCGCTGTTAAGGGTTTCCACCACTTTATCCAGCGTGGCCCGGGAACTTTCCGTAAGACGCGCGCTGCCTGTGGCAAAAGTGACGCCCTCCAGAACTATGCTCTTGCCCTGCTCAACGGCCACGGCCGGTTTGCTGTCCGGGCAACCGTCACCATCCTCGTAGCCGTTCATGGTTTCCGCCTCATCCGGACAGGCATCATCCGCGTCCGCTATGCCATCGCCGTCATTATCCGGGTCGGGGCACCCATCGTCGTCCTGAAAACCGTCCTTATCTTCCCGGGTGTCCAAAGCGTTATCCCGGCCGGGACATTTATCATCGGCATCCAGGATGCCGTCACCGTCGTTATCGGGATCCGGCACGCCGTCTTCATCCATGTAACCGTCATGATCTTCGGGATCCAGCGGCGCTTTATCGTCTATGTCCAAAATACCATCCCTATCATTATCCGGGTCGGGAGCGCCGTCTTCATCCTGGAAACCATCCATATCCTCCGCGTGTAGCGGATCCTTATCCCTGGAATCAATGATACCGTCCTTGTCCGTATCTTTCGCCTGCCCCAGATAAAAGGAGATTCCGGCAGCCAGCGAAAACCAGTTGTCATTCCTGCTGCCGCGATCGTAGCCATCCAGATAATCGATGGTGCTGGCATGAATCAGGGCTTCCGACTCAATGGCCAGGTAATCATTGAGAAAATAGCTTATGCCTACGCCAAAAGGAATGGCCGTGTTCACCTTGGTATAGTCACCGCTATTGATCCCCCGGGCAAAATCCGGTACCCGGTATCCGTTCTTCCCCTTGGGATCGATATCAAAACGCTCATAGCCGATGGCAAAATAGGGATTTAAGGCCAGATCATCCCAGGGCTTGATCTTTAACAACCCCATGTAGTTCCAAATATTTGTCGTATAATACTCGGAACCGTTCTCGGCGCTCAGCACCCCTTTGCCAAAGGTAAAGCTGAGACCGAACATATTGCTTACCCACCATTGCACGGAACCATCATAGTAGCCGTTCAGGCCGGCACCGTCCACATCACCGGAATAGCGTTCAAATCCCCCTTTAACACCCAGGGCCACCTTGCCGCCGGTTTCATCGGCATGCAGAGCCGTTCCCAGTAGAAGCAGGATAAATAGTATTGCAAGCGTATGCTTCATAATATACCTCCATTAAGTTGTGTGAATTGTGTTGGCAGACGTGACAGATATTCAAAAAGCGTACCATCACCCTTCCGTGCATAGAAAGCCCGTTTCTATCCCTATTAGCGGCAACTCCTCCTCAAAAGGGCCGGGGCATTTCATCAACCGCCGGGGGATATGCCCTTTTTTCTTTTATCTTTCATTCGGAAAAGTTATGTTTAGCATTGTCCCTTTTAATGATGCACAGGAGTGAAGGAATTATGACTTATATCTATCGTCTGTCGATTGTTTTTTTTATGGCAACGGGTGTGTTGCTTGGCTCGGAGACACTGCCCGCCTCCCTGTTTAAACAGGTGGCCCCGCGCGCCATTGGCCCCGCCGGCATGAGCGGCCGGGTGACCTCCATCGCCGTGTCGCTGAAAAATCCGGACATCATTTACGTGGGCGCGGCCTCGGGCGGTTTGTGGCGCTCCATTGACGGCGGCGTTAAGTGGGAGCCGCTGTTCGACAAACAACCGGTGCAGTCCATCGGGGCCGTGGCCCTGAACCCCAACAATCCCGATGTGATCTGGGTGGGTACCGGCGAGGGCAATCCGCGTAACAGCCAAAACAGCGGCGCCGGTATTTTCAAAAGCATTGACGGCGGTAAAAACTGGCAACGCATGGGGCTGGTCAAAACACGCACCATCCACCGCATCATCATCAATCCCCAAAACAGCAGCATCGTTTATGCCGCCTCGTTGGGTTCCGCCTGGGGCCCGAACAAAGAGCGCGGTGTTTTTAAAACCCGGGACGGCGGCAAAAGCTGGAAAAAGGTGCTTTTTGTCAACGACTCCACCGGCTGTGCCGACCTGGTGATGGACCCCGCAAACCCGGAAAAGCTGGTAGCCGCCATGTGGCAATACCAGCGCTGGCCCTGGTTTTTTAATTCCGGCGGCAAGGGCAGCGGTCTGTACGTGAGCTACGACGGCGGGGAAAACTGGCAAAAGCGCACCGAAAAAGACGGCCTGCCCGCCGGCGAACTGGGCCGCATCGGCCTGGCCATTGCCCCTTCCAATCCCAAACGCATTTACGCCCTGGTCGAAGCAAAAAAAACAGCCCTCTACCGTTCCGATGACGGTGGCTTTAAATGGAAAAAAATCAGTGATAAGAACATCGGTAACCGGCCCTTCTACTATGCGGACATCTTTGTCGACCCGCAGAATGACAACCGCCTCTACAACCTCTACTCCATCGTCACCGTCAGCGAGGATGGCGGTAAAACCTTTGAGACGCTGATCCCCTGGAATAAGGTGCACCCCGACCACCACGCCTGGTGGGCCCACCCGGACGATCCCTCCTTTTTAATCGACGGCAATGACGGCGGCCTGGCCATCTCCCGCGACCGCGGCAAAAGCTGGCGCTTTGTGGAAAACCTGCCCCTGGCCCAGTTTTACCATATCAATGTGGACGACGCCCATCCCTACCACATTTACGGCGGTATGCAGGACAACGGCTCCTGGATCGGTCCGGCCTATGTGTGGCGTAACAGCGGTATCCGTAACCTGTTTTGGCAGGAACTTTCCTTCGGCGACGGTTTTGACGTTGTGCCCGATCCCAAAAACAACCGCTACGGCTACTCCATGTGGCAGGAGGGCAATCTGCTGCGTTATGACCGCCTGACCGGCAATAACACTTATATCCAGCCGACGCACCCCGGGGGAATACCTCTGCGTTTCCACTGGAACGCGGGAATTGCCGTAGACCCCATCGACAGGGAGACCCTCTATTTCGGCAGCCAGTTTCTGCATAAAAGCACGGATAAGGGCATGAGCTGGCAGATCATTTCCCCCGACCTGACCACCAACGATCCCGGTAAACAGAAACAATTGCAAAGCGGCGGACTCAGTTACGACGTCACCGGCGCGGAAAACCATACCACCATCATCACCATCGCCCCCAGTCCCCTAAAGGCCGGGGTGATTTGGGTGGGCACCGATGACGGCAATGTACAGCTGACCCGTGACGGCGGAAAGAGCTGGACCAACACCAGCGCCAATATGCCCGGCCTGCCCCGGAATGCCTGGATCGCCCAGATTCGCGTCTCCCGCTATAAACCCGGCACCGCCTTTGTCGTGGTGAATAATTACCGTCAAAACGACTGGAAACCCTATCTTTATCAAACGGACAACTGGGGCAAAAAATGGAAGCGGCTCATCGATGAGCAGGATATGGACAGCTATCTGCTCTCCTTTTGGCAGGACGCCAAAGAACCGCGACTGATGTTCGCCGGCAGCGAGACCGGTCTTTACTTCAGCATGAACAGCGGTAAGAACTGGCAAAAATGGACGGAAGGCTACCCCTCCGCGCCCACCATGGATATCGCCTGGCAACCGCAAGAGGATGATTTGATCGTCGGTACCTTCGGCCGCGCGGCCTGGGTGTTCGACCGCATCGCCTACCTGCGCTTCCTGACCCGCAACCAGGGACGTGAACCGTCCGCCGCCCTGGCTGTCATGCCCGCTTCCCCGGCCTGGATCGCCGCCTACGCCC
>JALXBH010000319.1 GCA_026991535.1 Calditrichia bacterium | reverse complement strand
TCGCCTTTTTAAAGGATGACTTTGTATACGGCGTATGGAAGGATATTCAGGATGTTCCCGAAAAGCTGATCGAACGGTTGCGGCACTATTTTCTGACCTATAAGGATATCCCCGGGGAAGACCGCCATGTTACCCAAATCACCCATATCTATGGCAAGGAAGAGGCCCATGAGGTTATTCGCCGCAGCCAGGCCGACTACAATAAAAAGTTTTCCGGGCTCGACAATATTTTAAGTTAGCCTTTAAAACGTTCTTCGCTCAGTGATTTCCCATCGGAGAGGCCTTGTGGCTTCTCCGGGAAAAGGGCGATAAGAATCAAAAAGCATGACTGTCGGGGCCGGGGACAAAAGCCGGGGGGGCATCATCCGCCCACAAGCTTTGTCTTATAGCCTTTGCTCCGTAGAAAAGCGTCTATTTTTTCACGGTGATCGCCCTGAATTTCAATTTCATTGTTTTTCAGACTGCCACCGGCCCCGCAATGCTTTTGCAGTTCTTTTTTCAACCCGTTCAGATCGCCCTTAAGGTTACGTATGACGATCACAGTTTTACCGCGCCGTTTTTTCCGGTCACGCTCGATATAGGCGGTCTGTTTCTCCGGCGGCGTCATCTCCCGCACGTCATTCCTTACCGCGTCATCGCGCTCCCCGGCGTGGGTGGAATAGACGCGGCTGCTGTTATTTTTGCTCATCTTGTTTTTCCCTGATCATATTTTCCAAACGAGGCGGCAAATGCTCTTCAATCCAACCCTTGTAATGGGTACAGCGGCAACCGGGAATATCTCCCTCGCCCACCATACAGTGGCAGGCGTTGCCAACACACTGGCAGA
The DNA here is from genome assembly GCA_026991535.1 of Calditrichia bacterium. Lineage (GTDB taxonomy): Bacteria > Calditrichota > Calditrichia > Calditrichales > J004 > J004. Next base: position 9,103 of record JALXBH010000319.1, on the reverse strand, counting down.
GATAGTCATACTCTTCCTTTGATAAGGGGGGACGCGACTCAATTTCTTTTTTTAAATTATCGATCTGAACGGCAAAAGGCAGTTTTATTTCGTAAGCCTCGTCGGCGGTTTCCCGCAACCCCAGATATTCACGGGCAATATTCTCCGAGATTTTCCGGCCGTGATGCAGGGATTCCTTGATATTGCCTTTGCCCGTCAGCGCGTTGCCCAGAACATAGACATGATCCCAGCCCTTTACCCGGCCCGTATTCACATCAGTCAGGGCCATCTTCTCCCCTTCCCAGGGCACCCCCTCAATGGGTTCGGGAATGCTGCCGATGGACGAGATGACTAAAGGGGCATGTACTTTATATTCACTGCCCTCCACGGCCAGCAGTTTTCCATCCCGTATTTCATTTTTACGAAAAACCAGCCCCGTCAGACGATCACCGTCAACAATGGTTTTTACCGGGCTTTGCAGTTCTTTTACCTTAAACAGATATTTACCCTGGGCGCGGGCCAGAATTTTTTCACGCACGGCGTGCACCTTGGCCCAGGCCTCCTCCGATTCCACTTCCGGGTTGGAGGAGAGGGGCATATCGATACGCCGGCGGCGATAATAGATGGTGCAGGGCTTTATATTCATTTTTTCCAGATCCAGCCCCAGTTGTTCGGCGGCGGCGGGGAGCCCCAGCCGCTCCAGGGAAAAAAGATCAATCTCCCGTCCCAGTTCCCGGGCACGGGCCATAAAGGTCTCCAGCATAACAATCTTGGCCACATCGATGGAGGCCAATCCCCCGCCGATAATGATGGCGCCCTCTTTCAGCTCGAACGAGGGCCCCTGATAGGCCGGATCATGTTTTTGGTTAAACCAGCTCACCAACGGGTTTTGGTAGTACAATCCGCGTCCGATATAGTCATCCACGCCCGGCACGGGCAGGGGACGGTCGCGCCAGGCGCCGGTGGCCAGCAACACCACCTGAAAAGGCCACTTTTCCACCACATCCAAAAAAGACAAATCCCGCCCCAGCTTAACCAGAGGCATAAAACGCACTCCGGGCTGATCCAGTTTTTCATCGATTATCTTTTCATATTTGTCGCGCAGTTTAATGTGCCACATGGGTAAACCATATTCTATTTTCCCGTAAGGCAGGGCATTTTGCTCAAAAACAAAAACTTCCACATCGCGCGAGGCCAGGGTGGCCGCTGCCTCGGAACCGGCCACCGCCGCTCCGAAAACAGCTACACTGTGTTTGTGACTCATGGTACGGTACTTTCTTTTATGGGTTTAAACCGCCGGAGCGCGGCTTATTTTTTCTTTAAACGGATCACCAGAAAGGAGCGCGGGCCCACCGTCAGAGGACGGGAATCTTCACCCCAGACGACCTGAGCAATACTGTTGTCAGGCACGCGCAGCGCGCGCGGGGCATCCCCGCGGTTAAAGGCCGCCAACAGGCGCTGCCCGGGTGTGGAACGGTAAAAGGCCACCATATCTCCCGAGGTAAATTCTTCTGCTACGGAAAAATCTCCCCCCGACAAAGCGGGATAGTCCCGGCGCATCTGTATCAACCGCCGGTAATAGTCAAAAAGGGAACGGTCAAATTGATTTTTATCATCCGGCCGGGTTTTCCCGGGCAAGGGGTGGTGTTTTTCATTGGCATACACCATATCATCCCACAACATCGGCTTGCGATCGTCCGGATCGTCGCTTCCCCACATTCCGGCCTCGGTACCGTAATAAATCATCGGCGCGCCGATAAAGGTCATCTGAAAAGCGGCAACCAGTTTTTGCTTTTGGCGTTCTGTATCATTGGGCTTGCGTACCCGGTAACCCGGGTTATCCCGGGGGCTGCGCATGCGGTCAAAATTCAGGTCGGGATTGAGGATCATCGAGGCCATCCTGTCCGTATCGTGGGAATCGATCAGGTTCCACATCAGCGACAGAGTGTTCCGGCCATAGGCTTTATAAAGCTTTTGCAGGCGGGCGGCCAGTTCAGCAGCATCAATGGCTGTATTTTTATCCATAAAAAAATCGACCATGGCGTAGGCAAAGGGATAGTTCATGGCGCCGTCAAAACGTTGATCCTTAACCGCTTCCGAGGCTTCGTCCCACAACTCGGCCACAATCAGCGCCCCGGGGTTGATCTCCTTGATATGCCTGTACCACTTTTTCCAAAAGACCGGCGCCACCTGATCGGCCACATCCAGACGCCAGCCATCGATGCCATCGGAGGGGTCGCCGTCGCCATTGGGGTCCATCCAACGCGCGGTGGCGTGAAAGATATAGTTCCACACGGCGGGACGAAAACCGTTCTCATCCTCGTAAAACTCCGGCAAACCCTTAAAGCCCCACCAACCGGCATAGTCAAATTCGTTTTGCGGCGTGGCCGGATCATCCCAGGATTTTATGTCATACCAGTCCGCGTAACGTGATTGCGGCCCGTTTTTGCGCACATCCTCAAAGGCAAAGAACTCGGGCCCCGTATGGTTAAACACACCGTCCATCACAATACGTATGTCCCGTTTATGCGCTTCCCGGATCAGTCTTAAAAAAACGGAATCGGCCGAAGTCCATATCCAGGTGGAAGGTTCCTCGGTTTCGGCGGCTTGTTTTAATCTTTCAAGATCGCTTTTGCTGTCGGCCCCAAAGTTATTATCGATATGATGAAAGGAGGCACCGTCATATTTATGAAGACTGGCCGCCTCAAAAAGGGGATTAAAGTAAATGGCGTCCACGCCCAGTTTTTTTAGGTAATCCAGTTTTTCGATAACGCCGATCAGATCGCCGCCATAGCGCCGAAAATAGACTACATCGTAAAACAGCTTTGATTTTTTCTGTTCATAGGGCTGCACCTCAAACCAGTCGCTGCCCCAGGGATGAACGCGCCATGAGAGATAGGCCCCGGGCACTTCCTCCGGAGTGGGATCGTTGGCGGTGTCACCGTTACGAAACCGTTCGGGAAATATCTGATACCAGACGATACCCTTTGCCCAGTCTGTGTTAGCGGAGCGGGTGAAAACAGTATTTTGTGATTGACAGGAAAGTGCAGGTAACAGAACAAGGCTTAAAAGCAGGGCCGGTAAGCGCATTATAAAATCCCGTTTCGTTAAAGTTGGGTAGCAATGGTAAACTTATCAAACAGACCCGCGTTAATTGCCGGCTGTTCTCCAAGAATAAATTTAAAAGCCACAACGTGACTCAATTCAATGGGCAACACGTTGGCAAAAGATTTTCTAACGGCGGTTGTCGTCAATTGATCCGTCATACGGCTAAAATAAAACCCGGCCGCTTCAAATTCCAGATTTAGTGCTAAAATAAGGGCGTCGCGCCAGTTTCCGGCATCGTTCAGACGCGGGTCGGCGGTAACCCCGCCGGTATCGACAGCCGCCAGCCCCTTTGCGGCAAAGGCCTCGTTAAAAAGGGCCAGGTGTTCTTCATGATGGCCTTTAAAAAGCGCGGCGTTCATTCCCGCCAGCAGGGCCGGCGGCGCTTCATCCAATATGCCGGAATCGATCATGCTTTGATAGGTAACAATGGTGGCGGCTTCAAAACGGGCCGCATCACCCATAATGGAAAAATCCGCGCGCCAGTCATCCCGGCCAGACGTACCGGTTACCGTTTCACAGGAGTTCAGGGCGGCCGCCAGGGGCACAACGCCCCATCCCGCCGTTTTAATAAATTTTCTTCTGGAGATCATGGCTTTTCCTTAAATGGAGTTATAGGGATACGTTTAACAACAGACGCATGGTCCAGTCATCCCATTTCAGATTTCTGTCATCATATATCTGCTCACTAAAGGCAAATTTTAAAAGCACAGGCCGCGCCAGGCGGTAGCCCAGGGCAAAGGAATAGCGGATCAGGCTTTCATCCCAGGGATTGGTCGCCGTCAGGCTGCTTCCCGGAGGCGGGGTGAAACGGTCAAAAACCATGCGCTCATAGCGCCCGGCGACATAGCTGCCCGGCAGAAAGGGCAATTCAAAACGGGTATCCACATAAGCACTCCAATTACTCAGGCGGTACGCCTGTAAATTGCCGTCCGGGCCGATTTGAAAACCGTTCTTATCCGAGGCGGGCACATCCCACAGGGCATAAAGCAATTCCCCGGAAAGTTCAAAATAGGCATAGGCTATAATGATATCCGTCCCCAGCAGGGTTTGACGGTATTGCTCCAGGCGATCAAAATTATTGTTCACCGCCTCCCGGCGCATAAAGCTACCGTGACTTACGGAAATACCCTGTTGCCAGAATATGGCCGGTTGAAAACCCAGGCGCAGGGTAGCGCCCAGATTTTGCAGATTGGTGTAGTCCTGTTGAGAAGCGGGCGCGGCATTGGTAACCGCCAAGGCAAGGTCCAGCCCCTCGGGAATAATCACCCAGTTAAAAAGAGCGCCTGTGGCATAGCCGCCGAAATAGTTCATGGTCAGCCCCACATCCTCGCTTCCGTATTGCCCGGCCTTGCCCGCGGCGGGCCAGAAACCGCGCGTATCCGATACATTAATAAAATAACCGTAAGCCAGGGGGGCGTTGATAAAGCTGCTTTCGCTGCTCAGTTGCCGGCGGGGGTACAGGCCAAAGGGGTTCACAAAACGCCCCACGGAAAGCGCAACCTGTCCCTCCTCCGGCTCCCAGGAAAGTGAGGCCAAGGTTATGCGCAGGGAATTTAAGCGTCCGCTGCCCCAGATATCCCATTGCAAACGGGCATTAAAAAAGAAATCGCCGCCAATCTCGGAAAAAAGAAAAAGGTTCAGCTCACGGATGCTCAGGTGGGGCCGACGGAATTCATTGTTGATCTCATTTGAGACAAAGCGGGAATCCTCCCCTCCCGCGGCCACTTCAAAATCGGCGCTTCCGCTTAGCTCAATCTGCGCGTGTAAAGGCCCAAGGCACATGCCGCAGAGAAATACTAATTTTATAAAGCTTCTACGCACGGGCAACCTCCGCTATTTTTATTTTTTCCGAAAAGCCCTTAAAAGCCATCAGATAGACCTCTTTTATTTTTACAGGAATTTTCAGCGAATCCGCCAAGGGTTTGGGTAACAGCACGCTCTCTGCCGCCGCGGCGCCACAAAGACGGGCGCCCATATTTACCGTTGCCCCCAGGGCGGTGTAATCCATGCGTTTTTCCGCTCCCATATTGCCCAGGATAACCGCTCCGTAATTTATGCCTATCCCGATATATATGGGTACGGGATCGTTTTCATGCTCACGCTTTACACGTTCCTGAATGTCAAAGGCACATTGCACCGCCCGTTCCGTGGCCTGTTCCCCACTAAAAAGGGCGAACATCTCATCACCGACAAATTTATCAACCGAGCCGTCATACTGCTCCACAATCTCCGCCTGAAAACCGAGATAACGATTTAACATGGCAATAACTTCTTCCGGAGAGCGGTTCTCGCTATAGGCGGTAAATCCCCTTATGTCGCTAAAAAGCACGGCCAGTTCCTGGCGGGTTCCCCCAAGGGCCATCTCGTCAGTGGCTACCCCGGAAACCATGTCCAGGGTATGACGGCCCACATATTTACTCAGGTGAAGCCGTTCCCTCAGACCCTGAATCATCTCGTTAAAGGTTTCGGTAAGCGTGCCTATTTCATCCCGGGTAGAGGGCGTGATGCGGATATCAAGATGACCGGCGGTCACCTTCTCCATCCCCCGGGCCAGACGTTGAATCGGCAGGGAAAACGTTCTTCCGAGAAAAAAAGCCAGCAGCAGGGTTAAAAGCAAAAAAGAGGCCGCTATATAAAATATATTTTCGCGAATGGTGTTGAGTACCGTCAATTCCTCCGCGGCAGGAACTGTGGCAATATAATAAGCCTTTTCCCCCCGTCCCAGGGGACTGATAAAAACAAACTGGGCCACGCCGTTCAGGGTGTCAATAAACGCGGGCGTGGGGCTGGCAAACTGCAGCACGGTATCGATAGCCGTTCTGTTCTTACGGGCCATGTCCTCGATTCCCCGATGGAGCTCGTTCCCGATGGTGCTGCCGATAATACGGTCATTATAAAAGATTGATATATCTATATTACCCGCGCCTTTTAAAGAACGGGCTTCCACCGAGGTGAATAAGGTGCCCAGGGTTAGAGTGCCCACAATGGATTCTCCGGCATATACAGGCAGGCTTACCACCTGAAACAGGTTCTGAGCGATACCCCATAGTTCCGGCCAAAGAATGACGCTGTCAGGCTCGGCGCCCTGCATGGCCTCAAAAACCGTGGAGCGCACGGAAAGGTCGTCACCATACTTTTCCGGTTCGGACAGGCGGCCCAGAACCTTACCGTTTTTATCCGTCACCACAAAAAGGTCCACTTTTGTGAAAGCGGCATATTCATCGATGCTAAAGTTTACCGATCGGGGGTCGGCCAGGGTAACATTGGCCTTAAAGGTGGAGTTTTCGGAAATCAGGTAACTTGACTCCACCAGGCGGTCGTAGATCAGACTTTGCTGTTCGCGGAAGATTTGCTGGGTATTTCTGAAACCGGCGATCACATCTTTTTCAATTTCCCGGGCCAGAATAGTTGTTACGGCGTATAAAACACCGGCAAGCACCATCAGGGTCAAACCGGTTAAGGCCAAAAACAGTTTATTTTGGATGGATACGCGCATAGGGTTACCTGTTTAAATTAAAATCCAGGCGTTCGGAATTGTTTTCTGTCACCGTAATTACCTCGGAAACCCTTCCCAGATCCGGATGATAGGCTTCTATGCGGTATTTTCCGGGTGGCAGGTTTTTAAGTAAATAGACGCCGTTCTTATTCGCCCGGGTAAAAAAAGGTGTATTAACGCTTAGGATAGTTGCATTCATCTGGGAGTGTATATCGCAAAACAACCTGACCTCGCCTGTTTTTGATATTGTCTTTGTTACGACAACACCCGTGGGCCGGCGACCAATATCAAAACGCGCCCCGGGGCTTATGCTAAACACATTATGATAGAAACGGTCCAGATTTATAAAGGCCACGGATGTGCCGGGCGTAACCGGCAGTACACGGGGTACAAAGCGGGCATTCTTTTGTAATAAATTAACCCTTTTTAAAGGCTTTACTTTTGGCCTGAATGATAACGGGTAAGCCAAAATGATAACATCTTCCAAAACCGAGCGCCTGCCCCCTGCCGCTTTTTTACCGGAGCGCCTCGAGGAAAGACGGTTTCGATACATCCTTCCGCGGAAGGTACGTTCCTTCTTTTTTACAGCGGGAATATATACACGGCCGTAAACTTTTGTCTCACGGGCATATAACAGGGTGGAAAGAAGAAAGGAGAAAAAAATAAAAAAAATTATTTTACGCATAGAACCTTTTATCTTTGTGCTCTTTTCAATGTAAGCGTTTTTCTATATGGTAGAAAGTCATACATCTCTGTTTTATTCCTCACTTTGCCAATTTTTTATTCAAACCTTTCCCGACCGGCGTCATAATCGAAAAAAAATATTTTTATTTGACATGTGAAGAAAGCTATTGTATATTTTACGTGTTCAAACACATAAATAAAGAACAATCCGATGGATACCTTAAAGGAACGCATAAAACAACAAAAATTCAACAGCGTGGCACAGGAGGCCTTTTTAAGCATTTTTATGACTTCCACCGTGTTACGCGACCAGTTTCTAAAATCCATTAAGGGCAGCGGCATAACCATGGCCCAGTATAACATTCTGCATATCCTGAAAGGTGCCTATCCGCAAGGTTACCCGCGCTATGCCATCTCCGAGCGCATGATTGAGCGGGCGCCGGATATCACCCGCCTTATCGACCGCCTGATTAAGCGGGACCTGGTAGAGCGCAAACAGTGTCAGGAAGATCGCAGACGCTCCATGGCCTTTATAACCCCCGCCGGTTTAGAGTTGCTGGCGGAACTCGATCTGCGGGTTGATAGCTTTTTAAAAGAGTTTGAGGTGAATATCGGTGAAGAGACCTTGAGTCAAATCATCACACTATGTGAAGTGATTTTATTAAAGTACTGATTTTTTTTATATCAATACGTGTTTGAACACGTTTCAACGCCGGCAATTAAATGCCGGAAAACAAAGGAGGACACTATGTCTGTTTTACAAAATGTTGAGAAACTCAACAAAGCCATATTGGAAGGCCGCACCCTGGAGGCCTTTGAGGAGATGTATGCCGATAATGTGGTCATGCAGGAAAATAACAATCCCCCGGTTGTGGGCAAGGATGCCAATCGCCAACGCGAGAAGGAATTTTTTGGCAACATTACCGCGTTTCACGGGGCCGAGGTTAAAAATGTGGCCACCGGTGAAAACCTGAGCATGGTGGAGTGGACCATGGAGTATGAACATAAAGAGTGGGGACACGTAAAATCGCATCAGGTTACGGTTCAGGAATGGGAAAATGATAAAATTGTACGCGAACACTTTTTTTACGGATCATAAAAACTCAAACAAACAAAGGAGACTCTTATGTATCGATTCATGAGCGCGGCGCTCGCGCTGCTTAGCCTTGGCACAATGGCCATGGCCACGGATTACGTAAACGACAAATCTCACACCACCATCGGTTTTGAAGTTACCCATATGGTAATTTCCACCGTTGAAGGCGAATTTAAGGATTATGACGTTTCACTGACTTTTGACCCGCGGGACCTTAGTAAGTTCAACGTGGAAGCCAACATCAAACTGGCCAGCGTAGATACTGACAATCCCAAAAGAGATGAGCATCTGCGCAGTCCCGACTTTTTTGACGCGGCTAAATATCCGGTAATGACCTTTAAAAGCAACACGGTGGAAAAAACCGACAACGGATATGTGGCCATTGGCACACTGACCCTGCACGGGATCACCCGGGATGTCCGTTTACCCTTTACGGTAAAAGGTCCGGTAAAAGACCCCTGGGGCAACACCCGTATCGGAGTTAGCGCCTCCACCACCATCAATCGTAAGGATTATAAGGTTTCATGGAGCAAAACCATGGATGGAGGCGGTCTGGTGGTCAGCGACGAGGTGGACATCGTTATTAATGCTGAATTTATTCAGAAAAAATAACCGACATATTATAAACAAAGGCCTTTCACCAATCGGTGGAAGGCCTTTTTATCTTTTCCTGGAAATGTAGAGTACTAAACCAGTAAAATATTAAGTACATTGAAAATATGTAAAGAATTTAGTATCGT
>JALXBH010000318.1 GCA_026991535.1 Calditrichia bacterium | reverse complement strand
ACCCAGGCTTATCAAGGAGAGGATTCTTCACTGCGTCCGGAATGACGCTTACCCGCTAACTGTCATTTCGAGAAGCGCAGCGCCGTGAAATCCTTTACTTCCGCACGGTGCGGGGGGAAACGACATCAACGTCCGCGGGGAACCAGGGCAAATATAAAACCTTCCGGCAAAATCAGATGCTTTTATCCGGCCCATGACCTCACCCCTTCTCTTCGCAAGAGAAGGGGCCGGGGGATGAGTTCCCAACCTGGCCGGAAGGCTAAAGGCAGCGTTAAAACCAAATCCTGGCAATGGGTGTTCGTTCATACCCGAATCCGTTGAAATGGATTCGGGGGACTTTCACTTTTCTTTCCATCCACCCGGATGAATCCGGGCGTTAACGTTTTACCCATAGATTACTCCCCTCCCCGAGAGCCGGGGGTGGGCTAAGACTTATGGCGTGGCTGAGTATTATCTTTTATACTTTTTAAAAAGATGCCCGAAAGGCAGGTAGGTTTCCACCGCCAAATGTACAAAGCGGCTGTGCCAGGCCATTTCCACAAGGTGCAGCCAGGAGACCTTGGGTTTTCCACAGATATAGACCGGCTGCCATTGGGGATGAAATTTATTTTTAAAGTGATGCAGGCCGCGGGCATTATAGATACGGGACAGACGACGTCCCCCGGCGGCGATAAACCCCGCCCTCGCTCCGGGTGAAAATCCTTCCGGAAAAAAGAACGGTACCTCGCCCAGGCTTAGTGTCTGGTATCCGTCGCGCACTGTTTTACGGATCAGCTCCAGAATAAGCGCCTCCATCACTCCGGCGGGCGCCTCCCGGCGGCGCACCATCTGCTCAAGATGACGCTTACGGCTGTTGTTATGTGACCAGGTGATAAAGGCCAGCCACTGGCCTCCCGCTTGCACAAAGGCCAGCCCGCGCCGGTGGAAGGAACGCTCATTGCGAAAAAGCTTTTTCAACACCGGCCGGCCGGCATGGACGGAGTTTTCCCAAACCGCCTGCATCTCTCCCGCGCGCTGTTCATCCACAAGGAACGGTACGATACGTCCCCTTTTTGCCGCCCGCCTTTCCAGTTCCCGCAACCCCGTGCCCGGACTAAAGCTCCCCAGCGGTATTTCCGCTTCCATGCCCACGGGCAGCAGATCAAAGCCCCGTCCCTTTAGGGCGTCGGCCAGGGGCTGGGAACAGCCGCGCAGAATAACGGCCTCTCCCTCGCTGCTTTTCAGACCGTCCAGCCAGCCATCCAGAGTAATATCCGCCGGTATGGAGGCAAAATGAACCCAATGGGCCTGCTTATGGCGCAGGGCCGTATGCCTGAAATCCGCCCGGGGGTACAGGCCGCGCATCCAGCTAAGGGGAAGTTCCATGGGCCGATTGTTTCCTTGTATTACTTAAAATAGCTTTTCGATGCCGCGGAGATAAAAAAGTTACCGCCGCGGACAGTCTGTTTATCGGTTGAACCATAGCCATGATTTAGTTAAACTTATAAGCTTTATCACACTTATGAAATAATGATGCACAAAACCATAATAAATAACCGCAAGGCCCGGCACGACTACGAGATTTTAGACACCTATGAAGCCGGCATGGTGCTGAAAGGCACTGAGGTTAAGTCCCTGCGCGAGGGCAAGGCCAACCTTACCGACGCCTATGCCCGTTTCCGCAAGGGAGAACTATGGCTTATCGGCATGCATATCAATCCCTATTCCATGTCCACGGTGCAAAACCATAACCCCCTGCGCGACCGTAAGCTGCTGCTCAGGCGCATGGAGCTGAAAAAACTCTACCGTCAGGTGGAGGAAAAAGGGGTAACCCTGATTCCGCTAAAGGTCTATTTTAAAAACCATCTCATAAAAATAGAACTGGCCACGGCCAGGGGTAAAAAGAAATACGACAAACGGGCGGCCATTGCCGAACGGGAAATGAAGCGCGATGTGGCCCGTCATCAAAAAAACAACTACTAACGGAGTGACGAATGGCTTTTCCTTCCATCAATGAACAAATGGATGTTATCAAACGGGGCACGGTGGAGGTGCTGCCGGAAGAGGAACTGGTAAAAAAACTGGAACGCAGCCAAAAAGAGAATAAACCGCTGATCATCAAACAGGGATTTGACCCCACGGCGCCGGATATTCATCTGGGCCATACGGTGGGCATACGCAAGCTGCGCCAGTTCCAGGAACTGGGCCATCAGGTGGTGGTCATCATCGGTGATTACACGGCCATGGTGGGCGATCCCAGCGATAAAAAGAGCACCCGCCCCCGCCTTTCCCACGCCCAGGTGATGGAGCACGCCCAAACCTATCAGGATCAGTTCTTTAAAATTCTGGATAAGAGCAAGACCATTGTGCGCTTTAACGGCGACTGGTTCAAAAAAATGACCTTTGAGCAGATTATGGGCATGGCCGCCACCTTTACCGTGGCCCGCATGCTGGAACGGGATGATTTTGCCAAAAGATACGCCGCCCAACTCCCCATCAGCATCCATGAATTCTTCTATCCCCTGATGCAGGGCTACGATTCGGTGGAGATTAAGGCCGATGTGGAATTGGGGGCCACCGAACAGAAATTCAACCTGGTTATCGGTCGCCATATCCAAAAAGAATACGACATGGAGCCGCAGATCATACTCACCATGCCGGTTCTGGAAGGACTGGACGGTAAACAGCGCATGAGCAAGTCGCTGGGGAATTACATCGGCATCGACGAACCGGCCAATGAAATTTACGGTAAGACCATGTCCATCCCCGATGACGCTATCTACCGCTATTTTGAGCTGGTTACCGATGTCTCCGCCGAAGAGCTGGAGCGCATCAAATCCCAATTGGCGGACCCCGCCGTTAACCCGCGCGACCTGAAAAGCTACCTGGGACGTACCCTGGTGCGCATGTATCACGATGAGAAAGCGGCCGACGCGGCCGAGGAGGCTTTCCGCAATCTGTTTGTAAAAAAGGATGTGCCCGACGATATGCCGGAGTTTACCCTGGGCGGCGGAGCAATGCGTATTGACGAGGTGATGCTGGCCACCAAAACCTGTGACTCCAAGGGCGCGGCGCGGCGGCTGATCAAAGGCGGCGCCGTTTCCCTGGACGGCGAAAAAATCAGCGATCCCTTTTTTACGGTTGATCTTTCCGCCGAACATGTACTCAAGGTGGGCAAGCGGAAATTTGCCCGGCTGAAAACAGCGTAACGGATAAAAACCGCCATGGCCTCCCTGCGCTCACGCCTGCATGAAATAATCTTTGAAGCCGATACCCGCGCCGGAAAGTTATTCGACGTCGTGCTGATATCGGCCATTCTGGTCAGCGTTACCGTGGTCATGCTGGACAGCGTGGAGAGTATTCACCAAAAGTATCAATCCATACTGATATCGGCGGAGTGGTTTTTTACCATTCTGTTCACCATTGAGTATATTGCCCGCCTGCTGGTGGTCAAGCTGCCCTTCCGTTACGCCCGCAGCTTTTTCGGCGTGGTGGATTTGCTGGCCATTTTGCCCAGCTACCTCGATCTGCTTTTTCCGGGCAGCCACTATCTGCTGGTGGTGCGCGTTTTGCGCGTGCTGCGTATTTTCCGGGTGCTTAAGCTGGTGCAATATATCCGGGAGGCACGCTATCTGCGCCGCGCCCTGATCGCCAGCCGCCGGAAAATAACCGTCTTCCTCTTTTCCGTACTCACCCTGGTGATCATTCTCGGTTCGCTGATTTACGTGATCGAAGGGGGCGAAAACGGGTTCACCAGCATTCCCCGGGGCATCTACTGGGCCATCGTCACCCTGACCACCGTGGGCTATGGCGATATCTCCCCGCAAACGCCGCTGGGACAGTTTGTGGCGGCGCTGGTAATGATCCTCGGTTACAGCATCCTGGCCGTGCCCACGGGCATCATCTCCGCGGAGATGACCTCGGCCCTGGGACAAAACCTGAACACCCAGGCCTGCCCGGCCTGCGGCGCGGAAAACCATGATGACGACGCCCGTTTTTGTAAATACTGCGGTGAGGCGCTGTAAATCAGCCCGAATTTCCCTGTTCTTCTGATTTCCAACGATATTCTTGATTGTTAAACAGAAAAGCTTATTTTTTCAGGTTCAGATCAATCATGAGGAGCGACGATGAAAACCAAACTGGATATTGCCAAAAACTGGCTGCCCCGCTACACCGGCGCGCAAATCGATGAGATCGGCGACTACATCCTGCTGACCAACTTCCAGAATTATGTGGATAAATTCGCCGACCAGTTTAACTGCGAGATTAAAGGCCAGGGCCGGCCCATGCGCGTGGCCACCAACAGCCACGGTCTCTCCATTATCAACTACGGCATGGGCTCGCCCAATGTGGCCACCATTATGGATTTACTGGTGGCCCGTGAACCCCGGGGCGTTTTGTTCCTGGGCAAATGCGGCGGCCTTAAGCACTCCGCCGAAATAGGCCACCTGGTGCTGCCCATTGCCGCCATCCGAGGCGAGGGAACCAGCAACGACTACATGCCGCCCGAGGTGCCCGCCCTGCCCTCCTTTAAGCTGCACAAGTTCGTTTCCGAAAAAATCATCAATCACAATATGGAATACCGCACCGGCGTGGTCTATACCACCAACCGCCGGGTGTGGGAATGGGACGAAAAATTCAAGAGCTATCTGAAGAGTATTTCGGCCCTGGCCATCGATATGGAAACGGCCACTTTTTTTATCGTCGGCCATGTCAATGAAATCAGCCGCGGCGCCCTGCTGCTGGTCAGCGATATGCCGTTGATGCCCGAGGGTATCAAAACGGAACAATCGGATCAGATGGTTACGGAAAATTATGTCGATCTGCATCTGCAAATCGGCATCGAGGCCATGACCGATATCGAGGAAAAGGGTGAGCATATCAAACACTTTCGCTATTAAGAGCCGCCCGGCGGCGGAATATCCGCGCGCGGGTCTTTTTTCATAAAACCATTTTAGCATGAGGTGACACAATGCGCTATACACAACTGGGCCAACGGGGCCCGCGGGTATCCACCATGGGCTTTGGCGCCTGGGCCATCGGCGGCATGAACTGGGGGCCGACCGATGACGCGGTCTCCATCCGCGCCCTGAACGCCGCCCTCGATAAGGGCGTGACCCTGATCGACACGGCCGATGTTTACGGCTTCGGCCACTCCGAGGAGCTGATCGCCGGGGTGATCCGCGAACGGGGCAAGGGCAATGTGATCATCGCCACCAAGGCGGGAAATGATTTTTACAATGCCGGAGACGATGACGATGAGGGCTACGGTCCGATCAAACAAACCTACACGGAGGAATATCTGATCTCCGCCGCCGAGAAAAGCCTGAAACGGCTGGGGGTGGAAGCGCTGGACATCCTGCAACTGCACAGCCCCGACCTGGATAAGCTGGAACGCGATGAACCCTGGCGGGCGCTGGAAAAGCTAAAGAAAGATGGTAAAATTCTGCATGCCGGTCTGAGCATTCAATCCTTTAAAGAGACGGAACAGGCCCATCTGCTGGATCGCCACCATGACCTCCTCGACGTCATCCAGGTGCGCTATAACCTGCTGGAGCGGGAGGCGGAACAGGTACTTTTCCCCAAAGCGCTGGAACATGGCGTGGGCGTCATCGTTCGTATACCCTTGCTGTTCGGATTTTTAACCGGCAAGTTCAACCGCGACAGCACCTTCAGCGCCGAGGATCACCGCAGCATGAACCTTTCGCCGCAAAAGCTGGAGAAGTACCTGACGGAGCTGGAACGGATAAGGCCGCTGTTCGATCACTACCCGGATCAGTCCATGGCCCGGGTCAGTTTGCGTTTTTGTATTTCCCATCCGGCCTGCCATACGGCCATACCGGGGGCCAAAACCCCGAAGCAGGTGGATGAAAATGCGGGAGCTTCGGATTTGGGGCCCATCCCGGAAGAGGTTCTGACACAATACGGCTTAAGATAGTTGAAACCGCAACATTACAAAGGGGACGGCTTATAACCGGTCTGTTTCCCGTGGGAGATTTTATGACTCGTTTGTTTTTATTATTGATTTTGGTATCGTCTGTTACATGGAGCTGCCAAAACGGCGGTATGTCCGAAACGGAGGCTGCAAATACCATCCTGGCGGAAAATATCCTGCGGGATGTAAAAGTGCTCTCCGCCGATGAGATGGAGGGACGGGCTCCGGGCACGGCAGGTGAAGAGAAAGCCGCCGCCTATATTGCCCGGCGCTTTGAGGAGAACGGTCTGCAAACGGTGGACGGCAGCTATTACCAAACCTTTAAGATGGTCGGTTCCCGTAAAATAGCGGAAAAATCGTCACTGACCATCCGCCGCGGCAACACAAAGCTGGACTATGTTTCCGATGAGACCCTGACCTATTGGTCCACTTCCCCGGAAAAGGTGGTGGATATCAAAAACGCCCCGATCCTGTTTGTCGGCTACGGCGTGCAGGCCCCGGAATATGGTTGGGACGACATTAAAGGCGCCGACGTAAAGGGTAAGGTGCTGCTATTCCTGAACAACGACCCGCCCGTTACGGAGAACGGCAAGGCACTGTTTAAGGGTGAGGCGCGCACCTACTACGGACGCTGGACCTATAAATTTGAACAGGCCATGCGTCTGGGCGCGGCCGGGGCCATCATGATCCATACCACCCCCTCGGCCAGCTACCCCTTTAGTGTTATCGGCCACAGCGGCGCCAAGGAAAAATTTGCCCTGGATCTGCCCGGCAGCGGTTATCAGGTGGATCTGCTGGCCTGGATCGACCAGGCCACCTCGGAAAAGATCGCCAAAAGCATGGGCAGCACTTTGCAGGGTCTGTTTGAAATGGCCGCCCGCCGCGACTTTAAACCCCGCGATACCGGGTACACGCTGAGCGCCTATATCGAAAGCGCAAAGCGGGTCATCGAGACCAAAAACGTGCTGGGCATTTTACCCGGCAGCGATCCCCGGCTCAGGGATCAGGTGATCGTCTTTTCCGCCCATTACGACCATCTGGGTAAAAACAGCGATCCGCGGGCAGAGGATCAGGTTTATAACGGCGCCTGGGACAATGCGCTCGGTACCGCCGCGCTGATCAACATGGCCGGCGCCTTTGGCAAACTGAAGGACAAACCGGCCCGCAGCATCCTCTTTCTGGCCTGCGCCGCCGAGGAAAGCGGCTCTCTCGGCAGCCGCTGGTTTGTGGCCAAACCGCCCTTCGCCCGCAATAAAATCGTGGCCGATTTCAACATCGACATGCCGCAGATTTTCGGACTGACCCGCGACCTGGCCGCCATTGGCGTGGAGATGAACAGTCTGGGCACGGCCCTTAAAGAGGTGGCCGCCCAAACAATGGTTCCCGCCGCCGATGGCGGGGAACAGCCGCTGAAAATTACCGGCGACGCCAACCCCAATGCCGGCAGTTTTTACCGTTCCGACCAGATCAACTTTGCCAAGGCCGGTATTCCCGCGCTTTATATCAACCCGGGCAGGGATTTTGTTCAACCGCCGAAAGCCGACCCGAAGGAATACAAGACAAACCACTATCACCAATTGAGTGACAGTGTGACCGCGGTGTGGGACCTGAGCGGTTGCCAGCGCGACATGCGCGTGCTTTTCCGTACCGCCCTGAAAGTGGCCGGCAACCCGGATCAGCCGGTGTGGGTTAAGGGTAATGAATTCGAGGCCAAATGGCAGGAGCTTTACGGAACAAAATAGGAGCCTGCTCTTTTATAAAATATTTTCTTCATGTAAAACTTTTGTGAACTTCGGCTGCTAATATAGGCGCTATTGGCAATCCGAACGGACAGAAAAACAGGGACGGATGTTGTAACGGCATCCGTCCTTTATATATAAGGGGGTATCCATGTTTTTAAAATCACTTTTTTTTATGCTGATTTATGCCGGGCTTTCCCTGGCGCAGGGCCTGATGGAGCCGGCCTACGGTCTGTGGGCCTTCGGGGCTACCATAAAGGAACGTAACTATACGGGCACGGATATTTCGGTCAGTCCCAGCCCGCTCATCTTTGGCGGATACGGCCCCGTGTGGATAGAGGCCAACCGCCTGGGATATACCTTTTTCCGCTCCGACGGCTGGTTTGCCTCGGTGGCGGCGCAGATACGCTCGCACCAGTTCCGCAAGGATGACGCCCCCCTGACCGACCGCCCCCAGGCCATTGAGGCCGGCGTACAGCTGGGGAAGCGCCTGCCGGGCAATCTGACCGCGCGCCTGGCACTGCTGCAGGATGTTTCCGGCCGGCATAAAAGCTGGGAAGCGGACCTGCAGCTCTATACCCACTTCTTCCCCGGCCCCTTTAGCCTGCTTACCGCAGCGGGACTGCAATATCAGAGCGCGGCCTTAAGCAACTATTATTATGGCACGGAAAACTATAAGGCGGAGGCCGGTTTTTCCACGGAGCTGGAAAGCATCCTTACCCTGCCGGTAGGCGATTTTGGTGTTTTTGTCGGCGCAAGGGTCTGGTTTTTCGGAAAACAGGCCGCGGACAGCCCCATTGCCAATGGCAACCGGGTCAGCAACATTTTTGTGGGCGTGGGCTATTATTTTGAATAGCGGGCGGTGTTTAAGAATACAGCTTAAGATTACAGTATGGTTCTATACAGTTTACTAATCTTACTTTAACTATTTAAGCTATTTTCTTTTGTATGTTAGAATTAAGTTCATCCTATTTCCAGACTTATAACTTTCTATCTTCTCAAATTCAACATAGCTTGGTTTCATTATACTATTATAAAAAAAATAGCCATCACGATTATCTCTTTCCTTATTTTCAAAATATTCTCTAATTTCAGAGTCTCGTTGTCTACCCTCAACCCATATTTTCAGTCCAGCTTTGTGGCCATGAATATGGGCTAAACGGTGTTCAATTTCCCATTTATCTCCTGTTCCCATCTTTTTAATTACATATTCTTCATATTTTTTAAGCAATATATTACGAGGTTGAGATAATGTTTTCATTCTTTTCTCCATCTTTTAGATCATTTTTTATAGGTTAATAACTTTTATCTATACTAGTACTTTTTCAAAATATCTAAAGATAACCCGTTCTGCAAATAAATAATAGAGATTTACATATTCCATGTCATCGCTTAGTTAGCGATAAGTAATAGACATTTCTTAAAAAGATATTTCAATATAATTTAAGCAGAATCCTCATCCTACAGTAAACCTGTGGGATAACCCTCCGGTTTGTTTAAAAGGGCAGGAAATCCCTGGCCAGGTAGTTTTGAACATAATCCCTTACCCCCTCCTCCAGGGAGGTGGCCGGACGGTCATAGCCCGCCGCGCGCAGCTTGTCCATGGGCGCCTCGGTAAAATACTGGTAGCGGTCGCGGATATCCTCCGGCATGTCGATAAACTCGATCCGCGGCGCTTTTCCCATGGCCTGAAAGGTGGCCGCGGCCAAGTCCAAAAAGGTGCGCGCCCGGCCGCTGCCGGCGTTAAACAGGCCGTTCACCCGCGGATGCTGCCACAGCCAGATCATCATCTCCAGCACATCGCGAATATAGACAAAATCCCTTTTTTGCTCGCCGTCGCCGTAATCCTCGCGGTGGGAGCGGAACAGTCTTACCCGGCCCGTTTCCCGAATCTGATTAAAGGCCTTAAAAACCACCGAGGCCATATCGCCCTTGTGATATTCATTGGGTCCGTAGACGTTAAAAAACTTTATACCGCAAATCTTTTCCAGCCAACCCTCACGGCGCGCCTTCAGGTCAAACAGTTGCTTGCTGTAGCCGTAAATGTTCAGCGGCCGCAGCAAGTGTATGGCGGATTCATCATCGGCGTAGCCCCGTTCCCCGGCACCATAGGTAGCGGCGGAACTGGCATAGATAAAGCGGATATTGTTTTGCAGGGCATATTGCGCCAGGCGCAGGGTATAGCGGTAATTGTTTTCCATCAGATAGGCGGCGTCGCTTTCGGTGGTGGCGCTGCACGCCCCCATATGGAATATAGCCTTCACCTCCGGCAGCAGGGGCAGGGTCTCCCACAGGGCGTCGCGATCCACATAGTCGTAAAAATCGAGATGACGCAGATTTTTCCATTTATCGTTGTGCCGCAGCACATCCACCAGCAACAGATCCCTTTCACCCGATTGATTCAGGCGCGAGGCCAGTGCGCTGCCGATAAATCCCGCCGCGCCGGTAATGATGATCATAATGTATCCTCTTTTATTCCGCGTCCACGGTCTGAAACAGCCGCGCCAGACGCTTGGGTTGCCGCGCCTTCCAGCTTCCCCTGTGGTAGCCGTATCCGGCAATCAGGGGAAAAGCCAGCGTGGCCTCGGCAAAGACCATCTGCTCATACACCGTATCCACCTTGCCCCAGGAACAGGCCTCGCGCAGGGTGGAGCCGGAAAGACCGCCGTCCCGTTCATCGGCCACGGTGATCTGAATGGCGTATTTGTGCATCGGCGCTTCCTGCTCCAGCACCTCGGTGGCCACAACGACGTCCTGCACAAAATTCTTGGGCACCCCGCCACCGACCATAAACAGGCCCGATTGCGGATGGGCGATTTTTATTTTGGTGATCTCCAGAAAGTCAGCCGCGGAATCGATGGTCACCTTCGGCCCGCGGCTGTGGAACTGATGATATATCAGCCCGAAACCGGCCGAACTGTCGCTAAAGGCCGGTACAAAAACGGGAACGTCACGCTGGTAACAGTTGTAGACGATGGACTCTTCCCGGGAACCGGCGTATTGTTCATTAGCCTCCAGAAAACGGCCCATCTCGCGGATAAATTCACGCGAGGAATAGGGGCGTTTTTCCAGTCCTTCGCATAGCCGGGCGATGGTATCGTCACAAACGCGCAGGTCTTCCTCGTCGATATAGGTATCGTAAATGCGGTCTATCCACAGTGCGCGCAGTTGTTGGTCGTCCATGCGCGGATCGCCCTTGTAGTGTAAAAAGCCCAGCGCCTCAAAGAAATCCTGATCAACGATATTGGCCCCGGTGGAGACGATGGCATCCACCATGTTGTTCTGAATAAGGGTAACGATGACCTTTTTCAGCCCGGCGCTGATCAGCGATCCGGCCAGGGTTAAAAAAACCACGGTCTCCTTTTCGGCCAGCATCATATCAAAAATCCGGGAAGCGCGGTGCAGGTTGCGCGCCTGAAAAGCGGTTTTACCCATGGCCTCCACCAGCGGCACCACATTGTGGCGTGTAATATCAATATGTTCTATTTTTTCTTTCAACAGTTCTTTTTTGGTCATCATCGCTCCATTGTTATTATCCGCGATAGGCGCGGGTATAGTAATGGTTGAATATCTGTTTAATCTCTTCCAGAACCGGCGTGGCGATCCCGTCGGCCCGGGCCAGGTCATTCAGGGTATGGTCGTCCAGTCGCCGCAGGTCTTCCCCGTCAAAATGTTCCGTGTGTCCGTACTCCAGAATCTGGATCAGGCGGCTCAGGGGCATGTTCTTAAAATGGTAAACGATAAACGGTTCAAAGGCGCTGCCGGTTTCCTTCTCCAGAATTTCCATCACCTCTTCCAGGGGGCGGCGGTCGGCATAGGGCCGGCGCGAGGTCAGGGCGTCAAAGACGTCGCAGACAGCCAGGATTTTGGCGCCCAGGGGAATTTCATCCCCCCGCCTGCCCGCGGGATAGCCGCTGCCGTCGAGTTTTTCGTGATGCATGGCGGCGATGTCCACCACCTCGCGCAGCCGGTCGGGGAACTGAATCCGGCTCAAAATCTGACGGGTAATCTGGGCATGACGGCGAATGATCTCATACTCATCCTCGCCGGGACGCTTTTTCTGTAACAAAATCAGCTCGGGGATACCCAGCTTGCCGATGTCGTGCAGCAGGGCGGCAAGCTGCAGACGGCGCCTCTGGCCGACATTCAGATTCATCTGCTGGGCCACCTCCATGGCATACAGGGTCACCCGGCGCGAATGGCCGGATGTGATGTAGTCACGGGTGTCCAGGGTTTCGGAAAGGACGTCGCTGAAGGAATAAAAGGCCTGTTGCCACTGGTGCAGTTCCAAAACCGCCCGCAAACGGCCTCCGGCCAGCAGGGCCCATTCGCCCAGCATATCCATCACCGAGCCGCTAAAGGGATGGATGGCGCTGTTCATCAGTTGCATAACGCCGAGGGCGTTTCCCTGGGCGTCAAAAAGCGGATGGGCCAGGTAGTGCCCTACCCGCGCCCCGTCCAGCCGGTCGTATTCCTCATGGAGCAGACTGTCTTCCGCCGGGTGTGACAGGTGCAGTTGCTGCTTTTCCAGAAAGGCGCGGCCGCTTAAAATGTGATCGGCCTGGGTTTGCAGGCGCACATTGTCGCGGTAGCTCCACATTTCGCCGGAAGCGGAGTCATACACCCATACATAACAGCACATGCAGGGTACGATCTCCTCCATGGCCCGGGCCATTTGTTGCACCAGATAGGCGGGACTCATGGAACCGTTTACCGCGTGGCTCAATTGTAAAATCTGCCTGAGCTGGTTGCGGTCCAGGGTGATATCCGTTTTGGGAACGGCCAACGCGTCAGTCGAGGTCTTCAAAATCGGCATCCTCTATTTCATTGCGGTGTTTTTCCTGAAAAGGCTTTTCCACGCTCCCCTTTTCACGCCGGGGCACC
Organism: Calditrichia bacterium; assembly: GCA_026991535.1. Taxonomy (GTDB): domain Bacteria; phylum Calditrichota; class Calditrichia; order Calditrichales; family J004; genus J004. Next base: position 20,547 of record JALXBH010000318.1, on the reverse strand, counting down.
TCTTTTTTCGTCCCGCCGCCAAAAAGCGTCTGACGCAGATATCTGAAAATAAAAAACCCCAACAGTGCCAATAATAGAAATTTAAACATGAGATGTTCATACCCGTTGATTGATCTGGTCTATAATATACTTAAAATCTTCCCGGTGTTTTATAAAATCAAGTTCATCCATGGTAATGGTGATCACCGGAGCGAAAGTGAAATGCTGAAAGAAGTCATCATACAGCATGTTTAAATTGTCGATGTAGCTCTCATCCATATTCTTTTCCATATCTCTTCCACGTTGGCGGATATTGCGCATCAGCCGCGCCGTGGAGGTTTTGAGATAGATGACAAAGTCGGGTATGGCGATCTGTTGTTCCATGATGCGCGCCAGACCGTCGTACAGTTTCATCTCCGCCTCGCTCAGGTTGATGGTGGCAAAGATGCGATCCTTCTGGAACATATAATCACTGATGATCCGGTCATGAAACAGGTCATATTGCCTCAGCTCCTCCTGCTGCCGGAAACGGCTGAGCAGAAAAAATATCTGTGTCTGAAAGGCATAACGCCGGCGATCGTTATAAAAATCCGACAAAAAGGGATTGGTTTCAAATTCCTCCAGAACCAGATAGGCGCCAAACCATTGTGAAAGCTTTTCGGCCAGAGAGGTTTTTCCCGCGCCGATAACCCCTTCCACCGTGATATATTTAAAGCTGCTACGGGACATAAGCCTCCGGGGTATAAAGGGATATCTCGCCGCGGTCGGAACAGTTTTCAATCAGCCGCGTCAGCGTCTGTCCCCGGCGGTTGCGGTAGTCCGGAGCCACGTCCCGCAGGGGATAGAGGACAAAAAGCCTGTTTTCAAAATCAGCGTGGGGGATGGTCAGCTGCTCATCATGCCACTCCCGGCCGTTGTAATCTATGATATCCAGATCGATTTCCCGCGGTCCCCAGCGAAAGCTCTCCCGCCGGCCGGTCTCTTTTTCGATCCGCTTAAGCAGGGCCAGGGCCTCCAGGGGAGGCAGATCGCTGTGCCACTCCAGAACGGCATTGAGGAACTCCGCCTGTTCCCGCACGCCATAGGCCGCCGAGCGGTACAGGGGCGATTCGCCGGCAATGCGCCCATGCCGGGTCAGGGCGCTTACCGCCCGGTTTATATATTCCCTGCGCGGGTGAATGTTGCTGCCCGCGGCGATATAGTAGCTGTATGTCATTTTTCCTCAAAGGGACGATGCAGTTCCACTTCCACATAGTCGAGCAGGCCGCGCATGGGCACGTGGGGTTTACGCACGCGGATATTCACCGAAGCCACGCCGGCCAGTTTCAGCACGTCATCGGCAATGTTCCCGGCCACCGTCTCTATCAGCTTGAAATTTTCCTCGGCAAAGCGATCGCGGGCTATTTCGTAAATGCGGCGATAGTCGATGGTCTGGCTTAAATCATCGCTGGCGGCGCTTCGGCGCAGGTCGCCTTCCACCTCGATATCGATCTCGAATTTCTGGCCCAGATCACGCTCGGCCTGAAAATAACCGTGGTGGGCGTAGAAGACGATATTTTTTAAACGTATTTTATCCATGATTCTCTTTTTTGTGAAGGAGTGAGCCCCTGAACAGGCGGGCCGCTCACTCCGGCCGTTCCCGGACATACCGGGTAACGGAAAATTCCGCCGGCCGCTCCGGTCTCATAAAATCTTAGAACGGGAATTTAAAGTTTCGCCATGAGGGAAGCAATCAATAATGCGCGGAGAAAAGCCCCCCGTCTCTTTCAGCTCCCCTTTTCCGCTTCCCAGTCCCCCAGGGCCGTAAGAACCGCGGCGGTAGACTCAAAGCGCTTCTCCGGATTTTTTTCCAGACATTTCATAACAATGGCGTCAAAAGCGGGGCCTGTATCCTCGCGCAGGGATGAAGGAAGCGGCGGTGTGCTGTTAAAGATACTGTGTATCAAAACGATTTCATTATCACCCGAAAAAGGGGCCCGGTTCAGGGCCAGTTCATAAAGTATCACTCCCAGGGAAAAGATATCGGTGCGATGATCGACATTTTGATTGGTGATCTGCTCGGGCGCCACATAGCCCAGTGTGCCGATAACCGTGCCCAGGGTTGTCATGGTGCTGACCAGGGGCGAACGAGACAGGCCAAAATCCATGATGCGCAGATTTTTTCTTTCGTCAAACATAATATTGCCGGTCTTAAGATCGCGGTGATATATCCCCTTGTCATGGATGGCCTGCAAGCCCAGGCATATTTGCCGGGCAATCCGCTTTATCTCCGCCACCGGCAGGGGATGATTTTGCCGTACATAGTCACGCAGGGTGCCGCCGGAGAGATATTCCATCACGATATAGGGAGAGTCGGCGCTTTCCCCTATTTCATGGGCCTTTACAATATAGGGGCTGCTTAGGGTGGAAATCAGATGGCCCTCGCTCATCAGCCGGCGGCGGTTATCGGGGTTTTCCAGCAATTCCGGCGCGAGAAGCTTTATGGCCACAATCGCGTCGTTATGAATATCCCGGGCCCGGTAGACCTCCCCCATGCCGCCCTTGCCCAGAAAATCCAATAATTTATAGTGAGAGATATAGCGGCGACGGGGAATAAAAAACTCGCGCCAGTGGATGGTAAACCAGCGCAGCCCAAAACCGGTGCTGACGATAAGCAGCAGATACAGGACAAAGGCCCACCAGCGGAAGAAAAGAGGCGGCCTGACGTCAAAGGTGACCGAAGCGGGAACCTCCGTCCAGACTCCGTCGCTGTTTGCGGCCATCACCTGAAAACGGTAGCGCTTGCTCCAAAAATAGGCGGGCAGACCGGTATAGCGTATTTTATTCTCCCCTGTTTCCGGGCTCCAGTGCGCATCATAACCGATAAGACGGGTGCGGAAGCGGTTTTTCTTTTCATTGCTGTAGCTGAGGGCCGTGTATTCGACCAACAGTTCATTGCGTCCCCAGGGATCATCCCTGAAATCCAGGCGCTTTATTTTTATGGGCGGGGGTTCACGGCGCACCGTATCCAGCGAGGGATCGTAAATGGTAAAGCCGTTGGGGTTGGCCATATACACCCGGCCGTTATCCGCCGTACGCACCCCCTGCAGCCAGTTGGTCTCATCGCTTAACAAACCTTCCTCGCGCGAAAGTTGGCGGACGATGTTACCGCGCTTAACATCCAGCGCAAAAAGACCGTTATTGGTGCCCACCCAAATGGTTTGTCTGTCCGTGGAAATGGCCATGCTGGCAATATTGGCATCCGGTGAGCCCAGCCCCTTTACCAGTTTGCGGTTAATTTTCAGGGAGTCCAGGGCGACAATCCACAGCCCGTTGTCGGCGCCCAGATACAGCGTATCGCCCAGGGCGATCAATTCACCGATCTCATTCACGGGCGCGCCGTTATCCCTGTTCCAGCGGGCTTTAAAAAAGGGACGGGTGACCCTGTTTTTTTTATCGCGCGGCAGGGCCAGTAAATCGCGGATATTCAATGGCGGACTTTGATAGGCCCCCCGGTCTCCGGTGCCCACCCATAAACGGTTGTATCTGTCCACCGTGGCCGTATACATAATGCTGGGCGGCAGGCCCGCCTCCCCGGCAAACACAAACCACTCGCCCGAGATGTAGGCCACCATGCCCAGATAGCTGTTAAACCACAGGGTCTCCTCCGTTTCCGGGGAACCGGGGCTCAGCGGCAGGCGAAAACGATTACAGACGCCGATGATGCCCACATCAAAATAGGACAGCGTTTTTCTTGCCCCCCCGACGTCAATCATTCGCCGGTTGGCCCCGAGAAAAGGAACGGGCGCCTTTTCCAGGGTGGAAATACATTGCAGCCCCGTAAAGTTTCCGGCCCAGATGCGGCCCTGTTCATCGCGGATAATATCATAACTATCGTTGTTCCGCAGCCCTTTTTCGCTGTCAATAACAGTGATATCCTCAAAACTGCTGAAATAGACCAGACCTGTTTTGGATGAAACCCATAGCGGAAAATAACGGTCGCTCCCGGAAGGCGGACAGATACTTGAGACCGCAAAACCGCGAAAGCCGCCCGCCTCGCCGGTTTCGGGAATCCGCGTAACGTGATTAAAAGCCCGGTAGTTGTATCGCAACTTGGATATCCCCGCAACATGGGTGATCCACATATTCCCCTCCCTGTCTTCCAGCAGGTCGTAAAGAATGTTGTTTAGCAGGCCGTTTTTTTCCGTAAGCACCCATGGTTTTTTATGAGGCGAGGACGGAAAAACAAGCAGACCGCTATGATCACTGGCTACCCACATATCCCCGTTCCGGGCAAACAATATATCGTTAATGGTTCCGCTTAACTGATGATTTACCGGCAGGATACCTTCCCCGTTATGCTCATATTTCCAGATCTGGCCATTTTCGCAGCCACCCCACAAGACGCCGTCCGGCCCTTCCTCAATCCTGTGCGTGTTAGAGGCCGGTTTATATCCCCGCGTTACAGCGGGAACAAAACGGTTTTTCTGTTCATCGTACTTTAACAGGCCTCCCTCCACCCCGGCCCAAACCGCCTGACGGTTGCCGCCGCCCAGGGCGTAAACCGTGGCGTTGCCCCCTTCTTCCCCCACGGCGCTGGCAAAGGTATCGGCGCTTAAAAATCCGGCGTTGTCGTAGCGGTAGCGTACTATCCCCATGCCCGTGGTGCCCAGCCAGACATTACCCCGCGCGTCGCTCAACAGGGCGTCTAATCCCACCTGACTGACGGAGGCTTCGGCCAGGGCCGTATGGCCCACGGTGGTGGTAAAGGCGATCCTTTCATTAATACCGTATTCATGCAACGGCTTTTCCGAGGCGGAAAGCCCCAGGTCCGAAAGCACCCACAGGCGTCCCTTTGGCCCCAGTTGCATATTCATAACCGTGCGGCCGCGCAAGCCGTCGGCCGGCGTGTATATTTCCTGCGTTTTCCCGTCATAGCGTACCACGCCAATGGAGTAGACGGTGTACCAGATATACCCTTCCCGGTCCTGAAGCAGGCAGTTCACGGCGGCGCCGGGCAGGGGGTTGATCTCGGATTCCGGCGTGTAATAGGTAAAAGGATATTTTTGCCCCGGAGCAAGGGAAAGGGCCGCCAAAAGTACAAGAAGCGCTTTTAAGAGAGAAGACGGTTTTACGGACAGAACTACAACCATTTCATTCCCGTTCGGAATTCGATTTCGGTAAAGGGCGAATAGGAAGGCTCCTCCTTTTTCAGAAACTGGTGTATAAAGGTGGGGTGCCCCTGAAGGATCACCTTATCCGGGCTGTCGATGGTTTCATTGATGACCGGCAGCCAGCGCCGGGCTTTTTGGCCCCACAAAATATAGTATGGCGCGGACTCCTCCCGGCGGTTCAGGGCGCGGATCACCGCTTTATGAAAGGGCTGCCAAAAAGCAAAGTGGGCTTTCTTGGCCCGCGGTCCGGAAAAGGTCAGGGAGGTGTTCAGCAAAAAGACGCCCTGTTCCAGCCAGTTGCCGAACAGGGTCGCCGGCGCGGGCAGCTTTTTTTCCCGGGCAATTTCGCGGCAACGGGCAATGGGCGTCTCGTAGCCGGCCCAGCCCCGGGCCACCAACAGGGCCTTGAGCATGTTTTTCAGCGAATTACCGTTGGTTTTATCCTGCCAGCTTTTTATCTCTTCATCCCAAAAGGCGATACCGTTGGCCGAGGAGGCCCGCGGATAGGGGTCTTCCCCGAACAGCACACACTTCACCCCCCGGGGGGCAACCCGCTTAAACACATGAAAGATAAGCGGCCCGGCGGGAATGCCCGGCGTGTGTTGCATCAGGAAGTTGTCCAGTTCCATATAAAAACGGGGGATATCCAAATCCGCCGCCAAAAAGTTTTCCCAGTTTTCAGGAAGCCTCAATTTTATTCTCCTCCGCCATCCTGTCTAAATCAATAAGCACATCCCTGGCCTGCTCATAGCGATCGGCCGGACTCTTTTCCAGGCAACGGGCCACAAGGGCATCCCAGCCGGGGACAATATCATCCCGTAGCGAGGAAGGCGGCGGCGGTACCGTACTGAACACGGCATGGATCAGGGCCATCTCATTTTCCCCGCTAAAGGGTAGTTGCCCGCAGAGCATATCATATAAAATAACGCCAAAGGCAAAGATATCCACCCGCTGGTCTATATCGGCGTTGGTGATCTGTTCCGGCGCCACAAAGCCCAGGGTGCCCATCACCGTGCCCATGGTGGTCATCAGGCTCACCAGATGCGAGCGGGCCAGACCGAAATCCATGATACGCAAGCGCCCGCGGCCGTCAAACATGATGTTGGCCGTTTTAAGGTCACGGTGAATGATATCCCGGGCGTGAATGGCCTGCAGGCCCATCAGTATTTCGCGGCTCAGCCGCAACACCTCTTCCTGGGCCAGCGGCGCGCCTTGCCGGTTATGTTCCGCCAGGGTCGGCCCGGGCAGGAACTCCATGGCCAGATACATTTCATTTTTAAGCTGACCGATTTCAAAGGCACGGATCACATGGGGATGATCCAACTGCGCCAGCAGCTGCCCCTCGTTTTGAAAACGGCGCCGGTTTTCGGGGTCATTGGCCAGCTCCCGGCGCAACAGCTTAACGGCCACTATTTTATCGGTGTTGGTATCCACCGCGCGAAAGACGGAACCCAGGCCCCCCTCGCCAACCAGTTCCAGAAGTTTGTAATGGGAAATACGTCTTTTCCGCAGGGCCATAAGGCTTTTACGATTGGCGACAACCCACTGCCCGCCCTTCACCAGTCCGATGACGGCGATCAGATAAAACAGGTAAGCCCAGCCCGTGCGCCAGGGGGGCGGAGCAATCTCCAGCGAAACGGCGGCGCCGCTGTCATTCCATACCCCGTCATTGTTGGAGGCCTTTACGCGGAAAATGTAACGTCCCGGATCCAGATTGGTATAACCGGCATAACGCCTTGTTCCTGAATATATCCATTCCTTGTCAAAGCCTTCCATCATATAGGCGTAGCGGTTTTTCCCCGGAGCCAGGAAGGAGAGCGCGGCAAACTCCAAGGAGAAGAAATCCTGATCGTAATTCAGTTCTATGGTCGTTTTAAAGGGAACCGGATTGTTGAAAATACTAAAGCGGTTTATAACCACCGGGGGACGGTAGGGGTTTTCCCGGATATCGCGCGGATTAAAGATGTTAAAGCCGTTTATGCCTCCCACATAGATATTCCCGGATGCGTCCCCCCAGGAGGCGCCCACGTTAAATTCCATGCTTTGCAGTCCGTCATCGGTGGTAAAGGAACGAAAGCGGCCGCTTCGGGGATCGAAACGGCTCAGGCCCATATTGGTGGTCAGCCAGAGCATGCCGTCTTCATCGGTGCGCACGGAATAGACAACCCCGTTAGGCAGACCGTCTTTTTCCCTTATGCGCCATATTTTGCCCGTGGCCACATGCAGGCGGTTCAATCCGTCGGCCGTGCCGGCCCAGATATATTGCTGGCCGTCCGTCCATTGTTCACACAGGGAAAGGACGATATTATGGCTCAGGCTCAGGCTGTCGTCCGGGATATTGTTATAAATGGTAAAACGATCCGCGCGGGGATCAAAACGATGTAAGCCGTTGTCAAACGTTCCGATCCAGGCTATGCCCGTCTTATCCGTAAGCCAGGCCCGCACATCATATGCCTTAAAGGGAGAACCGTTCATTTCCACGGAATAGCGCTTCACCCGGCCGGTGGGCGTATGATAGCGATACAAACCGGAGCCCGATGTTCCCACCCATAAATAATTTCCCGAAGCCGAGGAATCCTCGCCTATGGTACGGATACTGCGTTGGTCAAAGGCTTTCACCCGGTAAAACCGGTTCTTTTCCGGGTCGAAACGGGCCAGACCATCGTCGGCAAGGCCTATCCAATAACGTTGTTTGCGATCCCGGTATACGGCGCGCACGGAAGTCCCCGGTATGGCGTGGGCTTTTCGCGGATCGGGTTGAAAAACCGTAACCCGCCCCGTGCGCGGGTCATAAAGGTTCAGGCCCCCCTTGTCCGTCCCCACCCAGATATGATCGCGGCCGCGATAGGGCGCGCTGTACAGGGCGTATATCATATCGTCGCTCAGTCCCGCCGGACGGCTGGATCGGTTGACGAGTTTAAACTTATGTAAAAGGGGATTATAAAAATTCAGGCCGTTGGCGTTACTGCCCACCCACAGGGTACCCTCGCGGTCCATAAACAGGGATTCGATAAAATTTCCGCTCAGACTTTCGGGTCTGTCCTTTTTATAGCGGTAATTGGCGGCCTTTCCGGCTTTGATATCCCAGCGGATGATACCCCGGTGTTGGGTGGCCAGCCAGATGACACCCTCTTTGTCGCGATAGATATCGATGATCTCGCTATTTCCTGTCAGTGCGGTCAGATACTCCGGCTGGTAGCGCCATTTGCCGGAACGGATCGAATAGATAATAAGGCCGTCGCTGGCGCTGCCAAAGATAATTTCGTCATCGTTAAGCAGGGCATGATTAGAGGTGATTTGTATATTAAAACCCGGCTGATCCTTACGCCAGGGCACAATACGCAGCTTCTTTTGCGCGGAAAAATATTTTATTATGCCCAACTGGCTGCCCACATACAGAGTATCGCCAACCATCACGCTGCCGTTGGCATAGCTGGTTATGCCCGATGTTACCGCGCGCAGGGTATCGATCCGGCCAACAACATGGGTTTCCCCCGTTTTAAAGTTGTACAGCGCAAAAAGCGAATTATAGGTGCCGATATAGGCCCATTGCCTGTTCAATATATCGATGGCGCTGATATTGCTGTTTCTCAGGATTTTAACGGGTGACGGCTCAAAACTATCTTTTTGCGGATTATAGATACAGAGTCCGCGATAGCTCCCCAGCCAGATTGTGCCATCCGGCGCCACGCTCATGGCGCGAATAAAATTGTTGACCAGCGAGGTGGAATCCGCCGGATCATTGCGATATATCTTAAAACCATAACCGTCGTAACGGTTCAGTCCATCCTCCGTGGCAAACCACAGATAGCCGCTGCTATCCTGCACAATCTCGTAAATCGACCCCTGGGAAAGTCCGTCTTCCACGGTAAGATGTTTAAACGACAGATCGTCAGCCGAAGCCCAAAACACTATGACAAAGGATAAAATAAAAGCTTTTTTCATTAACCTGCTCCCCGCGCTAAGATAAGTGATGAGCGCTATAATTGGAAATAGATTTTTCAGTAAGGAAAAGCGGTACCACTTCCAGCATGTGCTTCCGTTCCGGCATCCCCTTGTCCGGCATGCGGGAATTTGACCGTGACGTAATTTTCATTAGATTGCCTCTTCTTGTTTTATTGATAAAGTTACCAGCCGGTATTTTCCGGAAAATGTCCGGCAATTTGTTAAAAAGGAAAAAATCATGGCTACGGAAATCGAGCGAAAATTTTTGGTAAAAGAGGGTTGGAATCCACCCGGGGGTGGAACGGTCTACCGTCAGGGCTATCTCTCCACCGACCCCCTGCGCAATGTGCGCGTGCGTATCAGCGATACGGACGCCTTTATCACCATCAAGGGTAAAACAGAGGGACTGAGCCGCCCGGAGTTTGAGTATGCCATCCCCGCCGGTGACGCGGAGCAACTACTGAAGTTATGCCTGCCGCATATCATCGAAAAAACCCGCTACCGTATCCCCGCGGACGGACTTGTTTGGGAAGTGGATGTTTTTCACGGCGTCAATGCGGGGTTGGTTTTGGCCGAGGTGGAGCTGGAGGCTGAAGATCAGCCTTTTGAAAAGCCCGCCTGGGTGGGCCGGGAGGTGAGCGGCGACAAAAGATATTACAACGCCTGGCTCAGCGCCCATCCTTACGGCACGTGGGAGGAAAAGTAAACAGAGCCCCGTTCTTCAATCGTCGCTCATCAAGGCCCACTCTTCCAGTTTTGGCGCTATGCTTTCAAAAAGCCGGTAGCCCTTGTCAAAGGTTCCGTAAGCGCCCTCCCGGGCCAGAATACCATAATACCTATTCTCATAGTCGATAAAGGGATAGGCCCCATAGGCCCCGGGACTGGAGACGCGTGTCGTCCGGTTGCAGTTAAACGGGTTATCATGACATTCTATCCAAAGCCCGAAACCGTAGTGCCAGTCCTCCCCTATCGCTGCCAGCGAGGGGGAATAGCCGATGGCGGCGCCCCGCAGCTGGTCTTCGGTCATTTGCGCGATCAGCCCGGCGCCAAGAATCCGCTGCTCATAAAGCGCCCTTAAAAAAGCCAGATATTCGGCGGCGTTCCAGTGCATACCGCCGGCCAGCCTCGGGTTTTGCAGGGAGGGCAAATCATAGTTGCCGTTGGGGAACAGACCGGTTTTCGATTTAAAACGCGTAAACAACTCCTGCCAGGAAGCAAGGCCCGAAGCCTTTACCGCCATCAGACCCGCCACCTGAAGATGGCCGGGAGAATAGAAAAACTCTTCGCCCGGCGGCCGGGCGTTCGCATTTACCCCGGCAATCCGCGCCACGCACTCTTCAAAATCGGCCGAAGGCAGGTTCAGGCAAAAGGGCTTATCAGCCAGCCCCGAGGTAAAACTCAGCAGATGCCTGAGGGTAATCGCGGCAAGATTGCCCGTATCGGGCCAGGAGGGAATATAGTCGCCGGGATGATCCTCCAGGCTCAACAGGCTGTCTTCCACCAGGGTCAGGATAACCACCGCCGTCACCAGTTTTGAGGTGGAGGCGGAACGGTACAAAACGCTTTCTCCGGAACTTCCCGTGCTATGGGAAAAGCGCTTTCCGTTGGCCGATTCGACCATCAGGGTAAAATCGGCGTCCGTCTCATAATTATCCAGCTCCTTGCGTATCTCATTTTCCAGTTTTTGCCGCGGGCCGGGGTTTTCCCCGGCGGGCTGGGTACCTTTGGCGCAGGCGGAGAAAATCGCCAGGATAATAAGTAAGGCGATCCCGCCGCTCCCATTCACCGGTCTTGCCATATCATTCTTCTCCCTATTATCTTTTGTTCATATCAGGCGGAATTTAAAGGCGCGTCCATTCGAGGCAAGTATAAATGACCGGGCGGTCAAAAAGAATATACGATTCGCGCGGCGGGCAGCTTTTTCATCCCTTTAAACAATGGAAACAATCCCCGGCTTTTTGTACATTTGCCATCTTTGCAAAAACCACACGGATGATCCATGAAAAAAGAAATCGTATTAACGGGTATAACCACCACGGGAACCCCGCACCTGGGCAACTATGCCGGCGCCATCCGCCCGGCCATCGAGGCCAGCCGCAATGAGAACGTGCAATCCTTTTATTTTCTGGCCGATTACCACGCTCTGATAAAAAATCACGACCCCGGTCTTTTAAAACAATCCACCAGGGAGATAGCCGCCACCTGGCTGGCCTGCGGTCTGGAACCGGATAAGGTGGTCTTTTACCGCCAGTCGGATATACCGGAAATCCCGGAGCTGACCTGGATATTAACCTGCATGACGGCCAAGGGGTTGATGAACCGCGCCCACGCCTATAAGGCCGTGGTGCAGGAGAATGAACAAAAGGGCAAAAAAGACCTGGAGGAAGGGGTAACCATGGGCCTTTTTTCCTACCCCATCCTGATGGCTGCCGACATTCTCATGTTCAGGGCCAACAAGGTGCCCGTGGGGCGGGATCAGATTCAGCATATCGAAATGGCCAGGGATATCGCCCAGCGCTTTAACCACCATTACGGCAACCATCTGGTGCTGCCCGAGGCGGTGGTCGGCAAGGAGACGGCTGTGCTGACCGGCCTGGACGGACGCAAGATGAGCAAAAGTTACAACAACACCATTCCCCTGTTTCTTCCGGAAAAGAAGTTGCGCAAGATGATTATGAAAATCGTTACCAACTCCCTGGAACCGGGCCAGCCCAAAGACCCGGACAGCTCGGCCGTATTTCAGATTTACAGAGCCTTTGCCTCGCCGGAGGAAACCGCCGCCATGCGCAGGAAATTTGAGGAAGGGATCGCCTGGGGCGCGGCCAAGCAGGAGCTGTTCGAGTACCTCAACGCCCACCTGGCCCCCTACCGCGAGACCTATAACCGGCTGATGGAAGACCCGGCCTATATCGAAGCCACCCTGAAAAAAGGCGCCGAAAAAGCGCGGGCCATCAGCGTGCCCTTTTTAACCCAACTGCGGGAAGCCATCGGCTTTTCACCCATCGCCTGAGAAGAGATTTTATGATCTATCGCGTTAAACTGGATGTCTTTGAAGGTCCCTTCGATTTGCTGCTGTTTCTTATCCGCAAAAACGAGGTGGATATTTACGACATCCCCATTTCTAAAATCACCGAACAGTTTTTAGCCTATATCGAAACCATGCAGTTGATGGATCTGGATGTAGCCGGTGATTTTATCGAAATGTGCGCCATACTGATCAGCATCAAGGCCCGCTATCTGCTGCCCAAGCCGGAAACGGAGGAAGAGGAATTCGACGATCCGCGCATGGAACTGGTGGAGCGCCTGCTGGAATACAAAAAGTACAAAGAAGCCAGCCTGGAGATGGAAGAGCTGGAGGAGAAGCGCAAACGGCTTTACGATCGTCAGTATTTCGGGTTTATCCCCAAAAGCGAGCAGGCCAGCGACGAAGAGTACCTGGAGAACGTACAGCTTTTCGACCTGATGATGGCCCTGAAATCGGCCCTGGACAATATGCCGAAGGTCACCGAACACAAGGTGGAAATGATCAATGTAACCGTGGAGGAACAGGCGGACTGGATTATGCAAAGGCTGGCCCGCAAGCCCATGATCCTCTTTGGGGAATTAATGGCCGGTCTTGAAAAGAAGATAGAAATTATCGTAACCTTTATCGCTTTGCTGGATTTGATGAAGCAGCGGCTGGTTACCGTCAGTCAATCCGACAATTTTGATGAAATCCGTATAAAACCCCTGTTGTTTATAGAGGATGAACAGAATGATTCTTGATCATGAACAAATTATAGAATCGTTGATTTTTGCCTACGACGGGCCGCTGAGCGCCAAAAAAATCAAGGAGATTCTACCCGAGTTGGAAAGCGAAAAAAAGATAAAAAAGATTATCCGCGACATAGACGAGCGCTACGAGAAAAACAATTCGCCCATAAAAATCATAGAGTTGGCGGGCGGTTTCCAGATGGTTACGCGCGAGCCCTTTGCCAGTTGGATCAGTCAGTTGTACAAAAGCCGCTCCAAAAGCAGATTGACGCGCAAGGGGTTGGAAACACTGGCCATCATCGCCTACAAGCAGCCCATTACCAAGGTGGAGGTGGAGCAAATCCGCGGGGTCAACACCGACGGTGTGATCCGCACCCTGATCGAACGCAACCTGATCACCGTCAAGGGGCGCAAAAAAGCCCCCGGCAATCCGCTGGAATACGGCACCACCAATTATTTCCTGGAGTATTTCGGATTGAAAAGCCTCAGGGATCTGCCCAGTCTGAAAGAGATCGACGAACTGATTAAAAATGACAGCCATTTTCTGGAAAGCCTGGATCAGGTGGCATTGGAAAAAATATTGCCCGAAAAGCTGGGCATGTCCTCCGTGGATGAGATCATGGGCCAGGAAGCACCACAGGAAGAGGCTGCCGGGAAAGAAGAAAATGACGGAGAAAATGAGAAGGACAAAACGCCGGACGAGCCGGACACAAAGGATGATGAACAGGCCACCGAAAACGGAGCTGCTGAAGAGCAATGAGATTAAACCATTTTATGGCCCGCTCCGGCGTGGCTTCCCGCCGCAAGTGTGATGAGCTGATCGCCGAAGGCAAGGTGAGCGTAAACGGAGAGATCGTTACCGCCATGGGTGTTCAGGTAGACCCGGAAACGGACACGGTGGAACTGGAAGGCCGCAAGCTACAATTGAAAAAGTCCTTCACCTACATCTTGCTCAATAAGCCGCTCTCCACGGTCAGCACGGTCAGCGATACCCATCAGCGTAAAACGGTGGTGTCGCTGCTGTCGCTCTCGCAACGGGTTTATCCCGTGGGGCGTCTGGATCAGGATACCACCGGCGTGCTTTTGCTGACCGATGACGGCGACATGACCCACCGTCTGCTGCATCCGCGCTATAAAGCTCCCAAGCGTTATCATGTTTTGCTGGACGCCCGTATCAAGCCGGTTCATTTGCATCATCTGCAAAAAGGCATTGCCATGGACGGAACCATGACCGCCCCCTGCACGATCAAGGAGTTGCGCGTGGTTAACAACGGCAGTCTGCTGGAGGTGGAACTGCGCGAGGGTAAAAAACGGCAAATCCGCCGCATGTTCGCCCATTTTGAGTATGAGGTTCTGGAACTGGATCGTATCTCCTTTGCCGGACTGAGCTATAGAGGTTTAAAGCGCGGTGAATGGCGCTATCTGACAAAGGAAGAAATTTTCATGTTAAAAGATATGGTGGACCTGGCCGGATGAAGCATAACATTTCCATAGCCATCGACGGCCCGGCCGCTTCCGGTAAAAGCACCACCGCCCGCGAAGTGGCCAGACGCCTGGGATATATCTACATCGATACCGGCGCCATGTACCGCGCCATCACCAGGGCCGCCCTGGATGCCGGGGTGGATATGAATGACGCCGACGCCCTGGAACGGGTCGCCCGCTCTTCCAAAATTACCCTGGAGATCAAAGAGGGACAACAGCATACTTTTTTAAACGGCCGGGACGTCTCCGGGGAAATCCGCACTCCGGAAATAGACCGTAATATTACCCCGGTGGCCACCCACCCCGGTGTGCGCCGCATCATGGTGGAGCAACAGCGGCAACTGGCCCAAAACGGCGGCGTGGTGATGGATGGCCGGGATATCGGCACTGTGGTGTTGCCGGGGGCCGAGTTGAAGATTTTTATGGAAGCCAGCATCGAAGCCCGGGCCCGGCGGCGGCTAAAGGAACAGACCAACGGTGACAGCAGCCTCACCCTGGAAAGCATAAAGGCCGACCTGGCCCGCCGCGATCATGCCGACAGCACCCGCGCCGACGGCCCGCTAAAAAAAGCGCAAGACGCCATAGTTATCGATACCTCGCACATGAGCATCGAAGAGCAGGTGGAAAAGATTGTGCAACTGGCCCGGGAACGACAACAATAGCCCTCTTATTTTGAACGCAGCTTGCGCAATTTCTCAAACAGATCACGCTCTTTTTTGCTCAGTTTCTTCGGCAATTGCACCATGATCCGCGCGTATAAATTGCCAAAATGGCCCGGCCGCGTATAGACCGGCATGCCCAGTCCCTTCAGGCGCAGGGTTTTCCCGTTGGGTGTTTCCGCCGGAATATCCAGTTTGATTTTTCCCATCAGCGTATCGACCTCGGCCTTGCCACCAAGAATGGCCGTATAAAGGTCTACCGGCACATCCACATAAAGATCGTTATTCTCCCTGCGGTAATGGGGGTCTTCCTTTACATGCACGGTAATGTACAGGTCTCCTCCGTGATGCCCCTTGCCCTTTAATTTCAGCTTTTGCCCGTCCTTTACCCCCGGCTTGATGTTCAGCTTAATGGTCTGATTGTCTATGATAAATTGCGGACTGGTGCCGGTATAGGCCTCTTTCAGGGTGATGGTGATTTCCGCCGTGGCATCCTGCCCGCGCGGACGCCGGGTATGCGCGCCGCGGCCGGCGCCCGCTCCGGCATAACGGCTGCCGAACAGGGTTTCAAAAAAATCGCTGAAACCACCCGAGGAAGAAGCGCCGCCGCTGCCACCGAAAATATCGCCCAGATCCTCAAAACCACCCTGATAGGTATAACTGCGCTGCCCGCGTTGCTGTTGGCGGGCATACTTGGACCAGTCAAAGCCCCCCTGCGCGCCGGCATCCTTATAATGCTGCCAGTCCTTGCCAAAACGGTCGTACAGCTTGCGCTTTTCCGGATCGCTGAGCACCTCCTTGGCTTCGTTGATATCCTTGAATTTTTCCTCGGCCACCTTGTCCCCGGGATTTTTATCGGGATGGTATTTGGTGGCCATCTTGCGATAGGCCTTTTTGATATCATCGGCCGTCGCATTTTTTGATACGCCTAATATGTTGTAATAATCTTTATAATTCACTTTTCAAATCCTCTTTTCCATCTTATTGTTTTTTTTCGCTTTAACATCCACACCAAGATACACTCTATTGGATTAGCGTGCCATCCGCCGGTTACGATTTCCGGGAATTCTTAGCATACTCGGAAATTTTGCCACATCCCTTGCTAAAATGACACGTTTATTTCAATCAGGCTACCCCATACAAAGTTCGTGCCATTTTTTTGCGTCACCAGGGATAAAAACATCTGTTTTTTAAGGACTTACATAAAGAGAAATCCGCGTGGTCTGACAAGTGGCTTTTTCCCCTGAGCCAAACAAAGCCCTTTTTTTCCCTATCTCTATAGCCAACCCCTAACTTTTTTACAAAACTGGAGGAAAAATGAATTTATATACCAACAAAGGAAAGATGATCGTATTTTTTTTATATCTGTTTCTTTTTACCTTTTTAAGCGGCGCTTTTTCCGGTGACCGGCCCCGCACGGGGAGCGACGTCAACGCCGACGGTCTTTCGGACGGTTCCGTGGCGGAAGAAACGTTGCCCCTGGCCAGACGCGCGGCGGTCTCGGATATCACCATCGGTCTAATAGAAACCGGAAGCTCCAATGATTTTTTTAACCGTCTGAGAAATATTGGCTACAGCAAAATCACACTGCTGCCCGTCAACGCCACGCTGGAGACCTTGTCGCAATTCGAATTGATATGTCTGCCCGCCAACTGGGCAAATTCAATTGGTGGCAATGCCGGGGAAATTTTGGCGGAAAGCGAGGCCTATAAACAGTATGCCTTTAATGGCGGCGGACTGTACGTGGAGCAGCCCAATCCCTTCAAGATGCCCGGCGATACCGTTCGCGTAACGCTGTTACCGGAGGATGTGACCTTCCATACCCAATACGATACGGCCGACTTCGCCCCCATAATCATAGACAGCAGCCATGTCATCACCGAAGGGCTGAGCCGCGCGGAGATGCCCTTTCCCACGGATACCATCCCCGTGCTGGACCCCTCATACACCGTTTTGGTACGCGGCGAGGTAACGGGTTACCCGTCGCTGTTCATCCGCGATTACGGTCAGGGCCGCGTTCTGGTGGAAACGGGACACCCCTCGACCAGAGCCATTTTCCCCATGAGCGACGCCATTATCATACGCATGGTGGAATGGACGGCAGGCAAGATCACCTCCCTGGCCGGAGAGGAACCTGCATTACCCGGGCAACCGCTGCTTAGTCCCAACTACCCCAACCCCTTTAATCCGCAAACCACAATCCGTTTTTATTTACCCGCCGGCACGGAGGCAGAGCTGACGGTGTTTGACCTGCTGGGCCGGGAAATTGTTACCCTGCTTAAGGGAACGATGACGCGCGGCGTGCACAGCGTGGAATGGAATGGCAAAAACCGGACAGGAGAAACGGTAAACAGCGGCGTTTACATATACCGGCTGAAAACGGGAGCGACTGTTTTAAGCAGAAGAATGCTGCTGTTAAAATAAGATGATGTCTGTTTAAACTACGGGGCGGGCGGCGTATTATTCTTGCCGGAGAAAAAAAAGGCGGAGCATGGAAAAGTGCCCCGCCTTTTTATATCCCGGAGGATATTCCTATTTCTGCTCTTCCAGCCAACGCTCGGCGTCCAGGGCGGCCATGCAGCCGCTGCCGGCGGCGGTAATCGCCTGACGGTAGGTATCATCCTGAACATCGCCGCAGGCAAAAACACCCTCAATATTGGTATACGTGCTGCCCGGCTTTGTAATCAGATAACCGTTATCATTCTTCTCCAGTCCGTCGAATATTTGTGTGTTGGGCACATGGCCAATGGCCAGAAAGACGCCGTCGATGGGCATCTCATGTTTCTCACCCGTTTGCGTATTGACCAGACGCACGCCCGTCACATGGTCGTCGCCGAGAATTTCATCAATATTATGGTTAAGGATAAAGTTGATCTTGGGATTCTCCTGCGCTTTTTTAACCATGATCTTGGAGGCGCGGAACTGATCGCGGCGGTGAACCACATGCACCTTGGAGGCAAAACGGGTCAGGAAGGTGGCCTCTTCCATGGCCGAATCCCCGCCGCCGACAACGATGATCTCCTTATCGGTAAAGAAAAAGCCATCACAGGTGGCACAGGCGGAAACGCCGTGCCCCATCAGGCGGGATTCGGACTCCAACCCCAGCAAGCGGGCCGAGGCACCGGTGGAAATTATCACCGCGTCGGCCGTATATACCTGCGATTCCCCCTCAACGGTAAAGGGTCTTTTGGAAAAATCCACCTTCTCGGCGCGTTCAAATTTGGTTTCCGCGCCAAAGCGCTGGGCCTGTTTACGAATGTTCTCCATAAGCTGCGGGCCGAGAATGCCTTCTGGAAAGCCCGGGAAATTGTCCACTTCGGTGGTGATGGTTAACTGGCCTCCGGGCTGGTGCCCTTCCAGCACCATCACACTCAGGTTGGCGCGCGAGGCGTAGATGGCGGCCGTTAAACCGGCGGGGCCGCTGCCTAAAACTAATACATCATAATGGGTATACTTGCTCATTTATTACTCCTGTCTGGCATGGGTTTTAAAAATTTTACTCGTTTGATGTAAACAAGGCAGGTGCGTTACATCACTAAATATCATAAGTTACTAAAACAATTATCACCAATCAGGAAAATTATTATGCGCATCAGGGCATTATTTTTAGGACTGTCCCTCTTTTTTTTACTCACGGCCTGTCAAAAAGGAGGTGAAACACCATTGAAGAAAATTCAATCCATCGTCACCCATCCCCATTGGGTGGCAGGCGCCACCATCTACGAGGTCAATATCCGCCAGTATACGCCGGAAGGCACCTTTAGCGCTTTTCGCGCTCATCTGCCCCGCTTAAAAAAGCTGGGCGTCGATATTCTGTGGCTCATGCCGGTGCAGCCCATCGGTATAAAAAACCGCAAGGGCTCTCTGGGCAGCTACTACTCCATAAAAGATTACCGCGCCGTCAACCCTGAGTTTGGCGACTCCGGGGACTTAAAGGCTCTGATCAATGAAGCCCACGACCTGGGGATGTATGTTATCCTGGACTGGGTAGCCAACCACACCGCCTGGGATCATCCCTGGGCCCAAAAACATCCCGGGTTTTACGAAAAGGATAAGAGCGGCGCCTTTATCCCGCCGGTGGCGGACTGGACCGACGTTATCTCGCTGGACTATGACAACAAGGCCATGCGCGACTCCATGGCCGCGGCCATGCGCTTTTGGCTCGAGGAGTACAATATGGACGGTTTCCGCTGCGATGTGGCGGAGATGGTGCCCCTGGATTTCTGGGACGGGCTGCGTCCCTGGCTGGAAGAGGTGAAACCGGTGTTCATGCTGGCCGAGGGTGAAACGGCCATTCTGCACAACCGTGCCTTTGACATGACCTACAGTTGGAAAATGTTCAAGACTTTTAACGCCATTGCCCGGGGCAAGAAAAAGGCGGCCGCAATCGATGAGCTGCTGCTGGAAGAGTCGCGCATTTATCCGCCAACAGCCCTGCGCATGCGCTTTATCACCAACCATGATGAGAACAGCTGGAACGGTACCATCGCCGAACGGCTGGGCCCGGCGGAACGGGCCATGGCCGTGCTGATGTGCACCCTGCCCGGCAAGCCGCTGCTCTATTCCGGACAGGAAGCGGGGAACGGCAAGGCGCTGCGTTTTTTTGACAAGGATACCATCGAATGGCGCGAATCGCCCCTGACCGACTTTTACGCCGCCCTGTTTAATAGTTATCGCCGCCACCCCGCCCTGCACAAGGGCGATATGAAACGGCTGCCGTTGCCCGGCAAACCCGCCGTTTACGCCTTTTTACGTCAGTGGAAGAATGAGCAAGTGTTGGTAATCGTCAACCTCTCCGGGAAGCGGGAAAGTTTTACCTTTGAGGGGATGACCGGCATAAGCGGAACCTGGTACGATATTTTCAGCGCGGAGACGGTCATCGATCCGGAAACACATAGCTGGCGGCTGCCGCCCTGGGGCTATGCCGTGGGGATACTAAAATAAGAGCTACTTTTTTCCGCTGACCCAGGGATTGTCTTTTATCCAATAGCGGCGATGCAGAAGGGCGTCGGCGCCGGCATAGTCCACCCCGATGCGCGGGCCGCGGACGATGGTCTTTTCCGGAACGGGCTCCCCGGACTCCTCCAGCCAGATACGATCGCCCGTCAGATCCACGCCGCTGTCGCGGGTGGTGATGCCCAGGGCCCGGGTCAATAGTCCCGGGCCACCGGTCAGTTTATAGGGGTTGTCCGGCCGGTTGCGTCTGCGGCTCATGAGCTCCACTCCTTCCAGTGGCTCCAGGGCGCGTATCAACACGGCATGGGGCTGATCCTTCCGGTGGGTAACCACATTAAAGAGGTGGTGAATGCCATAGATAAGATAGACATAGGCATGCCCGCCGGGCAGATACATGATCTCGGTACGCTTGGTGCGTCTGCCGCCATAGGCATGGCAGGCTCTGTCGACGGTACCGGCATAGGCCTCCGTCTCCACAATGCGCCCCGCGCAAAGCTGCCCGTCGATGCGGGTATATAAAACGGCATTCAGTAATTCCCGGGCGATGGTTTCCACATCATCCCGCCGGTAAAAAGAAAAGGGTAGTTTGGCCATGGACTAAGTTAAAATTATAAGCG
>JALXBH010000317.1 GCA_026991535.1 Calditrichia bacterium | reverse complement strand
ATAACGGATTTTAACAATGTCAGAAGCCTATCTGGCCGTCCTCTTTATCGGCGGTCTTAGCATTTTTCTGGCCGGCGTGCTGGCTTTTGCCAACCGTAAGCTGGCCGTTCAGGAAGACCCGCGCATCGACGCGGTGACCGACATGCTGCCCAATGCCAACTGCGGCGCCTGTGGCAAGCCCGGCTGCCGGGCCTTTGCCGAAGCGGTGGTACACGGTGAGCAGCAGCCCAGCGACTGTACCGTCGGCGGAGCGGAAACGGCGGAAATTGTCGCCAATTACCTGGGAATCGATCCCGGTTCCAGCGTGCGCAAGGTGGCCCGGCTGATGTGTGCCGGCGGCACCGATGTGGCCGAACAGGCCGCCAACTATGTAGGGGCGGAGTCCTGCCGCGCCGCCGCGGCCGTGGCCGGCGGCCCCAAGGAATGCACCTATGGCTGCCTCGGGCTGGCCGATTGCGAAGTGGCCTGTACCTTTGACGCCATCTCCATGATGCCCAACGCCCTGCCCTTTGTCAATGCCACCAAATGCACCGCCTGCGGTGATTGTGTTGCCGCCTGCCCCAAGGGGTTGTTTGAACTGATCCCCATTAATCAGCATCTGCTGGTGCAGTGTAAATCGCAACTGGCCGGCGATGAAATACTGGAAGGCTGCGAAGTAGCCTGCACCGCCTGCAGCCGTTGCGCGGCAGACGCCCCGGAAGGTTTGATCGAGATGAAAAACAATCTGCCCGTCATCAACAGTGCCTTGCTGCATAAGGAAACGGAGATAGCCACCCTGCGCTGCCCCACCGGCGCCATTACCTGGCTGAATGAGCAACAATTCGCGGACAAGGCCAAGATGGCCGAGTCCGAATAAAAACGGAAAACCATTATGAAACAAGCGAACACTAAAAAACAGATACGGGAAAGCGGCAAGGCGGCCATACGCCGGGCGCTCGTTTTTTCCGGAACCCGTTGGGCCGGCTGTGGCGATGCCGTAGGCCTGGCCGCGGCGGGAGAACGCAGTGCCGTCTATTTGGAGAACACCGCTCTTAAAAATGCCGCCGCGGAGTTCACCTCCTCCGGTTCCCTGCCCATCCCCCTGCTGGTTTGTGCCGAAAAAAAACAGGCGCCGCAGTTCAAACCGTTCATAGATGCCACGTCCTCTTTTTTTAAAGTTGTTTTCTATGCTTCCACGGTTCAGGAAGCCCAGGACCTGGCCCTGATCGGACAATGGGTGGCCGAAAAGGCCCTGACGCCGGTACTGTGCCTGCTGGATGCCCGAGGCTGCGCCAACAGCATACAAAACCTGGTAACCGTTGATGAGAATGCGGTTCGTCCATGGCTGGGCAAGCCCGATGATGCCGTGGAAGCGGGAGATGAAGCCCGGGCCCTGCTGCTGGGTAAAAAACATCGCCGCCTGCCTCAATGGCTGTCCATCTCGCAGCCCCTGGGTCTCCATGCCCGCCTGGAAGAGGATCGCGCCCAGCAGGCGCGGTCGGCCCGGAACATCTATTTTGACAGCGCCTTGCAAGCGGTGATCGACCGCGCATTCGAAGAGTTCGCGGCCCGCTTTGGCCGCCGGTACCACAGTACCCACTCCACGGGTAAAGGAAGCCATGTGATTCTGGGCGGCGGCTGGCTGGCCCGGAACCTGGCTTCTGTCGCCTATAAAGGCAAGGTCGTGCGCCTGACCCAACTGGCGCCCTTTCCCTCGCAAAAACTGCAACAGGAACTTCAGAAAGTCCGCGGGCTTACCCTTTTAAATCATGATGACTGGGCCGATGCCTTTCAGTTAAAAGAAACCCTCGGCCATCTTAATCCGGGAATGCGTATCTTTACCGCCCATCTTCAGGGCATGCGTTTGACCGAAAACGCTATTCAACACCTTTTGCATCATCATGAACAGGAAGCGGCTTCCGGTGATTTTTACCCCATGGTCACCGCCGCAACCGATTTGAGCCGCTTTCCCCTGTTACAGGGATTGCAGCAGCGGTTGTCCCGCAATTACCCGCAACTGGAACGGGCCCTGGCCCGCATCACCCAAAATCCCCTGCCCCGGAAAGATATCCGTCATATCATGCTTAACGCCTCCGTGGGGCACAGTCCGGAAATCTTTGGGCCGCTGTTAAGCCGTCTGCCGCGGGCGGAAGCGGTACGCAGCTACCACATAGAGAAACGCAGCGCCTATCTGCCCTATGTGGAAACTCATATCTTTGCCGGAAACCCGGAAACGATCTTCTTTCCTTCCGACGGCGTGGATTATATCCTGGCCTCCGACGTCCGTTATGTCGACGGCGTCGAACGACTGAAAGAGGGCGGCATCTTAATCATCAACTCACCCTTTGATGACGCACAAACCTGGGATCAACTGCCGCAGACGGTGCGAACGTTGATCACGGAAAAGAATATCACACTGCTGACGGTCAACGGAACGGACTACGCCCTGAAAGCCGCGCGGACGCCCTCGCAACAGGCCGGATTGATGATGATGCTCCTTTTGGGCGCCTGGGCCTCCCGTGAAGGGGAAACGGAAGAGCTGCTCCCCGCCCTGCGGAGCGTGATTACCGGCGGACAGGTCAAAACTCTGACCCGCGCTTTTGTGGAGGGCCGGGAAAATGTCAAACAGATCGAGTGGCGGAAATTGCCGGCCTATGAATCCCTGAAGGAGGCCGATATTTTAAAAACACCCTGGGCTATCAACCGCGACGGCCTGTTTGATAAAACCGTTTTCGATCCCTCCTATTTTTGGGATACGGTGGGCTACCTGTACAAGGAGCGGCAACAAAACAAGCTGCTGACCGACCCTATGATCGCCACGGAAACCGTGCCGGCGCGTACCAGCACCTTCCGCGATCTTTCCCCGTCCCACACCTATATACCGGAGTTCCACGCCGAAAACTGTACCGCCTGCGGTCTGTGCTGGGCCAACTGCCCGGAATCGGCCCTGCCCACGGTCATTTTTACGGCCGGGGATTTATGGCAGGCGGCGGTAAAACGCGCCGCGGAAGCGGATCA
>JALXBH010000316.1 GCA_026991535.1 Calditrichia bacterium | reverse complement strand
GCTCCGCGCGTTGACCTTACACAATATGATTATAAATTCCTGCTGGAAAACCACAGCCGCTGGCAGGAGTCGATCAAAACGCTGCAAGCCAATGTACGCATCACCCTGGACAGCCCGCTTTACTCCGGTACCTTTAATGCCGGGGTGTTGCGCAATGCCCCGGACAGCCTGCTGGTAACCGTGCGCGGCCCCTTTGGCATGCATCTGGGAAAAGTTTTTGTCAATAAAAAACGCTTTGTCTTTTATAATCAGGTGATGAACCAGTTTTTAACCGGTGAGCGCGAGGACTTCCGCAACCGGCAATTTTTGCAGTTTCCCGTTTCCATTGATCAACTCATGCAAATCCTTACCGCGCGGGACCGTTTTATGGTTTTAAGAAAACGCGCTTTCCGGGAAGAAAACGGCGACTACTTTCTGGAAGCGGAAAACGGTCATTACCGCTATCGCATCTGGTTTGACCCGGCCCATTTTCTTATAAAAAGGGTAGAATATTTTGACCTGAATGAGGATACGCCTGCCTATTATAAAACCTATGAAAATTATACCCTTATCGATGGCATCTATTTCCCTCAGCTTGTAAATTTTGTCCGTCCCGGTAAAAAAGAGGGTCTGTCGCTTATCTTTACCGATGTAAAAATCAATCAACCCGTTCCGGCGCGGGATTTTCTGATTGAGATCGACGAGGCCGCCACTCAAATAGATTTAGATTTATAATTATGGATATTTCAATTGTCATTCCTCTGCTTAACGAAGTGGAGTCTTTAGAGGAGCTGAACCGGCGCCTGCATGAGGAGCTGAACAAAAGTGGAAAGAGCTTCGAGATCATCTATGTTGATGACGGCAGCACGGACGGGTCCTTTGAGAAGCTGTTGCAGCTCCGGGAAAGTCACCCGGCCATCCGTCTGATTCAGTTTAATAAGAATTTTGGAAAAAGCGCCGCCCTGTCTGAAGGCTTTAAGATGGCCCGGGGCGAGATTGTCATCACCATGGATGCCGACCTGCAGGATGATCCGGCGGAGATACACAACCTGATTCGTGAAATTGAAGGCGGACTGGAACTGGTTTCCGGCTGGAAGAAAGAGCGCCACGATCCGCTGAATAAAACGATCCCTTCCCGTTTTTTTAACTTCATCACCCGCATGCTTACCGGAATACGCATTCATGATTTTAATTGCGGTCTGAAAGCCTACCGCCACCAGGTGATCAAATCGATACCCGTATACGGTGAGTTGCATCGCTACCTGCCGGTTCTGGCCCACTGGATGGGTTTTAAAGTAGGGGAAATTCCGGTAAAGCATCATCCGCGCAAATACGGCTATTCCAAGTTTGGCATCAAGCGTTTTTTAAACGGATTCTTTGACCTGTTGACCGTGCTGTTCATTACCCGTTTTCAGCAGCGTCCGCTGCACCTGTTCGGCTTTATGGGCTTGGGTTCCACCTTTTTGGGTTTTATTATTCTGGCCTATCTCAGCGTGCTATGGTTTCAGGGGCACGGCATCGGTCAGCGGCCCTTGTTTATTCTCGGCGTGCTGCTGCTCATCGTCGGGGTGCAGTTTTTCTCCATCGGTCTGTTGGGAGAAATGCTCAATAACACCCGCAGCCAGTCCATTGAATACAGTATAAAAAACAAACTCGACTAAGCATAATGGCCGCGTCGCTTTTTTACTCTGTCATCATTCCCACCTATAACCGCATGGAAGAATTGGCGGAGTTGCTGCCCTCCCTGCGCCTGCTTGATTTTCCCCGGGATCGCTTTGAGGTGATTTTATCCGATGACGGCTCCACCGACGATACCGCCCGCCTGGCGGAATACTTCCGCGGCCAGACCGATCTGCCGCTGGTTTATCTGAGGCAGGAGAACAAGGGGCCCGGCGCGGCGCGTAACGCGGCCATGGAAAAAGCCTGCGGGGATTTTTTTATCTTTATCGATTCCGATGTGACCGTGCCCCGGAACTGGCTTAAGGAGATAGCCGCCGCCGTGGAAAAAGAACAGGCCGACGCCTTTGGCGGCCCGGATACCTATCGCGATTCCTTTCCTCCCCTGCTGAAAGCCATAAACTACTCCATGACCAGCTTTATAACCACCGGCGGCCTGCGCGGCAAAAAGGGCAAAAAGCTGGCCAAATTTTATCCGCGCTCCTTTAACATGGGGCTCAGCAGAACTTTGTGGCAAAAGATCGGCGGTTTCGGCAGTCTGCGTCATGGTCAGGATATCGAGTTCAGCCATCGTATTATAAAAAGCGGCGCCCGGGTGATTTTTGTGGACAGCGCGCCCGTCTATCATAAAAGGCGCACCAACCTGAAGCGTTTTTATAAACAGGTATTTAACTGGGGCGTGGCCCGCATCAATCTTTATAAGCTGGACAGGGGCATGTTGGAACCGTTGCATACCCTGCCGGCGCTGGCCACGCTGCTCACGTTTCTGGTATTGCTTTTGGCTCCCTTTTGGCCGCTGGCGGCCTTTTTGGCGGCGTTGGGCATTATTCTGGCCACTCTGATCCTGATATTTTCCGTTTTCGATTCCATCCGTATCTATCGCTCCTTTGCCCCGGCCCTGTGGCTGCCGCTGGTTATGCCGGCGCAGATTTTCGGTTATGGCCTGGGTTTTATATACAATTTCATCCGCCGGGTGATATTGGGAAAAGGCGAGAAGACGGGTTTTAAAAAGAATTACTACAAGTAGCTTTTATTCCGCACGATTTATGATGATCACCCCCGTCAGGATGAGTCCCATGCCCAAAAGGTGAAGCCAACCCAGGGCCTCGCCGTCCCAAAAACCAATGAGCAGCGCGATAGCCGGAATGATATAGGTTACCGAACTGGCCGTGACCGGGCTGGCAATTTGCAGCAGCTTAAAAAAGAGAATCAGCGCAAAAGCCGTATTGATCACGCCGAGAATGGCCAGATACCCCAGG
This sequence comes from Calditrichia bacterium, assembly GCA_026991535.1. GTDB lineage: Bacteria > Calditrichota > Calditrichia > Calditrichales > J004 > J004. The sequence goes on along the minus strand of JALXBH010000316.1, from coordinate 7,048 downwards.
GCTTTCCATGCGCCGGGCGTCGTTTGTACCCGCCAGAAAAAATCACCGCCAAGGAGTATGATAATTGCCGGGACGCCCACCAAAAACAGGGAAAGGGCCGTCAGGTTGGCGCTGGGCATATCCGTGAGGAAGCGTTTAATCCAGTTAACGTTAAAGCCATATAAAAAGGAGGCGGCCGCTACCAGCAGGGTGTAGATATTAAAGCTTTCCCAGGAACCGCTTTTTCCGATAAAGCTAAGCATGGTCGCCCCGGAAAGACCGATAATCAGTCCTAAAAGCTGCCGTGGAATAAAACGGAAGCGGAACAACAGCACGCCCACCAGCATGGCAAACAGAGGCGTCAGAGCGTTAAGCACGCCGGTAAGCCCGCTATCCAGGTGGGTTTGCGCGGCGGCAAAAAGCAGGGCGGGCAAAAGGTTACCGCTAAGACCGGCCACCAAAAGTCGCCAAAGACGGCCCTTATAATAGCGCTTAAAGGAGTGCAGGGCCAGGGGCAGCATGGCCAGCATGGCAAAGGCAATACGCAGCAGACCCACCTGCGTGGCGCTGAAAACTTCCAGGCCTCTTTTTATAAGAATAAAGGAACTGCCCCAGATTAGGGCGCTGACCATAAGAAGGAACAGGGCCAGCCGTTTTGTGGACGCGGGCATGATTTAAAGATCGCCGTATACTTTAAACAGCGGTTCTCTCAGGTCGGGGCTTTCCAGGGCAAAGCTAATGACCCCGGCCAGACTTTGCGGGGAAACCCAACGTGTGAAATCGGCATCGGGCATGGCCCGGCGGTTGGCCGGTGTATCGATGACCGAGGGAATGACCACCGATGTAACAATGCCCGCCTCCCGGCCCTCGGCATTCAGGATTTCACTCAGGGTGATAAGCAGGGATTTACTCAATGTATAAGCGGCCATGGCCCCGCCCGATGCGGGCTCCAGCCCCGGCCGGGCGCCAATAAGCACAATGCGCCCCGAACCCTGCTTTTTCATGGCTGCGAACAGCGGGCGAATGATGTGCCAGGCGCTATAGAAATTTATACGAATCATTTTTTCGATATCGGTGGCGGAGGTTTCTTCCAGCGGGGCCATGGCAAACCCGCCCACGGTAAGTACGGCGGCGTCAAAACGGCCCAGAAGATCCAGCCCTCTTTGCACAAAGTCCGCGCTTTGGGCCTCATCGGATAAGTCCACTATGGCGGGAGTGCAGAGGTCGTCCGCGATGATACGGCCCTGGGAGCGCACCGCCGCAAACACGTGATAGTTTTTTTGTTTAAGCTCGCGCAGAACCGCGCCGCCCAGGCTGCCGCCGGCCCCGGTGAGTAAAGCCGTTTTTTTCATGATCAGTATCCGGAGTCAGATTCGGGCTTACCATTGGAAACGATGGCCACGCTGGCGCTGGCGCCTATGCGCGTGGCGCCGGCCTCGACCATTTTGCAGGCCTCTTCATAGCTGCGCACGCCGCCGCTGGCTTTTACGCCCATGGTATGGCCCACCACTTTACGCATCAGGGCCACATCAGCCACGGTGGCGCCGCCCTTGCTAAAGCCGGTGGAGGTTTTTACAAAGTTGGCTCCGGCGCGCTGGGATATTACGCTGGCCGTCACCTTTTCCTCGTCGCTTAGCAGGCAGGTTTCCAGAATCACTTTAACCGTACGTCGTCCGGCGGCCCGCACCACCGAGCGGATATCATGCTCCACCAGTTCCAGGTTACCGGATTTGAGCGCTCCGATATTGATAACCATATCTACCTCTTCGGCTCCGCGATCGATAACCTGCCGTGTCTCGGTGGCTTTTACCTCCGGCAGGGTGGCCCCCAGGGGGAAGCCGATCACCGTGCAGACCTTTACGGGCGATCCGCGTAATATTTTATAGGCGTCCGCAACCCAGGTGGGGTTGATGCATACGGAAGCAAAGTTGTTCTCCCGGGCCTCGAAGCAGATTTTTTCAATCTGTTCAAAGGTAGCGTCCGGCTTAAGCAGGGTATGGTCGATCCAACGGGCCATTTCGTATTTGGGCGGGCAGCTTGGGGCCACCGCGCCGATACGGCTGGCGCCAAAGGAGACCAGATCGTTGGCCGCGTCATAGCTGAAAGGCCTGGGCTCCTCTCCCCGGCAATGGGGGCAGGGCTCCAGATTCATATCCGCTATCACCTGGCTGATGATGTGATCAATTATTTCCGGTGTAATGTTGGACATAAGCGTTTCCCGTTTATCTGTTATGTTTTTCATTTATGGCCAGGCCGTCTACAATTCCCGTTATAACGGCTTGTATGGGGATATCGTTATTATTAAATACTATGCGGGCCGAGCCGCCTTCGCGCATAACCAAAACGCGGTCGCCCATTCCCGCTTCCACGCTGTCCAGGGCCAAAAAGGCCTGGCCCGTATCTTCGCCTTCCAGGCTGAGCGGTTGTACGATAAGTATTTTTTTACCGCGAAACTCGGCGTTTTTTACGGTGGATACAATATCTCCGATAACTCTGCAAATTAACATGGGCCCCATCCATAAATATACCTAACTCCCGCCCTGTTTGTTAACAGGCCTTTTACGGCCGGCAGGGGAGCCTGAATGGGAAAATACAAAAAAGATAGATGCAATGCTTATAGACATTGAAGGGGCTGTTTGTTTATTTACCGACGATTTTGGTATGTTTACCGATAAGTGTGTAACAAAAGTCCGTTTACGGGTGTATCTTTTGGGGAACAGAGAAAAGGAGAGTTCCATGTTTAAGAATGTAGATATTAAGGTTTATATAGGGGTGGCCGTTATTTTTGCCGGCGTCATCATGTTTCTGGACAATATCGGTCTGGATTTGGGTGTGGATCTCTTTGACTTCTGGCCGTTAATTTTAATTTTTATCGGCCTGAACTATTTAACAAACGGTAAGCAGGGTGCGCGTTCCACTAACGGCTGGCTGTTTATAGCCTTTGGTGTACTTTTTCTGTTACGCAGTTTTGACATCATCTGGTTCAGCATCGGTCAGCTTTGGCCGCTGGTACTCATCGCCATAGGTTTTTCCATCCTGCGCAATCATGCCCAATCGGCAACACCCGAGGGCAGCGACAGCGCCGACTTTATCAATCTGCTTTTTATTTTGGGCGGGGGAGAGCACAAGTATACCTCAAAGAGTTTGCGCGGAGGACGCATAACCGCCGTTATGGGAGGCGGTACCATAGATTTGCGCCACGCGGATACCCGGGAAGAGGTACTGGAAATTGAGGTGTTTGCCATGTGGGGCGGGATAGAAATCATAGTCCCTTTTCACTGGCAGGTGAATATCAAGGGCGCCCCGTTGCTGGGGGCCATGGAAAACAATACCAATCCGCCGGAGGCCATAGAAGGGCTGGAAGTAAGCGCGCCTCCGCGTTCGCTGGTTATCACCGGTTCCGCCATAATGGGCGGTGTGGAAGTGAAAAACTAAAACAGATCCCGGGGGTATAAAAGAATATTTTAGCGGAGCTTGTGTATATCACATGTTCGCTTAATAAACTAATAATCCATATGAATCCATTGATAAAATCTCCAAAACATTTTGCCGCTTTTCTGGCGGCCTGGCTGCCCGTAATGGCCGGCATGACCTATCTGGGCAGTCAACTGGCCTCATCCGCTTTGCGGGACGCGGCCATACTGGTTGTTCCGGCGCTGGTGATACAGATGTTCTTTTTCAGCGGGGTTTGGTATGTGGCCAGGGCCACGGCCGTCAAAACCGGCAATCTGGCTGTATTCCTTATGCGTCATGGTCTTTCCTATATTGTTATGAACGCGGTTTGGCTTTATATGATTATGCTCTATGCGGAATTTTTAAACGCCGTTTTGGAGCAGGAGGTCTGGCGGCAATATTTTACACGGATGACCCCCCTGCTGATAACCGCCGGTTTTATTATCTATTTTGTTGCCGCGCTGATTTCTTATCTCTCCCTGGCCAACGAGCGTACGCGCGAGGCCGAGTTGGAAACCATGGAGAATAAACTGAAGGCCGGTGAGGCAGAACTTAAATTTTTAAAGGCCTCCCTGCATCCCCATTTTATGTTTAACAGCCTGAACGCCCTAAGTACCCTGACGGTTTCTCAACCGGAAAAAGCCCAAAAGGTATGCCTGCAACTGGCGGATTTCCTGCGTTACAGCCTTTCATTTAAGGATGACATCGTGCCCCTCGGGGAGGAACTGGAGCATATCCGGAATTACCTGAGCATAGAAAAGACGCGTCTTGGGCAACGGTTACGGGTGGCCTGGGATGTGGAGCCGGGGCTGGAGGATGAGCCGCTGTTAAGTTTTTGCCTGCAACCCCTGGTGGAAAATGCCGTCAAACATGGCATAGAACCGAGGCTGGACGGCGGGGTTATTAATATTTCCATCAAGCGCAATCAAACCCATCTGCTTCTGGAACTTAACAACCCCCTGCCGCAAGAAAAAGAAACGGCGCGGCCCTCTACCGGGCAGGGTCTGCTTAACCTTAAGGCGCGGCTCAATCAGGCCTATGGTAACGCGGCCCGCATGGTGGCGCACCGCGGGGGCAAGGCTTTTGCCATAAAGCTTTACCTGCCTTTGATAAAAAATGATGATAAGAACGATGTATAGCGCTATTATTGTTGATGATGAAGCCCTGGCGCGGGAGGGGCTGGAAAGAGAACTGAGCGCTTTCCCGGAAATTGAAATTGTGGCCCGCTGCGCCAACGGCCCGGAAGCCCTGCGGGCGGTGGAGACCTTCCGGCCGGATGTGATGTTCCTCGATATACGCATGCCCCGGCTTTCCGGCTTTGAGGTTGTGGAGCTTTTGGGTGATGAGGCGCCGCTGGTGGTTTTTATAACCGCTTACGACCAGTTTGCGATAAAGGCCTTTGAAACCCACGCCCTCGACTATCTATTAAAGCCGCTGGATCCGGCCCGTCTGAAAGATACCATTGCCCGCCTGCATGAACGTTTTGACGCCCAGAAACGGGCCACGCGCCGGCTGATGAAAAACCGGGAAGGTCAGGGCTTTTTAAGCCGTTTGTTGATCCGCCGGCAGACCGATATTCATATTGTTTCCGTTGATGATATTGCTTATATCGCGGCCAGGGATGACTATGTGCACATCCATGCCCGCGGCGAACACTTTGTAAAAAAAGAGCGGCTGGGCCTGCTGGAAAGCCGGTTGGATCCCTCCGTTTTTAAACGTCTGCATCGTTCCTATCTGGTCAATATCCGTTATCTGGAAAAAATAGAGGAGGGGCAGATAGCAGTTTTAAAAGACGGCGCCCGTCTGCCGGTCAGCCGTTCCGGTTTAAAAGCGCTCCGGGACTCGTAGATACAGGATTCTTTCAGCGTATTTTTCTACCGGCGAGGTTTTCTGAAATATCTTCCGCCGGAAAAAAATCCATCCAATGATGGTTTTATTCGCCAATGTGAGGAAACTTCCCCTCAAATTTCTTAGTTTTTCAGCGCTTTCGTCCGATACAGAATAAAAATATTTGTAATCACAATCGAAATCACTTAGAATTATTTCTCTCATATGCCTATTCGGGTTAAGAAGGTTAAGGAAAGCCATGCTGGATAGAAAACAGAAATTGTCGCGATTGATTGAGCTGGGTCTGGAGGTAAGTCAGATCAGCGATCTTGATGTCTTGTTGGAAAAAATACTTACCGAAGCCCGAAAACTTGTTAACGCCGACGCCGGCTCCATCTATATCAAGGAGGGTAAGGATACTCTTAAGTTCAGCCATGCTCAAAACGACACCCTGCAAGCCAAATTGGGACCGGGAAAAAAACTGATCTATACCACTTTCTCCATGCCGATCAATAATAAATCCATTGCCGGCTTTGTGGCCAATAACGGTACCACTTCCAATATTCCGGACGCTTATAAGATATCTTCCGTGCTGCCCTTCTCCTTTGACGGTAGTTATGATAAAATCAGCGGCTATCACACCCAGTCCATGTTGACCGTACCGTTAAAGAACACACGGGGACAGATAATCGGTGTGCTGCAGATGATCAACGCCCAGGATGACGACGGCAACATCATTGCCTTTTTGGATGAAGACGAACCGCTGGTGCAGCATTTTGCCAACATGGCTGCCAACGCCATTGAACGGGCACAGCTTACGCGGACCACCATTATGCGTATGATTTCCATGGCCGAGTTGCGCGACCCCAAGGAGACCGGTCCCCATGTAAACCGCGTAGCCGCATATTCCCTGGAAATTTACGAAGCCTATGCCAAGCGTAAGGGGATTCCTCAAAAAAAGATAGACGCCCAGCGGGACGCGCTGCGCATGGCCGCCATGCTGCATGATGTGGGCAAGGTGGCCATCTCCGATAATATTTTGAAAAAGCCCGGTAAATTTACCGAGGAAGAGTATGCCGTGATGAAACAGCATACGGTGCTCGGCGCCCGTCTGTTTAACGGCGCCCGTTCCGATTTTGATGAAATCGCCGAAGAGGTGGCACTGAACCACCATGAGCGTTGGGACGGTAAGGGTTATCCGGGACATATTGATCTTGAAACGGGAAAACCGTTGCCCGGCTATGCCGATGAAGATGGCAATCCCCGGGGAAAAAAAGAAGAGGAAATTCCCCTTTTCGGCCGTATCGTGGCCATTGCCGATGTTTATGACGCCCTTTCCTGTAAACGGGTCTATAAAGAGGCCTGGAGCGAAGAGGATGTGCTTGAAGCCCTCAAGTCCGGCGCCGGCAGCCAGTTTGACCCGGAGTTGATCGATGTGTTTATGGAAATCATTGATGTTATCCGTTCCATTCAGGCCCGCTATCCCGACAGGGAGTAGTTGCTGAACTCGCCTTATTCCCATCCTTCTTTTTTGTGATGCGTTGATCTGTAATTAAATAAGACAAAATATTCTTCTTTTTGTTTTTTGGCCGCATCTTTTTTGTATATTATAGATGTTATTCCCTGATCTAACTTTTCTATTCCATACTTTTTAAGGAGGTGTTTGCATGAGTAAGGCAATACGTATACTTTTTGTTTTTCTGTTCCTAAGCACGTCGCTTTGGGCCAATGGATTAAGTTTGAACAGTATTGGTCCACGGGCCCTGGGCATGGGCGGCGCGGTGGTTGG
>JALXBH010000315.1 GCA_026991535.1 Calditrichia bacterium | reverse complement strand
TCAGCAATTGACTGTGACGCCGGGGACCGATGCCCTCTATCCGGTCGATTTCGGAAACAAGGGTACGTTTTTTGCGCCGCTTGCGGTGATGCATCACGCCAAAACGATGCGCTTCGTCCCGCAGTTGCTGTATCAATTTCAGGGAAGACGAGGTGCGCGGCAACATTTGCGCCTCGCTCACCCCGGGAAAAAACACCTCCTCCAACCGTTTGGCTAGTCCGATCACCGGCTGTTTTTCCAGCCCCAGTTCCCTTAAAACGCGCACCACGCCGGACAACTGCCCCTTGCCCCCGTCGATAACGATCAGATCCGGCAGGGGTTTGTTCTCCTTCAGCAAACGGCTGTAACGGCGTTGCACCGCTTCGCGCATCATGGCAAAGTCATCGGGGGTTTCCTTAACGCGGATATGAAAAACACGGTATTCCGATTTTCGCGGCTTGCCGTCCACAAAACAGACCATGGCCGCCACCGGATCGGTTCCCTGTATGTTGGAGATATCAAAACATTCTATCCGGCGCGGCTCCCTCTCCAGGCGCAGATCACGCTTTAGGGCCTTAACGGCGTGAGGCACCCGCTCGCCGGCCTTTATCTTTTGCAGCTTCAGCTCTTCCAGTAAAAAGCGGGCGTTTTTACGGGCCATATCCACCAGTTTCTTTTTCTCTCCGATTTGCGGCGTGGTAAAATGAACCCGTCTCCCCGATTTACCGCTCAGCAAACGTTCCAGCGTCTCATGCTCCGCCACCGGTGTTTCGGTCAAAATATCCTGCGGCAAATCCTCGGTCTCCAGATAGTAGTTGCGCACAAAGTTGGCGATCAAATCATCGGTACCATACCATTCGGCGTCGCCGATATACTTATGCACACGTCCCAGCACCTTACCGTCCCGTATTTTCATCAACACGGCGCAGGCGTCGTTATCCTCCCGGGCCAGGGCGATAATATCACGGTCGCGACCGTCGTTTTGCACCACTTTTTGCGTGTTGCGGTAAGTTTGCAGGGCCTGCAGTTTGTCCCGCGTGCGGGCCGCCTCCTCAAATTCCAGCCGGGCGCTCTGCTCCTCCATCTCCCGCTTCAGGGATTTTAAGATGTCGTCTGTTTTCCCCCGCAGAAAGGACTTTACCTGGCGGATCACCGCGTCATACTCTTCCCGGCTGTGCAGGCCCTGGCAGGGGCCCTTGCACTTTTTAATGTAATACTCCAAACACAGGGAAACCGATTTACGCCGTATGGTTTCCTCGTTAAGATTGTACTTGCAGGTACGGATGGGAAACAGGCGCTGCAGGGTTTTCAGGGTGAAACGCAGATTTTTAACATCGGTATAAGGGCCGAAATAGGAGGAGCCGTCCCGCACGATTTTGCGGGTGACAAATACCTGAGGGAAATCCTCGTTGGTGACGCGGATGGAAGGATAGCTCTTGTCATCCTTCAGATTCACATTAAAGCGCGGCTTGCGATCCTTGATCAGGGTATTCTCTAGGATCAGGGCCTCGATCTCATTATCCACGACAAAAACTTCCACATCGGCGATACGCTTAACCAGCAGAGCCGTGCGCGGATGAAAAGGTCTCGATTTTTGAAAATAGGAACGTACCCGGTTGCGCAGTATCAGCGCCTTGCCCACATAAAGCACCTGGCCCTGTTTATCCTTAAAAAGATAACAACCGGGTTTGGCGGGCAGATTATCCAGTTTTTCCTGAAGGGTCATGGGCGTCGCTTATCTCTTTTACGGTAAAGCCGAAAGACTCACATGCCGGTTCCGTGCGGATGTGATAGTCACTCAACCCTTTGAATATACGAACTTTCCCGAAATTTTTATAGCCCATGCGGTCACAGGAACGCAGGGAAGGATAATTATTGGTTTCCACATAGGAGATAATGCCCTTGTAGCCTTTTTCCGTAAAGGCCTGCAGACTGCGGGCCATGCCGATGGCGTGCAGCCGCTTGCCGCGAAAGGCCGGCAGGGTGTAGCCCTTGTACATATATATCCATTCCGGATTAAAATGCAGTTCCAGATCGGCGGAGATGTGTGTGGGCTTATCGGAATACCAGCCATAGCTGGCCAGGGTTTCCCCCTGCATGATGGCATAGCAGCTGTCACCCTTGGGCAGGTTCAGTTCCAGAAAACTTTTGGAAATCTCACTGGAGGGATCATCGGCCAGGTTATAGAGCTCTTCCTCGCTTAAAAAGCGGGCATGAAATTCATCACCCAAAGTCAAATAGTCCTTGTTCAGCGTATCCATGGTGACCGTAAGTCCCTGCAATTCCTTATAAAAGGTAAAGCGATTATACATGCTGTATTTTAAAACATGAAAAACGGCGCCGTAGCCGAACTTTTCCCTGGTCATCTTCATTTGTTTAAACTGCATTGGCCCCTCGGTTTAAATCCTTTTAAAACATTAACGGCGAAAAACATTGCATATGTCCTTCGCCTTCAACAAATTCTTTGTTCAGCATCGTCAAAATTCCAATATTCTGAAAGGAAACAGATATGAAAATTGCCCTCATTCAACAAAAAGCGGGGCCGGATTTACAAGCCAATGTTCAAAAAGGATTGGACAGCGCCCGCGAAGCCGCTCAAAGGGGCGCGCAAATCATCGCCTTTGCCGAGCTGGCCTTTCATCCCTTCTACCCCCAGGTGCCGGCCACGGAGGCTTCCCTGCAAAAAGCGGAACCCGTGGATGGAGAAACGGTAGCCGCCTTCCAAAAACTGGCCGCGGAGTTTAAGGTGGTTATCGTCCTTAACATCTTTGAACGCGACGGCGACAAGACCTACGACACCAGCCCGGTCATCGACGCCGACGGTCGTCTGCTGGGTACCACGCGCATGATACACATAACCGAGTACGAGGGCTTTCATGAGCAGGGTTACTACACCCCCGGCGATCATGACGCGCCGGTTTATGACACCGCCCACGGGCGTATCGGCGTGGCCATCTGTTACGACCGGCACTATCCGGAATACATGCGGGTGATGGCCCTGCGCGGAGCGGAGATTGTTTTTATCCCCCAGGCCGGGGCCGTGGGCGAATGGCCGGAGGGCTTGTATGAGGCGGAGATGCGCGTGGCGGCCTTCCAGAACGGCTACTTTACCGCCCTGGTCAACCGGGTGGGTGAGGAGGAAAAGCTGACCTTTGCCGGAGAATCCTTTGTCTGCAATCCCGGCGGCACTGTTATTGCCCGGGCCGGCAGCCTGACCGAAGAAATTTTATATTGTGAAATCGACAGGGAAGAGTTAAAGGAAAGTCATGCCCGTACCCTCTTTTTCCGCGACCGGCGGCCGGAGTTGTACGGTAACTGGTTTAAGTAAGCCCACCCTGCCCTCCCCGGTTTCCGGGGAGGAAATAGTGGTTTTGTTTTGGGTCCGCGGCGTACGATTTCCTCCTCCACAGGCCGGTCTGCCCGCCTTATGCCTGGGAGAGGGTGCGCACCGCCATTAATCCTTAAGGATGAATTTGGCGATGGTCTGCAACTGCATATTGGACGTCCCTTCGTAAATGGTGCCGATCTTGGCGTCGCGGTAATATTTTTCCGCCGGGTATTCCTTGGAAAAACCGTAACCGCCCATCAGATCGATCACCAGCGAGGTTATCTCCTGTGCCGCCTGCGAAGAGTAGAGTTTGCACATGGCCGCCTGCTTTAAAAAGGGCATGCCGGCATCCTTCATGCGCGCGGCGTTGTAAACCAGCAGACGGGCCGCTTCCAGCTTGGTGGCGGCATCGGCCAGTTGGAACTGAACCCCCTGGAATTTCCCGATGGGCTTGCCAAACTGTTCCCGTTCCTTTACATATTGAATAATGGCGTCAAAGGCGCCCTGAGCGATGCCCACCATCTGCGCGCCGATACCGATACGTCCTTCATTCAGCGTCTCAATGGCCGTCTTGTAGCCTTTGCCCACTTCACCCAGCACATTGCCCTTGGGCACCTTGCACCCCTCAAAAATCAATTCGCAGGTGGAAGAGGCGCGAATACCCAGTTTTTCTTCCTTTTTACCGACGGTAAAACCTTCAAAACCCTTTTCCACGATAAAGCCGGTAATGCCCTTGTACCCTTTGGAAGGATCGACATTGGCAAAGACGATAAAGATTTCGGCCTCGGCGGCATTGGTGATCCACATCTTCTGTCCGTTCAGTTCCCAGTGGTCGCCCTTGTCTTCCGCGCGGCATTCCAGGGCAAAGGCATCGCTGCCCGAAGCAGCCTCGGACAAGGCATAGGAACCTATTTTGGAAGAAGTAAGCTGCGGCAGATATTTTTTCTTTATCTCCTCGCTGCCCCAGTTGATAAAGGCATTGTTGACCAGGGTGTTTTGCACATCCACCATCACGCTGGCCGAGCCATCCACCGTGGCCAGCGCTTCGATGGCCAGCACGGACATGAAAAAGTTGGCCCCGGCGCCGCCCAGTTCCTCGGGCACATGGATACCCATCAGACCCATTTCAAAAAAATGTTTGGGGATTTCGGGACGCATTTTGGCCGACTCATCCATCTCCTTTAAGTAGGGACGAATCTTTTCCACGGCCAGGTCTTTCACGGTATCATAAAAGAACTTTTCTTCTTCGTTTAGATGGGTTAGGGGAGAAACAACAGGTAAATCATTCATAACAGCCTCATAGTTGAAATTATAAGTTAGGAATCCCTTCCTGCCGGATGAGCCGCCGGGAAATTTCCCATTCACGGTTCCGCGGGATCGTGGCCCCGGCCAGTCCGGCAAAAAGTTAAAAATTTACAAAGTGCATCGCTCGATGGCAAGCGCTATTTTCAGTACAAAAGGCTTATTCTAAATTTGTTTGACCAGCTTCCAGTCGAATTTACCGTTGCCGATGTAGGAATAGGTGACCGTATCCATCAGTTTGGTCACAATCGATATGCCCAAACCATGATCCTCCAACACGCCCAGATCATCAAAGTCATCCAGATTCATCTCCTTTTCCTCAAACATAAATGAGATGGTAAACGGATCGACAATTTGATAGAGGACAAAACCGTCCAGGGTTTCCCTAAGCTGATATTTCTTTCCGATCAGTTCCTTGGGATACGGAGGAATATGCCCATCGGCCTTAAAGCCGGGACCGTAATCGTATATGGAAATGGAGAAATATTTCAGCCCGATTTCAAACTGAAAACGTACCACCTCGTTTTCCTTGGCCGTATCGGTATGCTCCACAATATTGACAAAAACCTCATTCATCACGGCGCACAGCTTGGAGGCAAAGACCTCATCGGATTGGGGATAAAGATACCCCGCGGCGACCCGACTGAAATCCTCCACAAACTTGGTATATTTTATATGGCATGGCACATGAAAACGTATAATATCCTGCATAATTCCCAATAACTCTCTTTAAATGGTAGGTAGATTTATCACAAAACGCATCCAGCGTCCCGGTTCCGATTCAGCTTTTATGGAGCCATTGTGTATTTCAACGATGTGCGCCACGGTAAACAGACCAATCCCCACGTTGGTACGGTTTCCCTTATTGCTGAAACGGGCAAACTTCTCAAAAATTCGTTTTAAATATTTTTTTTCTATCCCCTGCCCCTGATTGTAAACATCAATCAAAACCCGGCCCTGAACCTTTTCCACATGTATTTCAATATCCGTTTTCTGCTCGCCGTATTGTATGGCGTTCATCAGCAGGTTGCGTATCACAATCTGTAGCAGATGCATGTCCCCTTCCACGGCCACATCATCCTCGTGCGAGATAACCTCAACAGCCATGGCTTTTTCCGACAGTTGCAGCTCCATCTCTTTTATCACCGGCTCAATCACATCGGCAATGATATTCAGGGTATGTTTCTCAGCCACCAGCCTGTTTTTCTCGATCAGGGCCATGTTCATCAGCGTGTCTACCACCGAGAACAGTTTTTTGGAAAGTCTGTCCACCTGAGAGGTGATTTCCACCACCTGATCCTGCCGTCCCTCCCTGACCCTTTTGGAAATGATGCGATTATAACCGTAAATTGAAGTCAGGGAGTTTTTTATCTCATGGGTTACCACGCTTAACAAATCGCGATAGTTTTGATTGGCCTGACGCAACTCGGCCTGTATGCGGCTGTTCTCTTTGATTAAGGTGGCCTGCGTGCCAAACATAACCAGACTTTTAAGATTCTCCCGCGTCTGTTCATCCAGGGAGTTATCGTTGTAACTGCTACTGTTCAGCTCGGGAATTTCCTCCAGCCGGGCCATATACTCATCAAGGATATTCAGTAACAGTTCCTTCGGGTTCGGTTCTTTGCGGATAAGTTCAAGGCCCTTTTCATATAGATGGGCGTAGTGCCCCAAACGCACCTGCGTATCCCCGAGATATTTATAATCTAATTCCTGCAAATCTGTTTCATTCATACCTTTTAACCATTCATCCAGGCGATCTAAGTAGAAAATATCATTCATTAAGTTAAAATCTTATCTTGGTTGCTCATCTTCTGTTCGGATAAAACCGCGACTAATTTATTATTTTATAAGTAATTATCGACCGAAACAGCAAGAGGTTAAAATAAAAAAGGGTGCGGACTATATCCGACACCCTTTATTGATTTGATCACTATCCGTTCGAATTACTCTTTTGCCTTTTCCCCTTGCTCCTTTTTCCCCCATCCAAGGGAAATACCAAGCAAAGAACCATAGGCAGTACTGATGTAAACGTTGCTGCCGATCAGGCAACTGCCGTTATAACAGCCGATGTAGTAATAGTAGCCGTATCCGGCTATCGCACCGAGTATGGCGAACAAAGTGATTTTTTTCCATTTTACCATAAGGCGGAGCCATCCTTTTTTCAGGTTATGGATGCCTAACGGCGCCAATGGTAACAGATTATTTTATAACAATCCGTTCGCCTTCACGGTCTATGGTTATGCGCTGCCCTTCCTGCACATTGCCGGCGATGATTTCGCGGGCGATATGATCGAGCAGCTCTTTTTGGATCAGCCGTTTCAACGGACGCGCGCCGAATTCCGGATCGTAGCCTTTGTCGGCAAAATAATCCAGGGCGGCGTCGCTCACCTCCATGGTGATCTGTTTTTGCATCAGCACTTTCTCCAGGCCTTTCAGATGCAGGCGCACAATTTCGCGGATATCCTTTTTACTCAAAGGATGAAAGACGATGATATCGTCAATACGGTTCAGGAATTCCGGCCGCAGGCTCTTTTTAAGAATATCCAGCACATTCTCCTTCACCTCAAGATACATCCTGTCCAGATCGTTTTCCGCGGCCTTTTCACTGGCTTGGCGGATATAATCCGATCCCAGGTTGGAGGTCATGATAATAATCGTGTTTTTAAAGCTGACCGTGCGGCCCTTGTTATCGGTCAGGCGGCCGTCATCCAACACCTGCAACAACAGGTTAAACACCTCGGGATGGGCCTTTTCGATCTCATCCAGCAGAACGACGGAATAGGGCTTGCGCCGCACCTGTTCGGTGAGTTGACCGCCCTCCTCATAGCCCACATAGCCGGGAGGCGAACCGATCAAACGCGATACGGAATGACGTTCCATATATTCGGACATGTCGATGCGCACCATATTGGACTCATCGTCAAACAGGAACTCGGCCAGGGCCCGGGCCAGTTCGGTTTTACCCACGCCGGTGCTGCCCAAAAAGATAAACGAGCCCAGGGGTCTGCTCTGATCGCTCAAGCCCGCCCGCGAGCGGCGTATGGCGTTGGTCACCGCTTCAATCGCTTCCGGCTGGCCGATCACCCGCTGTGCCAGACGTTCTTCCATGTGCAACAGCTTTTCCTTTTCCCCTTCCAGCATTTTGGAAACGGGAATGCCGGTCCACTTGGAAATGATCAGGGCGATATCCTCATCCTCCACATCTTCCTTAAGCATTTTATGATGCTTTTGGGTTTGGGCCAGTTTTTCCTGAAGCTTTTTCAGTTTTTCCTGTGTTTGGGGAATGGTGCTGTAGCGTATCTCGGCCACCTTGTCCAGCTCTCCCTGGCGCTCCAGTTGCTCGGTTTTGGTACGCAGATCATCCAGTTGGGACTTAAGGCTGTTTATCTGACTGATAATCTCCTTCTCGGCCCGCCATTGCATTTCCAGTTCACGCGATTGCTCCTTAAGATCGGCAATCTCTTTTTTCACCGCCTCCAGCCGTTCACGCGACTTGCTGTCACGCTCTTTTTTCAGGGCCACGGCCTCGATCTCCAACTGTTTCATGCGCCGCAGGATATCATCAAGTTCCTCGGGCATGGAGTTGATCTCAATCCTCAGGCGCGAAGCGGCCTCGTCTATCAGGTCGATAGCCTTATCCGGCAAAAAGCGGTCGGATATATAGCGATCCGAGAATACCGCCGCCGAAACGATGGCCCCGTCGGTGATGCGCACTCCGTGGTGAATTTCATACTTCTCCTTCAGCCCGCGCAGGATGGATATGGTATCTTCCACCGTGGGCTCCTGAACCATCACCGGCTGGAAACGGCGCTCCAGGGCGGAATCTTTTTCGATATATTTGCGGTATTCATCCAGCGTGGTGGCGCCAATGGTATGCAACTCACCCCGGGCCAAAGCCGGCTTAAGCATGTTGCTGGCATCCATGGCCCCTTCCGTTTTACCGGCGCCCACCAGCGTGTGCAGCTCATCGATAAACAAAATAATTTTGCCGTCGGCCTCGATCACCTCTTTCAGAACCGCCTTAAGCCGTTCCTCAAACTCACCGCGGAACTTGGCGCCGGCGATCAGCGCGCCCATATCCAGGGCGACTATCTTTTTATCCTTCAGATTATCGGGTATGTCGCCCGAAACCAGCCGGTGGGCAATGCCTTCCACCACGGCCGTTTTACCCACACCCGGTTCACCGATCAATACCGGATTGTTTTTGGTGCGGCGGGAAAGCACCTGCAATACCCGGCGGATTTCCTCATCCCGGCCGATTACCGGATCCAGTTTACCCTTACGGGCCAGTTCCGTTAAATCACGGCCGTATTTCTCCAGCGCCTGGTATTTGGCCTCCGGATTCTGATCGGTGACCCGCTGATTGCCGCGAATATCCTTTAGCACCGACAGGATGGCGTTCTTGTTTACCGAAAAACTCTGCAGCAGCTCCTTCATGTTCGAATCGTATTCGGTCATAGCCACCAGAATATGTTCGGTGCTGATGAACTCATCCTTCAGACTTTCCGCTTCCTTCTCGGCTTCATCCAACAGGTTGGCCGTTTCCCGGCTCAGGTAGACCTGGCCCTGCGTGCCGCCGTAGACGCGGGGAATTTGAGCGATTTTTTGATTCAACCGGCTGGTCAGGGCCTCTTCGGGCACACCCAGTTTATGCAAAATCGACCCTACCACGCCCTGCTTGTCCTGCAGCAGACCATGTAAAAGATGGGCCGGTTCTATTTGCTGATTTTCATTCTTACGCGCAAAGGTGGATGCCTCGTTCAGAGCTTCCTGCGCTTTCAGGGTATATTTTTCTATGTTCATTTTTAGTTTCTCCTTTTCATCTCATCACGTAATTCATTTAAGCTGCGATGTTCTCTGCAAAAAGGATACCAAAACAAAAAAGAGGGGAAAACCGCGCTTTTTAAGGGGTTTTAACAAAATGGTGGGTTCCGGACAAGCATCTACACTGACAATCCGTCAGAGCTATTCCTTGTCCCCGGATTCTTCTTCTTCCGAAACACCTTTTTTAAACTGCTTGATACTGCTGCCCAGGCTGCGGGCCAAATCCGGCAGACGCTTGGCGCCGAAAAGCAGAATAATGATGAAAAAGATGATCAGGATTTCCGTGGTGCCGAAATTCATTTTATGTCCTTTCTTATAACGGATGGCAATTTAAGAAAATAAAAAAGGCCGTCCAATTAAAATCGGACAGCCTTTGTTTTTAACGGTTGAGACTTATTTGATATTTATCTCCACATGGGGCTCTTTTACATCGGCGGCCTTGGCGATCTTGATGGTCAACAGACCGTTTTCAAAGGATGCTTCAATCTTTTGGGCATCCACATCGGCCGGGAACTGGAACGAACGGGCAAACTTG
>JALXBH010000314.1 GCA_026991535.1 Calditrichia bacterium | reverse complement strand
ATAAATCCTTACCCATATGCGGATACTGGCTGCCTTGTCCGGAAAATAAAAAGGCGATTTTAGGCGGATGGGGCTCTTTTTTATGTCCCATGCCCAAAAGACGCTTGGGGTCGCTTCCGCGCAACAGCTCCATGGCCTCCTGCCGTGAACGGGCCAGGACAAAGCGTCTTTGTGAAAAGGCTTTGCGGCCCAGGATCAAGGTATGTGCAATGTCGGCGGCCTTTTGTTCCGGGTGCGCTTCAATATGATCCGCCAGACGACGGGTCATGGCCTCCAGCGCTCCGGGCGTTTTCGCGGAGAGCGGAAACAACCAGGGGCCCCGGCCTTCCCCGCTGTGAACAGGGGGGGCCTCCTGCAGGATAACATGGGCGTTGGTGCCGCCGATGCCGAAAGAACTTATGGCCGCGCGGCGGGGCAACCCCTCCCTGGCGGGCCACTCCTCCAGGCGGTTGTTAACATAAAAAGGCGTTTGTGAAAAGTCGATTTGCGGGTTGGGGGTTTGATAATGCACCGTGGGCGGTATCTGCCTGTGTTGCAGGGCCAGCACGGTTTTTATAAAACCGGCAATACCCGCCGCGGCGTCAAGATGACCAATATTGCTCTTAACCGAACCGATGGCACAGCTTCCTTCCTGCCACTCATCCTGTGTGAATATCTGTTTCAGGGCGGCGATTTCAATGGGATCGCCCAGTTCCGTCCCCGTGCCGTGGCACTCGATATAACCGATATCACCGGGAGATATGCCGGCCAGGGCCTGAGCGGTGGCAATAACATCAGCCTGGCCTTCCACGCTGGGGGCGGTATAGCCCACCCTTTGTCCGCCATCGTTATTATAGGCCGCGCCCTTGATCAGGGCATGAATGGTGTCGCCGTCGTTAAGAGCGTCTTCCAGGCGCTTAAGCAGCACCACGCCCACGCCGTTGCCGCTGACCGTTCCCCGGGCTTTGGCGTCAAAGGGACGGCAATGGCCATCGGGGGAAAGGATCATCCCTTCCTGATATTTATAACCCTGTTCCTGGGGGATGGTAACCGAGGAGCCGCCGGCCAAAGCCATGTCACAGCTAAAATTCATCAGGTTCTGACAGGCCAGCACTATGGAAACCAGGGAGGTGGAACAGGCGGTTTGTACATCCAGACTGGGCCCGCGTAAATTGAATTTGTAGGAAACGCGGGTGGTAAGAAAATCCTTATCGTTACCGATAGCCAGCTGATAACCCTCGGCGGAGGAGAGGCCCTGTCGCCGGGCGGCCAGGTAGCGGTAGAGATAGGTATTCATGCTTACACCGCCAAAAAGACCGATAAGCCCTTCGGTGGATTCGGCATTATAACCGGCGTTCTCCAGCGCTTCCCAGGCTACTTCCATAAAAAGACGATGCTGGGGGTCGATTATTTCGGCCTCGTGGGGCGTATAATCGAAAAAATAGGCGTCGAAAGCCGTGGGCTCCCGGAGGATACCCCTTCGCCGGACATAATGGGCGTCCTGTAGCTCTTCCGGGGGCACACCCGCCTCCCGCAGCTCTTCATCGCTCAGCGTGACGATGGATTCCGTGCCCGAGGCCAGGTTTTTCCAAAACTGTTCCAGATTATCCGCGCCCGGGAATTTACCGGACATACCGATAACGGCGATATCCAGTTCCGGGTTAATATGTTCCATATCAGCCATAGTGTGTTACGGTTTCCTGCGTTGTACCCGCGCGCGCATCTGAGCAGCCCGGGCGGCGGCGTCTTTGGCCTTGCTTGCGCGGTCTTGTGATTTTTCAATGGTCTCTTTCCCGTTACCGCCCCCGGAAAGATATTTGGCCAGGGCATTGATCGTGGGATAACGGAAAAGATCGACAATGTTGACTTCTTTTTCCAGTTCCTCGCTGATTTTATTTTGCACCTGCACTATACTGAGCGAATGACCGCCCAGATCAAAAAAGTTATCATGAATCCCTACTTCTTCGAGTTGAAGCACTTCCTGCCAGATTTCCACAAGCTGTTGCTCCTGCTCGGTTTCGGCCTTGACAAACTGCCGTCGTTGCGCCTCGGGCCTGGGCAGGGCGGCGCGGTCGATCTTGCCGTTGGCCGTTTGCGGAAAGGCCTCAAGAGCGATCACCACGCCGGGAACCATATAGTCGGGCAAGATTTTATGCAGATCGAAGATCAGGGTGTTTTTATCAAAGGACGCGGCGTCTTCCGGCACTACCCAGGCCGCCAGTTTTTTATCCCGGTCGCCATAGGCCAGCACCAGGGCGTCCTTCACCTGCGGATTGTTTTTGATTTGGTTCTCTACCTCTCCCAGTTCAATGCGGAATCCGCGGATTTTAACCTGCTGATCCAAACGATCGAGGAAGATCAGTTTCCCCTGGCGGTTGATTATAACCAAATCGCCGCTGCGGTACATGCGGCTGCCCGGTTGGCTGCTGAACGGATCGGGGAGGAAACGCTCGGCGGTTAAGTCCGGACGGCCAAGATAGCCGCGGGCCACACCCATGCCGCCAATGAACAATTCGCCCGGAACACCGGGAGGCACGGGGCTAAGCGTGGCATCCAGCACATAAAGACGTACATTGTCAATGGCTTCGCCGATGGGAACCGAAACGGTATCGCCGGCGATTTCGGTAAAGCCGTGCGCGGAAGCGCAAACAGTTCCTTCCGTGGGGCCATAGGCATTGATCATATAGCGTCCGGCGCACCACTTTTCCGCCAAATCGGGCGTTAAGGTTTCACCGGCGGAGATCAGCGTCTCTATGGAGCCCAATTGTTCGGCGGGCAGCACGCGCAGCACCGATGGCGGCAGGGTCGATACGCTGATATTTTGTTTTTTGATATAGTCCATTAATTCCAGTCCGCTGGCCTGGGTCGCCTTGTCGATCAGCACCAGAGTCGCGCCGCTGAGCAGGGTGGTAAAAATCTCCGAAGCGGCCGCGTCGAAGCTGATGGAGGCGAACTGCAACAGACGTGATTTTTCCGTGATGCGGAAGGTTTTGATTTGGGCCCGGGCCAGGTTGTACAGATTGCGATGGCTGACCATGACCCCTTTGGGTTTACCGGTGGAGCCGGAGGTGTAGATGACGTAGACCAGATTGTCCGCGGTCATGCTGCAATTCGGGTTACTATCCGGCAAATCTTCCCGGATATCCGTATCAATATTTATCAGGGGAATATTTTCAATATTCAACTGAGGGCCTGTTTCATTGTCGGAAAGAATGCAGACAACCCCGGCGTCTTCGGCCATGTAACGGATACGTTCCGCCGGATAATCGGCATCCAGCGGCAGATAGGCCGCGCCGCTTTTTAAAATACCCAGTATGGCGGCTATCATCTCCGGCGAGCGCCTGAGGGACAGGCCAATGATATCGTCGGTTTTCACGCCTTTTTCACACAATAAACGGGCTATTTTGTTGGCACGCGCGTTCAGGGCGCCATAACTGACGCTCTTGTCGTTTAAAACCACGGCTGTGCGCTCGGGGTCTTTTTGAACAAGCTCTTCAAACGCCGCGTGGATGGAAGGGATATCCCCGTAGTGTTCTTCCCTGTTGTTGAGCAAGGCCAACAGCTTGCGCTCTTCCCCGGCGTCCATCAGGGTATATTCGCCGATACGCTTTTCCGAGTGTTCGGCGATTTCGGACAGTAAAAACATAAAACGATCCAGCAGGCGCCGGGCGCTCTCTGTTTCGAAAAGGTCGGTGTTATATTGCAGCGAGGCGCCCAGGCCATCATCCACCTCGGCCATAAGCATGGTCATGTCAAAGGGTACAACACGGTCCTCGATGGCAATGGACTCCAGGGTAAGATCACCCAGCTTCATGGAGCCCCCTTCTTCGGCCACGGCCAGCCCGGACATGCCCGACTCATGCAGCAGATAGGCTTTTTGATAGACAAACATCACCTGAAAAACAGGCGTGCGGCTGGGGTCTCTGCGCGGTTTAAGCTGCTCCACAAGCAGGTTAAAGGGATAGTCCTGATGTTCCAGGGCATCCAATACGATATCGCGCATTTCCGCCAGATAGGCGGTAAAGGGTTTGTCGTCGCGCACGTCGCTGCGCAGGGCAACGGGATTGACAAAATAGCCCAGCAACGGAGCAAACTCCGGCTTGGTGCGCCCGGTGGTTGCCGTCCCGATGATGATGTCGTTCTGGGCGGTGTATTTATGCAACAACACCTTAAACGCGGAGAGCAGCAGGGCATAGAGCGTTGTTCCATGCTGCTCGGCCAGTTTTTCCAGCTTTTTACGGGTGGCGCTATCCACCTTGGCCGTTTCCGTCAAGCCCTTATAGGTTTGAATGGGCGGCCGCGGCTTGTCTGTATGCAGGTTCAGGATGGGCAGGGGATCGGCCAGCCGCTCGCGCCAGAATTTGAGATGGCGCTTGCCCGTTTTACCGGCCAGTTCACGGTTCATCTGACGCGCGTAATCCAGATAGCTGAACTCTATCGGCGGCAGATTGTTTTGCCCGTTGGCAGAATAGATTTGGTTCAGTTCATACATAAATATCGCCAGCGACCACATATCCGATATGATATGGTGGGCGACATATAAAAATATCTGACTGCCATCCGCTTTTTGGAAAAGGGTTATACGCGTCAGCGGGTCTTTTTCCAGATCGAACGGTTTGTGAATTTCAGCCTCGAAGCGTTTTTTAAAGGCGGCTTCGTCCAGGTCCGTCACGTCCACCACACTGAGGATGTTCATGGGCTTTTCGTGTATGCGCTGTTCGGGTCTGCCGTTTTTGGCGATGAAGTTTGTGCGTAAAACCGCATGACGCATGCTCATGGCGTCCAGGGATTTTTTAAGAAGGGGGATATCCACCTTGTCGGCAATGCGCACGGCATAAACCTGATTGTAAATGCTGGAAGGCGACAACTGGTGCTGGAACCACATGGCCCGCTGCCCGTGGGATACGGGGAATTCCTCTTCATTTTCAAGAATTTCATCCGCCTCGGCGAACTCCTCATCCAGAAGCTGTTCCAGCATATTTACGGCCAGATCGCGGATGGAGGGTCCTTTCAGCAAAGTGGCGATGGCCAGTTGGGTTCCCAGGCTGGTTTCCACGCTGTTTTTCAGTTCTATGGCCATAAGCGAATCGAGCCCCAGGCTGTTCAACGGTTTATCGTCTTCCAGTTTTCCGGGGGGAACGCTGAGCACCTTGGCAATCTTTGTTTTTAAGTAATTGACCATCATATCCATGCGCTCCTCATCGGAGAGGGGAGCCAGCATTTCCGGTGTGATGGCATCCCGGCCGCCGCCCCGGGCCGCCTTGCGCTGATCTTTAAACCGCAGGTAAAGGCGGGGAATGCGATCCTCGGGGAAGGGCGCCAGAAATTCAGGCCAGCTCACGGGAGTGATGATCAGGTGGAACCGTTTGTGCGTCAGGGCATTTTCCAGGATACGTAATCCGTATTGCGGTTCTATGGTTCCCGCGCCGGGAATGGATATCGCCTCGTTGCGGGCGGCCATCCCCGTGGCCCACAAGCCCCAATTGATGGTTATCATCCGCGGATTGTCCTTGTTGGCCCATTGTCCCACGGCATCCATAAACATATTGGCCGCCGCGTAGTTAGCCTGGCCCGGATTGCCAATGGTGGCCGCCACGGATGAAAAGTTGACGATAAAATCGGGTTTAATTTCCCCGGAAATTTTACTTAGGTTAAAACTGCCGGCAATCTTGGGTGGCAGCACCTTTAGAAAAGCCTCCCTTTCAAAGTTGAGTACGCCGCTGTCGCTTAACACACCCGCCGCGTGGAAGATGCCCTTGATGGCTCTGTCCCGGTGCCGTTGCAGCAATAGCCCGCTCAGGGCTTCATAGTCCGCAACATCAACCGCGCCGGTATCGACGGAAATACCCCGGTCGCGCCAGACGTTCAGTTTCGCGGCGGTTTCTTCATCCGGCGCGCGACGTCCGAGCAGCAGCAGATGCCGGGCGCCCTTGCCAATGAGCCATTCCGCCAGCAGCATCCCCAGGTCGCCCAGTCCCCCTGTAATTACATAGCAACCGTTTACATCTATAAATTCAGCGGCACCGGCGTGCTGCTCCTTATCGGCTTTCATTTTTACAACGATCTTACCGATATTTTTTCTCTGAGCCATATAGCGGAAGGCGTCCACCACCTGCGACGCCTCAAAGGCCGTATGGGGTAATGGCTGTAAAGCTCCCTTTGAAAAATGATCCATGATCTCCGAGAGCAGTTCACTGATCAGTTCCGGCTTATCGCGGGAAACCATATCAAGATCAATGGCATGATACGAAAGATTATTGCGGAAGGGATACATATCAATTTGACTGTTCTGGAAGAGGTCGGTTTTACCGATTTCCAGAAAACGGCCGTAGGGACGGAGCAGGGCGATGCTGCGGGGGATAAATTCCCCGGCCAGCGAATTGAGCACCATGTCCACGCCTTCACCGTTCGTTTCATCCATAACCTGGCGGGCAAATTCCAGAGAGCGGGAACTCATCAAATGGGTAACGCCCATGTTGCGTAAAAAGGCATGTTTCTCCTCGCTGCCCGCGGTGGTAAAAACTTCGGCGCCAATCATCTGGGCAATACGGATGGCCGCCTGGCCCACGCCGCCGGCTCCGGCATGGATAAGAATCCGTTCGCCCTTGCGCAGGCGACCCAGGTAAACCATGGCGTAGTAGGCGGTCAGATAGGTGATGGGCAGGGTGGCCGCTTCGGTAAAAGAAACCTTTTCCGGTTTGTGTGCCAAAAGACGGGCGTCGGTCAGGGCATATTTTCCAAAGGTATGCGGCGCAATGCCCAAAACGGCATCACCTTCTTTAAAAGTGGTTACACCTTCGCCCACGGCGCTGACGATACCGGCACATTCCGATCCCAGAGGTATGGGGCCGCCGGGGTAGAGTCCCAGGGCTTCCAATACATCGCGGAAATTCAGACCGGCGGCAACGACCTCTATTTCAACCTGTCCCGCGGAGGGCTGTGTCCGCTCCACTTTTTCATAGTTTAGGGCGACCAGGCTGCCAGGGGTTTGTATATTTAAACGGTAATTGCCGTCGGGAAGGGTAAGCGCCGAGCTCCCGGATGCTTCTTCCCCGTGCATTTCACGGGCCCGGTCAAGACGGGCGGTATAACGTTTTCCGCCATGCAGAAGCAGTTGGTCTTCCCTGTGGTCGGCTAAAATCTGTATAATAAGTTCATCGGCCTGATCGCCGGCATTATCGAGATCGATTTTAAGACAGTGTAGTGTCGGGTTTTCCGAGGTAACAACCCGGCCAAAACCCCAAAGGCTGCTTTGGGAAAGGGAGACGTTATGCTCTTCTCCCTCAAGGATACGCGCCTTTTCCGTTACAAAGGCCAAACGGGGACGTTTTTTGAGCGGTTGTTCCAACAGGCTTTGCGTGGCATAAAGAGCGGACAACAGCAGCTCCTGTTGCCCGGCAAGCAAACCTTGCGGCTCCAGCTGCTCATTGGCCGGCGCGTCCAGCCCCAGTAAAAACAGCACTCCCTTAAAGGGCATGGCGGGATTTTCCGGTATGGCCTGCATGACCTTAATATAGTCTTCCTTTTGATCCAGGCGGACGCCATAGAGAAATTCGTCAATACGGGAAAATTCATCCGCAGGCCGGGCGATATAAACTTCGTGCCCTCCTGCCTTTAAGCGGGTGGCGACTTCTTTTCCCAGGGGATGTTTATCCATATAGATCAGCCAGACGCCGGGTGCTTCTTCCATCAGCCTGGTGGCGTCGGACAGCGGCAGCGGCGCTTCTTCCCATTCCAGTTTATAATACCAGTCGGACAGGTCCAGCGCTTCCTTTTGCCCAAGGCGTTGCAGTTTTAGTCCCTTCACCTCGGCCAGCAGCTTACCCTCGCCGTCATAAAGGGTCACGTCACCTGTTATGGCCCTCATATCCTTTTTGATTTCACTGCTCAAACGGGCGTGGGCCCATACCTCGGTTGCCGGAGAGGCATGCAGGGTAAACCGCTCAATATGCACCGGCATGTAGGTAGAGTTGTCCTCCTTTAGCGTCTCTATCATCGTGGCCGACAATACCTGAAGCCCCGCGTCCAAAAGAGCCGGGTGAATGGTGTAGTCGTCACCGGCGCCTGCTTTTTCCGAATCGATAATGACGCGGCCCAGGGCCTGTCCGTTACCATTCCATATTTCACTGATGGCCTGGAAGGCGTCCGTGTATTGCAGACCCCGTTCATGCAGCCTGGCGTAAAGGTCGGTTGTATCCAGTTGATTGGGGCATTGAGCACGGAGCGTATCGAGGGTTACCGTTTTTGTTTCCGCCGGATGCGTCCGCAGGGTGCCCATGGCGTTCATGCTCCAACGCTCCATCTCCGACTCGCGGCTCAGGCTGAAAATTTGCACATTGCCATGCTGATCGGTATAGGGCGTATAGACGAGATGCACGGGTTGTTCATCATCGGAGAGGAACAGAGCCTTGAATATATTAAAATCTTCCAGGGAGACAGCCTGTCCGTTGTTATCGGGAAAGGCGTTTATGGCCTGTTCAATATAGGCCGTGGCCGGGAAGACAACCGATTCCTGAATTTTATGACCCTTCAGCCAGGGCAGACGGTCGGTATCCAAAGTGGTCTTATAGAGCCATTTTCCCTGCATCATGGGGTCGCGCAGCGGCATCCCCGTTAGCGGGTGGCCTCCGCTGAATCCGTTTTGCGGCCGTTTAAAAATAGGCGCGGTCATCGGGTCGTTATTTTTCAGGTTAAACCAATAGCGCTCCTTTTGCCAGGGATAGGCGGGCAGGGGGCGGTATTGGACACCCGCGGGATAGACCTTGCGCCATTTTATATCCAGTCCTTTTGTGTAAAGGGCTCCCAGGGCGCGATACAGGGTCTCCTGTTCGTCTTCCTTACGTTTAAGGGAAAAAAGTATAGTGGCGTTTTTTCGTGCCGCGCTAAAGCATTCGCGGACGGCGCCGCCCAAAACGGGATGGGGGGCCAGTTCCAGCACCAGGCTGTAGCCGTCTTTTATGATGGCGTTCATGGCGTCGGAAAAGCTGACCTGCTCGCGTATGTTGCGGCTCCAGTAGACCGGGTCATAGTCTGTTTCCACGCTGCGTTGGCCGCTAAGCGTGGAGTAAATGGGGATGATGGGCTTATGTACCCGGATGCCTTGTAACAGATCGACCAGTTCCTGCTTAAAGGGTTCCATGTGCGGACTGTGGAAGGCATAATTCACCCGTAGCATCTTGGTATAAACGCCTTCGGCGTCCAGCCGGGCAATCACTTTTTCCAGGGCTTCCGGTTCTCCGGAAAGTACGGTGTTTTCCGGGCTGTTATGGGCGCCTATGCCTATTTTATCCTCAAAGCCACGGATGGCTTCCCGGGCTTTTTCCACAGGCAGGGCCACCGAGGCCATTTTGCCAAAGCCGGTGGCGCGCTGCATTAATTTCCCGCGATGATAGATTACCTTTACCGCGTCCTGCAGGGAAAGTGTTCCGGAAACATAAGCGGCGGCTACTTCACCCACCGAGTGCCCCACCACGGCGGCGGGGCGGATGCCCCAGGATTCCCAAAGACGGGTTAATGCCACCTGAATGGCAAAAATAGTGGGCTGGGCCACTTCCGTTTCTCCCACGCGGGTGGTCTCCTCATCACGCCGCAACTCTTCCATAATAGACCAGTCGGCATATTTGGAAAAGAAAGTGTCGATCTGTTCCAGCGCCGCGCGGAAAACCACTTCTTTTTCCATAAGCTGGCGTCCCATGGCGTGCCATTGCGGCCCCTGTCCGGAGTATACGAACAGCAGACGGTTGGCGGCATTGGCTTCCGTGCTGCTGCGGATGATGGCAGGGTTTTCATCGTTAAAATTTTCCAGCATCTCTATCAGCGTTTCGCGCCCGCGCGAGACAAGGGCCGCGCTGTAATCCAGATGGCTGCGATGAGCAGCGGCGGAGTAGAGGAAATCCCAGAGTGCTTCAGGGCTTTGGCAATCATCCCCTTTAAGAACCCTGGCGTAAGAGGCGGCCATATCCTGCAATGCCGATGAGCTGTGTGCGGAAAGGGTCAGCAGAAAAGGACGATCCTCTTCCGCCAGATTGCGTTCCACCTCTTTATCCAGGGTTTCGGGCGCTTCCTGCAAAACGA
>JALXBH010000313.1 GCA_026991535.1 Calditrichia bacterium | reverse complement strand
GCTCCTGATTTTTTACATCATTATACAACTGGTGAAGGGCATGGGTAGGAAAAGCGGGGAGAACATCGATGATCTGATGAACGATATCCCAATGGCCAAAGGCCGGGCCGTAAACATATCCGGGTCCGATTTCCTCCCATTCATAATCAAAGGGATAGGTGGCCGGATGGGTGCTTTTTTCATGCAGTTCCGCCACATAGAGCAACATGGGCCGCCAGGCCTCCTTACCCAGGCCGCCGGCCTCTTTTTTCAGGGCCGTCCAACCTTCTTCCCCCGCAAAACGGGTGCAGGAAAGCGCTATCAGCACAAATAAAAGTAAATATCTCATCATACCTCGACCATCAGGGTTTTCTTTCTTCAAGCAAGGACTTTAAAAAGGCGGTAAACACCCTTGCCTGACGCCACATGCCTAAATCGTTGGGATGAACGCTGTCCACGGTACCCTCGCCATCACGGCCCAGCATGTTTGCGTTGGATAAAAAGTACAGATTGCCCGTACCCTCCACGATCAGCTTGTTATATATTCCGCGCAAAACCTCTCCCCTGGCTGTCGGAGAGTCGTTCAAATAGTTACTGTCCTCCACCAGCACAATCGGGATATCCGGTTTTTGAGTGCGCAGGGAACGAACAAAGGGTTCCACCCGGGAGGCAACCATTTCCCCGGTCATGTTCCACAGACAATCCAAAATGTAAACCGAGGGGTTCAGACCGGCCAGCAATTCTGCCATGACCGGTTCCATTTTACCCGCGCCGGAAAAACCGAGATTGATCACCGGCCGGCCCAGCGCCCGGCCAACAATGGAAGTAGCCGCATTTCCCGGCCTGGAAGCACAGCCGCCCTGGGTTATGGAAGTACCGTAAAAAACAAGCGCCTTTGACGATGGGACGGCGGGAGGCTGCGTAAAGGAACTGCCCCGGGGAATACCGATTGACATCTCCGTCAGGCCATTATACAAGGGAAAATATATCTTATACGTGCGGAGGCCCGCTCCCGCCAGGAAAAATGTCTTTTCATTGGACAGCCCTCCGGGGCGCCCGTTGCCGTTAAAAACCCAGACGTCGCCTTCCCGAACATAAAGATCAATGCCGCTTACCCCGGTGGGGGGCATGTTTTTAAGGCCGAGATTTTCGGAAAGCAGTGTCCATCTCACACGGACAGAGTCCGCGTCCGTGGAGAAGGTTACCGAAAGGCCGGCGGTGTGGTGGCTTAGACGCCACACATCGGCGGTAACCCGATTTTCAGCCGAGGCGGGCAGACGGTCATACACGGAAGGGGTCGCCGCCCAGCCTTTTCCCTCCAGATGCAAAGTGGCCGCATCATGCCAGATATAAGCGTCACCGTCTGCCTGCGCGTTCAACAGGGAACATAGCAGTCCCGTAATTAACACTATTGTTTTTATCATGGCTGTTGCCGCTCCGGATAGATCAAGATTTTACAGCGGGAAGCCCGACGCCGGGATTTCCCTTACACGTTATGGCGATCAGCGAATATAGCCGGTATCCTCTTTTCGGTAAGACCATGTCGGCGCGCCGTGTTCATAGCTGCGCGGTTCGCTTCGGGCATTTTTCAGATACTCTTCCATTTTTTGCACGATACCGGGATTTTGTTCGGCCACATCGGTGGTTTCGCCGATATCCGTCTCCAGATTGTAAAGTTCCAACGGCGCGGAAATTCCCTTACGCAGCCCCTTCCACCGGCCATGGCGCACGGCCTGATGAAGCACGTCCCCTTTTTCCAGTTCCCAATATAAAAAACTGTGCGAGGCCTTGCCTTCGGCACGGCCCGTTAGGACCGGCACAACGGAAGTCCCGTCTATGCCTTCCGGCTGCCCGGCGCCGGCCAGGGCGGTAAGCGTTGGCATAACATCCTGAAAGGCCCAGATATAGTCGCTGACGGTTCCCGGCTCAATTTTACCGGGCCAGCGCGCTATCATGGGTACCCGGATCCCCCCTTCATACAATTCCGCCTTTTTTCCGCGCAGCTCGCCGTTCCCCTTAAAAAAATGCAAATCGGCCCCTTTTTTATTCTGGGCGCCGTTATCGCTGCAAAAAAAGACGATCGTATTTTCATCCAGTCCCAGCTTTTTCAGATGCGCCATGACGCGACCCACATTACGGTCCAGGTGAGAGATCATCGCTGCCAGGGTGGCCCGGGGCGCGGGCTGATCGGCATAATGGCCGATTTCGTCAACCCAGGGATGGGGTTCGGGAAATTTTCCCTCGTATTCGCGAAAGGATTCCTCCGGTACCAGCAACTCCACATGGGGAAGCACAAAAGGCAGATATAAAAAGAAGGGCTGCTCCTTGTTTTGGTCGATAAATTCCAACGCCTTGCCCAGAATAACATCCGGGGTGTACTGCTCGCGCTTGCCCCCCTCATTACCGGGCAGGAGGTATTTTTTATCGTTTTCATACAGGAACCAGGGATAATAGTAATGGGCATGCACCTGGTTCAGATAGCCGAAGAAACGGTCAAAGCCCTGCTTATGGGGCATGCCGCTGGTGTTGATGTCGCCCAGTCCCCACTTGCCAAAGGCTCCGGTGGCATAACCGTAAGACTTAAGAAGTTCGGCCACGGTCACATCCTCATCATAAATAGGCGTGCCCCCGCTGCCGTAATTGCCGCGTATGGCCGTATGCCCGGCATGCAATCCGGTCATCAGCACGCTGCGCGAAGGAGCGCACACCGGCGATCCGGCGTAACATTGGGTAAAACGCATGCCTTCCCGCGCCAGGCGGTCAATATGCGGCGTTTTTATCTTTTCCTGCCCGTAACAACCAAGATGACCATAACCCAAATCATCGGCCATCATAAAGATTATATTGGGCTTTTTTCCCGAAGACAAAGAGCCCGAGCAGTTGAACAGCGTCCCCCCCGCCGCGAGGGAGAGGGCAGCCAGGGCCGTGTTTTGAATAAATGTTCTGCGTTTCATAATAACTCCAAGCGAATTCCTCCGGGGCAACTCACGACCGGATTAAATTACTATTCCGTTTTCAACAGGCCTACCGGAGATACATCATCTTGCTGTGGATGCGCCGGCCTCCCGCTTCCAGCACCGCGAAATATATGCCGCTGGCCACGGATTGTCCCGACAGGCCTGTCGCGTTCCAGGTTACGGTATGGCGGCCGGGGTTTTGCACCCCGTCAACCAGGGTGGCGATAATGCTGCCCTTCAGGTCATAGACGACCAGCTTTACGGCTCCCTTTTCCGGTATGCTGTATGTAATGGTCGTGGCCGGGTTAAAGGGATTGGGATAGCTGCTCAGGGAAAAATCCCGGGGCAGGTTTTCCCCCCGCCGGTCCGCGGGAACAGATGTAACCACATCGAAACCGGTTATCTCCACCATGCCTTCCGCGCCGCCCCACTGCCCGCCAAAGGCCATCTTTATCGATCGATAGTTAATGGAATCTATCACGCCCGGCGAGGGGTGAAAGTCGTAACGGTCGGCCAGCAGGATTTCCGTTCCGTTCTCGGGCGTCAGCCAGACGGTATATTCCTGGGCGGGTATATCCACATACATTTTAAAGGCAAAACTTTGCATGGCGCTGTATCTCACCGTCTGATCGGAGGTATAGCTGCTGCCGTTACTGGCCGTGATATACCCCCGATTGTTAAAACCGATTTTACAGCTTAAATCACCGTAGGCGGCAGGACTCTTTTCCGAGAAACCGATCACCCCGTCCACCTTGTCTGCCGTGGCCAGGGCGTTCCAGTAAAAATAGAAACGTCCCGTTTGCGGGCCCGTGGGCTCAATGATAAACTCATCGGTAACGGGAGAGCTGAAATTGGCGGAAATCGTGGTATTTTTATTGATAACGATCTCCAGGGGATTGGCCGTGGAAGCGGTATCGCCCGTCCATTCCAAAAATTGTTCTCCGGAATCGGCCACGGCCGTAAGGGTCACCAGGGTGCCCGCGGAATAAGAAGCGCTGTCGGGGTCGACCGTTACCCTGCCCTTGCCAAAAACATTAACGGTCAGGTAGAACTTTTTTTTTCCGTCGCCGGCATATTCATAGGGCCCAATGTCCCAATAATTGCCCTGGGGGCGTGTCGCGCCTTCGATGTCCAGGCGGATATCCAGGCCGTAATTATCCATAAAGGTCTGATAGGCCGGGTGGGAGATACCGGCGTCGATGGCCGGGCTGTCGGAATACAAACGGAAGTCGCCGTTCTCCGCATCCACAAAAAGCGGATCGGCCTTAAGGCAATCCTCGCAGGACTCATCCTCGCCGTTATCCCAAAAGAGATTGTTGGACGCGCTGCTCACCCCGGAAAAAACATACGGGTTGGCCCGGACAATGATATTGTTCACCGCTTCCCGCGCCGAGGCAACTGCCCGTTCCGTGCCATACAGGGTGTTGTTCAGCACCACCCCCGCGTCTGAATTTACAGCGATCTCACAATTATAAATCACATTGCCAATGATGTAGGGTGGGAAAAGCGCTTGTTGGGGATTGATGCCATCCTCGCTGTCATAAATCCGGTTATAAAGAATCCAGATATTATCCTGGGCGCCCTCATCATTGATACGAATGGCTTCTCCGCTGGAGGAGGAATAGAGGGTCTTATAGCCATATATCTCGTTTTGTGAAATAATAACATTCTTCGAACCCTTGGCGTCGATGGCGTTCTCCCCGTCATTATGCATCAGGTTACGCCCGATGTACAGCGAGTCGGCTTCTATGTCCTTAATGGAACTCACCCAGTCCCTGTCAATAATCTGTATGCCATCATCGCCGTTATTGTAAATCCTGTTGTCGACAACCCAGACATTTTCCGTGGCGTTGTCTATCATTATCCCCATGGTATTGGTCTCGGCGCTGGCCGGATAGACGCCGTTATCGTGAATATCGTTGTCATAGATGACGATATGCTCCTTTAGCGTGCCCGGAACATAGTCCAGCTTATAGGTCCACAATAAAATTCCGGAGCTGCTTTCTCCCGTAATCTCGGAGTGACGCAGGGCAAAGTGCGCGGTCGGTTGATAAACTTTTATGGATGGACCGTTTATAAAAACATTTTCCATGATAAGATACGTGGCGTCGCGCACCAGCACCTGATTAGCACCGCCTATCTCAAAGCGTTGATCGGCGGCCGCCCCCCGGATAAACACGGGCCTTTTTGCCGTTCCGTTTACATTGACGATGGGCAGATAGGTATCACCGTGAATATTCTCGGAATAGGCATAAGGGCCGTTATGTACCTCCACCACACTGCCGGCGGCAAGATTTTTGGGAATGGTCAGGCGCGGTTTCTCCGGGGTGCCAAAGGGATTGTCGCTGTCGGTGGCATTGGCATGTTGCCTGTCCACATAATGGGTATAGGGGCCGTTGCCCGCGTCGCGGTAAGCTTCGGGGCCGTTGCCAAAATCATAAAGAGAATCCTGATAGATGAGATGGCTCTCTTCAATGCCGAATTCCGGCGCGGGAATACCTATGGGCGCCGTGTAGCTTTGTGCCGCCGACAGAACGGGAATAAGAAGGACGATTAGCGTTAACAGGGCGGCATGTTGTTGGATTGAACGGATAAAGGTGCTATGCTTAATCATTGTATTGTGCCTCTTTGGGGAATAAAGGGGTTGCGTACGACACAACTATATAGCGCCGGGCCAACAGTTATTCAAGAAGGAAGGGATAAGCGGTTAATTAATGTAGCAAATGGCGGAATTTAAGGCGTCTTAGTCCGTCCCGCCCAGATGGATGGCTCCGTACGGGCGGATGGCGGCGGGGACAATCTTTTCCGGGCCGCAAAAACCATGCATGTAGGCGGTATAGCGCTCCACAAATTCCCGGGGTAAAAAAAGCTGAATGGTACCGGCAAAACCTCCGCCATGCACACGACAGGCCGCCCTGCCCGGACAATGCTCTTCGATAAAACCCTCCGTCAGTATCAGGGCCAGGCTTACGCTTTGTTCGCGGACATTTTCCGTTGAGTAGATATTTTGCAGCGCCTTAAAGGATGAGTTGCCCGAAGCGTTTACCAGCGCCAGGAAGCGCTGAAAGTCATTTTGCCTCAGGGCCTCGGCCTGCAGGCTTACCCGCTGATTTTCCCGGAAAAAATGCAGGGCCCGCAACACGGCCCGGTCTCCCGGACCGGCGCGCAGGCGTGAAAGATTCTTCAACAGGGCCGCTTCATCCACATCCCGGCATACCTTTCCGCCGAGCATGCCGGCCACGGCCTTCATCTCCCCGGGGATGGCCGCGTAGTCCGCCGTCAGATCGGCATGACCGCCACCGGTATCGACGATCAGCAGGGCGCAGGAACGGCTCTCAAAATCAAAATCTATTTTTTCCACCAGGGGCTTTTGCGGCTCCTTAAAGTCTATGGCGATGATACCGCCCGTGGCGCAGGCCATCTGATCCATCAACCCGCAGGGCTTACCGAAAAAAACATTTTCCGCGTACTGCCCGGCGCGGGCCAAAACATCGGGAGGAATGCGACCCTGGTTATAAAGCGCGCTAAGGATCGCACCGCACAGCACCTCGATGGCGGCGGAGGAGCTTAAGCCCAGACCCGCCGGCACCTCGCTGCTCACACAGGCGTTAAAGCCGCCCGGGCGGTAGCCCCACTCCTGCAATCGCGCCGCAACGCCCCGTATCAGGGCGGCGGTGCTTCCCTCTTCCGCGGCCCGCGGCGTCAGCGTATCCAGACTCACCTCAAAGGGCCTGTCATATCCCTCCGAATAGAGGATCACCTTGTTGTCCTTATTGGGACGGGCAACGGCGATAGTATCCAGATTGATGCCGGCGGCCAACACCCGGCCGTGATTGTGATCGGTATGATTCCCACCGATCTCGGTGCGGCCGGGAACACTGAAGAAACTTTTCTCCCCCGCGCCAAAGCACTTTTCAAACCACTCCTCCAGCATCCGGTAGCGCTGTTGCTGCCTTTCCACTTCTTCCCGCCGGGAGCCGTATACGTTTTCCAGAACCCGTCTTGAAATACCTTCCTTCATTTTTCCCATGCTTTCCCATTATCGTTTTACAAAGCCATGCCTGACGGCAGCTCAGGCTAACAGGTTACCACATCCACCCCGGCAGAGATAAGCAGTTCCATATCTTCCTTACGGATACGGTTATCGGTAACGATTTTATCAATTTCCGTAACGGGAGCTATAAAAGCGAAGCTGCGTTTTGAAAACTTACTGGAGTCGGTCAAAACGATAACCTCGCGGGCGTTGCGGATCATGGCCCGGTTCAGGTGCGCTTCCTCAAGGTTCGGCGTGGTTACGCCATAGGCGGTATCGATACCATCCACCCCCAGAAAGGCCTTGTCGCAGTAGTAATTACGCAGGCTTTCTCCGGCGGAAGGCCCGACCAGCGACAGGGAGGGTTCGCGCAAGAGACCACCCGGCACTATAACTTTGATGGATTTTAATCCGGCCAGATAAATGGCGATGTTCAGGGCATTGGTTATCACCGTCAGCTCCGAAAAGGCGGATAAATTCCGGGCCAGCTCAAAGGTGGTTGTCCCTGAATCGAGGATGATGGTTTCCCCGTCCCGGATCAGCGCGGCCGCCTTCTTGCCGATACACATTTTTTCCGCCCTGTTACGCCGCGCCTTTTCGCTCAGCCGGGAATCGACCCCGACACGCTGATTTCTTATCGCCCCGCCGCGGGTGCGTATCAACAGTCCTTTTTGTTCCAACTGGCCCAGATCATTGCGGATGGTCACCTCGCTCACTTTAAAATAAGCGCTTAGCTCCTGTACGTTTAACCGGCCCTTTTCCTCAATCATCTCCAGTATTTTTGAACGCCTGAACACCGTGTTTTCTTTTTCCATACTCCACTGAGCCATTCTGTTAGCTTTCACAACCTTTGTTTTAATATACTTTTGAAAGATGGGAGAACAAAAAGAAAATCAGCGAAAATACCGCCACCTAAAAGGACTCCGCAGAACAAACCCCTATTCCAGCCTAAACAGCGAAAGCATTTCGCAAGATAATGACACATTAAAACTATTTTTTGACAAGGATATGAAATATATATAATTTACTTTGAAAGGTTATGAAAGGTTTACATGAAATATCTGGACATCGAGGAAGCGAGACTGCAAACAATGGGCGCGCGGCATACCGCCGTGGAAATAGCCGGCCAGCCGACCCTGTGGGAAGAGACCTACCGCCTTTTTACCCGGCACAGAGAGGAACTGCATTCTTTTGTTCACAAATCCGTGTCGGCGGTTCCCGCACGGATACTTTTATGCGGCGCCGGTACCTCGGCCTTTATCGGCGAGGCCCTGGCCGGTCTGTTTCAAAAAATCAGCGGTATCGATACCCGTGCCGTGGCAACCACGGACATCGTCACCCATCCCGGATTTTATTTTTCCGGCAAGAATATCCTAATGATCTCCTTTGCCCGCTCCGGGAACAGCCCCGAAAGCGTAAAGGCGGTTGAACTGGCCGACGCTTTGTGCGATACCGTTTTCCATCTCATTATAAGCTGTAACCCACAAGGGCAGCTGGCCCTGCGGGGCCGGCGGGATGACAGCTATGTTTTTCTGTTGCCGCCGGAAGCGGATGATAAAAGCCTGGCCATGACCGGCAGCTTTTCGGCCATGATGCTAAGCGGCCTTTTGCTGGCGAACCTGTGGGCGGGACGGGAATGCGCGGGACAGGTGTTGCGGCTGGCCGGGGCCGCCCGCGCCATAATGGATCGCTACCGTGAAGATCTGAAAAATATCGCCGCCATGGACTTTGACCGCGCGGTTTTTCTGGGCTCCGGCCCGGCCGCGGGCATTGCCCGTGAGTCCCACCTTAAGCTTCAGGAACTGACCGACGGAGCGGTTATATGCAAATTTGACTCCTTTCTGGGATTCCGTCATGGCCCCAAGGCGGTGGTCACTCCCCGGACTCTGCTGGTCTTTTTCCTCTCCAGCCATGAGTATGTGCGGCCTTACGAGAGCGATCTCATCGACGCCGTCAATCACAGCGAAAAAGGCATCTTCCGCATCGCGGTTACCGAAGAGGAGAGAGCGGACATCGATGTTGATTTGCAAATTGTCTGCGGAGACGGCTCCGCGCGTCTTGAGGAGGGCTTTCTGGCCATCGCCCAGGTTGTGGTGGCCCAACTGCTGGGCTTTTTTAAGTCCCTGCACCTGGGCCTAAACCCTGACACACCGTCAAAAAGCGGAACCATTACCCGCGTGGTGGAAGGTGTGCGTCTTTACCCTTACCAACAAGAAGCGACAAACCGGAGTGCGGGATATGGCGGCTGAACTTATAAACATAATCCGTGAGCATAAATCCGGGCGCCCCGTGGGGATTTGTTCCGTCTGTTCCGCCAATCGCTTTGTAATAGAAGCCGCCATAAAGCATGCCGCCGTAAAAAATGAGTTTCTGTTGATTGAGTCCACCTCCAACCAGGTGGATCAGTTTGGCGGATACACGGGCATGCAACCGGCGGATTTTGCCCGCTTTGTACATACCATGGCCGATCGTCTCAGCTTCCCCCGGGAAAAAATCATCCTGGGCGGCGATCATCTCGGGCCCAATGTTTGGCATAAAGAAAATGAATCGACCGCCATGAAAAAAGCCGGGGATCAGATCGAGGCCTATGTAAGAGCCGGATATACCAAAATCCACCTCGATGCCAGCATGAGGCTGGGCAACGACGATCCACGGCTTCCCTTGTCCGCAAACCTTGTGGCCCGCCGGACCGTCGAGATGTGCCGGGCCGCGGAGACAGCCGCCCTTCCCCTTGCCGAAAAGCCGGTTTATGTCATCGGCAGCGATGTACCCGTTCCCGGTGGCGCCCAGGCGGCCATGGAGGGCATTCATATCACCCGGCCCGAAGAGGTAGCCGAGACCATCGAAGTTACCCGGGAACACTTTGTCCGGGCCGGACTGGAGGAGGCCTGGCAAAGGGTGGTCGCCGTGGTTGTGCAACCGGGGGTGGAGTTCTCCAACAACGAAGTGTTTTATTATGACCACAATAAAGCGCTGCCCCTGTCGCTGTTTATCGAGAGCCAAGCGGGTCTTGTATACGAAGCCCACTCTACAGACTATCAGACCGAACAATGTTTAAACCGCATGGTGGAAGATCACTTTGCCATTTTAAAGGTCGGCCCCTGGCTTACCTTTGCCTACCGTGAAGCCCTGTTCGCCCTGGAAGCCATCGAAAAAGAGTATCTGGCCGCCCAAAAGGGCGTCGTTCTTTCGGACTTGAAAAAAACCATAACCCGCCTGATGCATGATGAACCCGAATACTGGAAAGATCATTTCCGCGGCAGTGACGATGAGATTGCTTTTTCCTGCCTCTACAGCCTGAGCGACCGTATCCGTTACTATTGGCCGAAAAGCGGGATGGACAAGGCGTTGCACCGGCTGATCAGCAATCTGGGCAGGCATCCGGCGCCCCTCTCTCTGATAAGCCAGTATTTGCCGGAGCAGCACAACGCCATTATCAACAAAAAACTTTCTCCGAATCCCGTGGATCTGATACATGACAAAATCGGCGGGGTTCTGGCAAAATATCACCGGGCCACCCACGGAGCGTCGCGGCCGTCAAAACTAACTTTTTAAGGAGATTATTGTGAAAGGAAAACCCTGGCTCATCTATGCCCTGGTCACCACCGTATTTTGGGGAGTGTGGGGCGCGGTAATTGAAATTCCCGAAAAAGCCGGTTTCCCGGCGACTTTGGGTTACAGCGTCTGGGCCCTGACCATGATCCTGCCGGCCCTGGCCGCCCTGAAAATTATCAACTTTAAGCTGGAATATGACCGGCGTTCCATCCTGCTGGGACTGGCCATCGGCCTTACCGGCGCCGGCGGTCAGCTTATTCTTTTTCAGGCCCTGCGCAGCGGCCCGGCCTATCTTGTCTTTCCCTTTATATCGCTCTCTCCCGTGATCACCATTGTTCTGGCCTTCCTCTTGTTAAAGGAACGGGTCGGCCGGCGCGGCTGGATGGGCATCGGCCTGGCCCTGCTGGCCATTCCCCTGCTCTCCTATCAAAGCGGCGATCATAACGGCGGCAGCGGTTCTCTTTGGATTATTCTTTCCCTTCTTGTATTTTTAGCCTGGGGAGTGCAGGCCTATATCATGCGTTTCGCCAATCAGACCATGAAAGCCGAGAGCATCTTTTTTTATATGACGGTTAGCGGGATTTTGCTTATTCCGTTTGCCCTGTTAATGACCGACTTTAACCAGCCGATCAACTGGGGTTTTAAGGGCCCCTGGCTTACGGCGCTCATTCAGCTTCTGAACGCCGTGGGCGCCCTGACCATCGTCTATGCCTTTCGTCATGGCAAGGCCATGATCGTCAGTCCCCTGACCAACGCGGTGGCCCCCGTCATCACCATTGTACTGTCCCTTGTTCTGTACCGGGTGCTGCCCCACGGCATTATAATAACGGGCATGGTCTTTGCCCTTGTATCCATTTTCCTACTGGCTGTGGAAGAGGACGACACAGC
Source organism: Calditrichia bacterium (assembly GCA_026991535.1). GTDB lineage: Bacteria > Calditrichota > Calditrichia > Calditrichales > J004 > J004. The sequence continues at coordinate 22,248 of JALXBH010000313.1, read as the reverse complement.
CCAAGCGGAGTAAAATATGAGTGAATTTGATGTAATTGTTATCGGCGAGCTGAATGTGGATTTAATACTCAACAACATCGACGGCTTTCCTGAAACGGGCAAGGAAAAGCTGGCCGGTGAGATGAGTTTGACCCTGGGCAGTTCCTCGGCAATTTTCGCCTCCAATTTAAGCGCCCTCGGCGCGCGCGTGGCTTTTATCGGTAAAACCGGCGCCGATGCCTTTGGCGATATAGTCCTGCAAAGTCTGCGGGAAAAAGGGGTAGACACCTCCATGATTATCCGGGAGCGCAAGCTGAACACCGGAGCCACCGTGGTACTGAACTATGATGAAGACCGTGCCATGATCACCCATCCGGGCGCCATGAACCATCTTACCGCGGACGATATCCGCATGGAAGAGCTGAAGCGCGGCCGGCATCTGCACATCTCCTCGCCCTTTTTACAGCCCGGTATTCGCGGTAGTCTGGGGCAGATTTTTTCACTGGCCCGGGAACTGGGCCTCAGTACCTCGCTTGATACGCAATGGGACCCGGCAGAGAAATGGACGCTGGACCTGGCCGGCATATTGCCCCATGTAAATATTTTTCTGCCCAACCGGCAGGAAGCGCTTTTACTTACAGGCTGCCAAACGGTGCGCGGCGCCCTGCAAAAGCTGGAAGCGCTGGGCGCGGAAACGATAGCCCTGAAGATGGATAAAGAGGGTTCCCTGTGCCGCTTTGACGGACGGGAGATCATTCGTCCCCCCTTTCTCAACAAAAAGGTGGTGGACAGTATTGGAGCGGGAGACAGCTTTAACGCCGGATTTATTTTTAAGTATCTGCAAGGCAGCGATATTGCCGAATGCCAGATTTTTGGCAATTTAACCGGGGCGGTTAACACAACCGAAGCGGGGGGAACCACCGCGTTTACAAGCTATGCGGATATCATGAAAATCGCCGCCGAAAGATTCGGCTATACGGAGAACGACCGATGACCCTTAAAGAAAAACTGAGCGAGGCCCGGCAACAAAAAACCGCCCTGTTTGCCTTTAATTTCTACAATCTGGAAACCCTTAAGGGCGTGTTGCGCGCCGCCGCGGAAAGAGAGCGGGCGATCATCTTACAACTCACACAAAGCTCCATAGACTATATGGGGCTGACGCCGGCCGTCAGCCTGGCCCGGGCTCTTTTAAGCGAATACCGGGTGCGGGGCTGGATTCATCTGGATCACAGCAACTCCATTGACTTATGCCACGCCTGCCTCGACGCCGGTTTCGATTCGGTGATGATCGACGCCAGCGAGCGGCCCTTTGCCAAAAATATCAAAATCACCCGGCAGGTGGTCAGGCTGGCGGAAACCTTTGGCGCCCACGTGGAAGCAGAGCTGGGCTATGTGGCCAAGCTGGGCCAGGACACGGAGCGGCAGGGTTTCACCGATCCCGCCCGGGCCAGAATCTTTGTCGACGAAACCGGTGTGGACGCCCTGGCCGTGGCCATCGGTTCCGCCCATGGGTTTTACAGGGGAGAGCCGAAGCTGGACCTGACGCTGTTGCAAAAAATTGACGAGACGCTGGGTATCCCATTGGTGCTGCACGGGGGATCCGGCATTCCCGCGCCGCAGATACGCGGAGCAGTGGAAAGGGGTATTTGCAAGGTAAATGTGGCCACCGAAATAAAGAACGCCTTTATGAAGCAGGTAAAGCGCTCTGTCAATGAAAACGACAATATCGACCTGAGAACCGTCTTTCCGTCGGCCATAAAGGCGGTGGAGGCCATTGCCGCCTCCAAGCTGGATATCCTGGCCTAAGCGGACCCTAACTGCCTGACACACGCGGGGAGTATATCAAACTATAGTTTATCGGCGCGTGTTTTAACGGGGGCAGGAGAATGTTGAACTTATTTATCCTTTTCAGGGGTCGCCAAAAATTAATATTTCATTAATGGTAATTTCCCGCCTGGTGGCCGAATTCACCGTAACGCGCACATAACGGTAACCTTCACGGGCAACAGGTAAAAGAACGCTGTATATCTCCGCCCCGGCGATACCGTGTTCGATAAAGGTTTCATAGCGGGAAAGGGTGTCGGCAAGCTGGGTATAATGCTCGCCATCGCCACTGCCTTCAATACGGAACCGGTAGTTTTCCCCGCCAAAAAGGGCCAGCGACAGACGCCGCAAGGTATGGCGGCTTCCCAGATCAATCTCGATCCATTGCGGCAGAGGGCGTGCTTTCCAGGCGGTTTGGCTTCCGGCGGGAGCATCTCTCTCGGTATTATAGAGCCCATCCACGACATTTCGCGCGGGAAAACCGCTCAGCCCGGGCGCTTCGGTTTTTACGGCCTTGCCCCGGGCAAGATTTTTTACCGCCCCAAGACGAACTTCAGCCACGGCAATCCTGCTTTCTCCCACGGCATGGACGGTGGAAACCGGCCGGCCCAGGGGATCATATACGCTGCTGTGCACATCCTGGCGTCCGCCCTCGGTGCAGGTTGTGCTTCTTAAAACGGAGAAGAGTATGGGAACCCCATTTTGGGCATTGTTGATTTTCAGGTTTTGCTTAATATTACACCAGGTAGGCACTACCAGCAGTTCCGCACCCTTTTCCACCAGTTTTTTGGCCGGTTCCGTGAACCAAAAATCCCAGCAGATTAAAACGCCGACCCGGCCGAAATCGAGATTAAAAACGGAAAGGGAATCACCGGGAGTGGCCCAATGCTCCTCCGGGGGCAGGTTTACTTTCCGGTACTTACCGGCAAGCCGGCCCTGACGGTTTACAACAAGAGCGGTGTTATAGAACCGGTCGCCTTCTTTTTCCACCAACTGAAAGATAATATTAATCCGGTTGGCGGCGGCGGCGGCTTTCATGGAGTCCAGCAATACACTGTTGGAAAGCTTCTGGGCGCCGCTTTCATGGTTCCTGCCACGGAACAGATATTCCGGCAGCACCAGCAAATCGAGCGCCAAACCTGCGGCGCCGGATTTTTTAATTAACGGCATCACTTCACGGATTTTTACATCCAACGGCTGTCTGAAATTTAGTGTCTTCTCCATGGACACGGCGCCCACCCGGACGATTCTTTTTTCGGCCATGGCAAACGAAACGAGAAGACAAAGGGCTGTTATCCATTTTCCGCGCATAATATTCTGTCCGTATTAAATAAAAGGAATGGCCCTGAAAAATAATCCAGGGCCATTCCACAGGTTCATTTGAACAATAATCTACCAATAAGCGGGGCTTACTTAACCAGCATCATTTTCTTTATCTGGCTCACGTCACCCGATTCCAGTTTGTAGTAATAAATTCCGGATGAAAGCTGACTGGCGTTAAAGGTAACCTCATAGGTACCGGAGGCCAAATCTTTATCAAGAAGTGTTGCCACCTGCTGGCCCAACACATTATAAATCTTGAGCGTGGTCACGCCGGAATTTTTAAGACTGAAAACAATCTTAGTGCTCGGGTTAAAGGGGTTGGGATAGTTTTGGTTCAGCGTAAAACCGGCCGGTACCGGGGATACCCGCTGTTCAATGGAAGTTTCCTTATCCAGCACCCAGTTAATGGCCGCGTCAATAAGCTTGTAACCGTCATCGGTAATAAAATCGTTGGCGCCGGCAAAAACACCCACCAGGGCGGCTCTGTTTTGCGTAACCGTGGAATCGGAGCTCTCCAGAACCGTTCCATCCTTATTCCAAACCACCGTATTCTTTTCAACACCCATAACAATGGTCTTCTCCGGATCCAGGGAGGAAACCGCGATGGGAATATATTCAATTTCGGGAACGGTAAAGGTTAAGATATCATTCGTGTGGCTGTCGGAGACCAGGGTGACCTCGTCGCCGCTTTTAAAGCCGGCGGCCAGGGGATGGTCGCTGTCATCGACAAACAAAATCTTATTGGCCACGCCAAGCTGGGTACTATCCTGGAACAGGGTTCCGTAACCGGTGTCGCTGGGCGCGGTGGTCCAACCCAATACTTCCGGCTTGGTCAACCAGCCTTCCAGCATTACCATGGGGCGGGGAATGGAACGGATACCCGGACCATCGCCATATTCCCAGGGCCAGCTGGATACCGATTCGCTGACAAAAAGGAAATCGAACTGTTCCAGATCACTGATAAACAGTGTACTGTCCACAAAATCCCGGGCATTGAGCAGGGTAACGTTATACTGCTTGCGCATGTTTTTGTATAACAGGGAGTCATTGTCATTCCAGCCTTTTTTGCTAAAGAAACCGACAGAGTATTCTTTTTCCAACACCCAGTCAACGGCGGCATGGATGAGCTTGTAGCCATCATCGGTGATGAAGTCATTAGCGCCGGCAAAAACACCCACCAAGGCGGCTCTGTTCTGTGTTACCGTGGAGTCGGACTCGCCCAGTACCGTACCGTCTTTATTCCAAACGGTTGTTCCGGCCTCAACACCCATAACGATGGTTTTCTCGGGATCGAGAGAAGAAACGGCTATGGGAATATAATCGATCTCCGGCACGGTAAAGGTTAAAATATCATTTGTATGACTGTCGGAAACCAGGGTAATCTCGTCGCCGCTTTTAAAGCCGGCGGCCAGGGGATGGTCGCTGTCATCGACAAACAAAATCTTATTGGCCACGCCCATCTGAGTGCTATCCTGAAAGAGGGTGCCGTAACCGGTATCGCTGGGCGCGGTGGTCCAGCCCAGTACTTCCGGCTTGGTCAGCCAACCCTCCAACATCACCATGGGCACGGGGATGGAGCGGATGCCCGGGCCATCACCGTATTCCCAGGGCCAACTGGACACGGACTCGCTGACAAAGATAAAATCAAACTGCTCCAAATCGCTGATAAACAAAGTACTGTCCACAAAATCCCGGGCATTGAGCAGGGTAAGATCATAGGTTTCGCTCAGGTTTTTAAACAGCAGGGAATCATTGTCATTCCAGCCCTTCTTGCTGAAAAAACCGGCGGAAAGCTTGGGCTGGGCCATCAGGCTCCCCGCAAAAAGCATTGTAGCAAAAAGCATCAAGAAAATACTTTTTCTATACATCATACTGTCCTCCAAAAAAATGATAAATTAAAAAAATTACGCATATCGGTATCGTTTATTTGCCTGTGCCCTCCCTTTTGGTTAGTTCTTCCCTCAGCCTGTTGGTTTAAATTAAAACGTATTTAAGACAACCGGCCGTCCTCATCGGGAAATCGGTTCTCGCGGCCTCTCCACTAAAGGACGCCATGCAAGGATCATACTTCTTATCATCCACTCAATTCCGGTTAGACCGGAAAAATTACCTGCCATGGGAAGCGGACACTCCCATAACCCTTTTACCTGGAGTTAAGCTTATTAATTCATAATGGCTTCACAAAGAAATTCCGCCCGCAAACATAAATGTTTCCGGCCAACACGAATAAAAAGTTCCCGGAAACTACGAATGAAGCATGACCTCTAAAACTTGACGATACAAATAAACGAGATTTTACCCCCAAACCAAGGTATTTGGATTTAGCGGCACAATATGGTAACAAACGGTCAGCGTAAAAAAAATCAAACAATGTCTTCTTTTTACTATATTTAAAGACGGATTTTATCTGTTCACAAAAGAGCGGTGTTGCCTTCCGGGCAACAAAATCATTTGACATTCGAAACAGATTTATCAATATTCATTGCGAAACAACCAGATTATAAAAAATTAAATGAATACTTTTTTACACCCCTGTACAAACAGCCCTCTCCAAGGAGGCCTCTCTTTTGCAACACGGATGCTTGTTGTCCTGGTGCTCATGGGCGGCGCAGCCCACGCCCAGGAAGATGAACTGAAGTTTGAGCATTTAACCATCGACGACGGTCTCTCTCAAAATAAAATAAACTGTATCTATCAGGACAGCAGAGGGTTTATGTGGTTCGGTACCAATGAAGGGCTGAATAAGTATGACGGCTATGAATTCACCATCTTCGGAAAGGACAGCAACAGCACGGCAAGCCTTTCCGATGATTGGATACAATGTATTTTTGAGGACAGCCGGGGGAATCTATGGATCGGCACCGGCGTTGGCGGCCTGAATTTGTATGACCGTTCCAATAACCGTTTTTTTCATTTTTCCGACGATTCCGGCTCGGCCCCGCGCATAAGCAGCAGCAATGTCAGATGCATCATCGAGGATGCGGAGGGATATATCTGGCTGTCTACCGGCGGAGGCATTGACCGGATAGATACCCGCAACAATACGGTTACCACCTATATTCCGCCACATATGCGCAACAGTCACTTTGAAAACGATAACCTAAACGTGCTGTTCGAAGACAGCCGCCAGGAACTGTGGTTCGGCACACGGGGAGACGGGCTGATTCGCTTTAACCGTAAGACCGCTAGGTTCACCTACTTCCGTCACGACCCGGCGGACACGCACTCCATTTCAGACAATGACATCCTGGCTATTTTTGAAGACTCCGCTGGCCGCTTGTGGATCGGCACCTATAATGGCGGGATTAACCTTTTTGACCCGCTTACGGAAAGGTTTTCCAGCTATGCTCCCCTGCCCAAAATACAGGAGAACCTCACCGTGCAGTCCATTCTGGATAACGGCCACGGAAAACTTTGGGTCGGCACGCGTAACGGGCTTTTCCTTTTTGACCCCACCGAACTAAGCTTTAACCATTACTTCCATGACCCGCACAACCCCTACAGCCTGAATCAGGATAATATATGGTCTATCTACAAGGATAAAAATGGCGACTTTTGGTTTGGCACCAAGGGCGGGATCAACTTTCTTAATTCCGCCAACATGCCGTTTGTTCACTACCGGGCCGACAGCAGAAACAATCGCCACCTGAACAACAAACACATAAACACCATCTACGAGGACCGCCTCGGCGACATCTGGTTTGGAACCGAGGGCGGCGGGATTAACCGCCTGAACCGCAAAAGCGGCCTGTACACGTACTATATGCATTCACCTCAAAATCCACATAGTATCGGCAGTAACAGCATCAGCGCCATAGTGGAAGACGATGACGGCAACCTTTGGGTGGGCACGCATCAGGGAGGGCTGAACTTTTTTAACCGCAAGACGCAGCGTTTCAGCAACTACACCTCCAGATTGAATATGGAGCATAAATTTACATCCATTAACACGCTTTTTAAGGATAATAAGGGGGATATTTGGATTGGTATCGGGCAGAGCCGGGGACTATACAAATATCATTTCAGGGAAAAAGTCTTCCGGAGGATTATCCTGGACTCCAACAATAGGACCCCCAGCTTTTCCTGCATTTATCAGGATAAAGAGGGCTATATCTGGGCGGGCACCAATATTAACCGCTTTTATAAAATAGACCCCGTCACACTGGAATACGAATCCTTCCGTATCCCGGGCGGTACGGAGAACACCATCATCATGAATATTCTGGAAGACAAGCACGACAACCTGTGGCTGGGCACCCAGGGCAACGGCTTGATCTATTTTAACACAAAGGACAAAAGTTTCCGCCGTTACTCAAAAAAGGACGGGCTGGCCAACAAACACGCCCTTGGCATCCTGCTGGATGATAATGACAATTTGTGGGTGGCCACCTACAATGGTCTGTCCCGCTTTGACACAAAAACAAAAAAATTCAAGAACTATTACAAGGGCAATGGTCTGCAGGGCAACCAGTTCACATCGGCCTGCCTTAAAACCCGTTCGGGCGAGCTTTTTTTTGGGGGCATCAATGGCGCCACGGCCTTTTACCCGGATAACATCATAGACGACTCTTCCCTCCCGCCAGTGGTTTTAACCGATTTTAAAATTTTCAACAAATCCGTAAAAATCGGTGGTGAAAATCCTATATTAAAAAAGAATATCGAGGACGCGCGGGAGATCAATCTTTCCTATAAACATTCCGTTTTTACCTTTACCTATGCCGCTCTGGATTTTTCCAGCAGTAACAAAACACAGTATGCCTATATGATGGAAGGCTTTGAAAATGACTGGAATTATGTGGGTAAACGCCGTTTCGCCACCTATACCAACCTAAATCCCGGTAATTATACTTTTAAGGTTAAAGCGGCCAAAAACCCCGGAGCCTGGGATAACCCGGTCACTTCCGTCATGATAACGGTGGCGCCGCCCTTTTGGGAGGAATGGTGGTTCCGGATGATTCTGGCCCTGATATTCTTCCTGGCCGTATGGCACTTTGTGGATTACCAAAAACAAAAGAGGAACCTGCTCAAAGCCACGGCCCTGGCCAATCTCACCCAGTTAAAGTTATTGCGGAATCAGATGAATCCTCACTTTTTACTAAACGCCCTCAGCGCCATCCGCGCCCTTGTGCTGATCGACAAAAACCAGGCCTGGCATTCCGTTTCCGAACTATCGGACTATTTCCGCTATGTTTTGCAAAATTATAACAAGGTAGGCGCTTATTTAAAAGATGAAATACAGGCGGCAAAGAACTATATCAATATTCAAAGTCTGCTGATAGAATCCCTCGATATTTCCTTTGACGTGGATGATGCGGCGCTGGAGTGTATTGTTCCGGCCTTTTTATTTCAGCCTCTTATTGAAAACGCGGCTAAATACGGAGATACGGACGAGTCCGGAGCCTTAAGGATTGAGGTATCTTCCACCTTCAGAAGCGGTGTATTAACTATCGACATTTGCAATACGGGCCGTCTGGGAACCATTGCGCCCCCCGCCGCCGGCCAGGCCCATGGCAATTCCATCGTCAACATAAAAAAGCGGCTCGATATTATGTTCAGGGATTATTTTACTTTTGAGCTGCAACAAAAGGACGGCATGGTACACGCCCTGATTGTTATCGACTACGCCAACAGCGGCTTTGAGAAAAAGCTGCCCCTGAAGGTCATCCACGAAAAGGCCAATTCTCTGGTAACCTGAGACTGCCCCGGTAGTTAAAACCCCCGTACACTCCATAAATAGGATGATCTTTTATGGTTATCGTTTTCCGCTAAAAAAATAACACCGTCGCTGCCGATGGCCATATCGTGAATCCGGGCCGGGCGGTTTCCCCGATCGTCTTCGATCCTGTCCAACAATTCCATTTTGTCTTCACCCGGCCGCCATTTAAAAAGCTGAGTATCCCCCTTGATGCCCCCCGCGCCATAAAGCGTCCCCCCGGCATCAAGGGCCAGGGCGGGCAATCTGCCGGCGGGAATGACATGCGCTACCTTATCCACCTTGAGCGCCCGGGTATCAATGCGGCATAACACACCGGCGGTGGTGCCGGCATAAATATAGCGGTCTCCGTCATATACCATGGCGTCGCAAAACCCCAGGTCTTCCTTGTGACGTGTCTGATCACTGTGAAAAGGGATATCCCTTTCCTGAACGGGATCGGGGATCAGTTGCCGCTTATCGGCTTTGCGGGAAAGGCCGAAATCAAACCAGTCGAAACGATCCGTATCGGGATGGTAACGAAACAGACGCACCGGTGTTTCTCCGGCCACCTCGTCAAAGGCGCGGGTTTCGGCGCAGGTCCCCCACAGATACCCCCCGGCATCCACCACGCCGTTATGCGGCTGCACCAGGCTGGTGGCATTGGTAATATAGGCCAGGTTGCGGCATGTACCGCTTTTCATATCATAGCAAATCACAAATTCCGCCGGATAGGTAAAGCAGTAAATCCTGCCCCGCTCAAAATCGGCGGCTATGGACTGAATATAAAGATGAGGAAAGGGGATGGCCAGCCGTGTATACTCCCCGCTCCGCGGATCAAAACGCATCAGCTTGCCTCCGGGCGCTTCATGCTGCTGGTCAATATCATGCAGAAGCGATGTTCCGAAATAAAAGCATCCGTCATTAGGATTATGCAACAGGCACCTGTGTACCTTGGAATCAAACTTATCCGCCCATTGCCGGGCATTGAGCGATTCAAAGCGTTCCTCATCCGCATGGAAGCGGTACAGCAAATCCCCTTCCATGGCATTCAGCCCGCAATAAAGCGCTTTTTCCTCCGCGCTCCAGGTGATGGCGTCAAAACTGATCCATCCCTTGCGCCAGTGCTCATCATCGTAGAGCCGGCGGTAGCTCCACCGGCCCTCGATTTCGCTTTGCCAGTTGTCAAAGTGTTCGTTTAGCAATATATGTGAACGGATCACGGGATTGCCCATAGTCGCCTGTACTCCTTTTGCCTTATCCTTTAACCAGGGTGATAATCATATATACCGGGAAATCGGGTATCTTCAGCGTGGTTCTGTTATCATCGACGCTGAATGGGATCGTGATTGTACCTTGCCGGTCCGGTGAGATCGCCGTTACCTTTTTAACCGTTCCCGCATAGTCGAGCGTTACCCCGGATACGTCGCTATCATGATTGTAATTAAACAGATGGATGATGTCGCGGTTACCCCGCGTATCATGGGAAACCCCCACCCACTCCGGCGCCGAAACCCGCAGGGGCAGCTCTTCCGCCGTCACGTCATACACGGCGGCCTCAAGTTCAGCGGCATTTTCAGGCATAACCCAGGTGGTGTAATAGCCCAGTTTTATTTCACCCGCGGGCCGTACCAGTTCGGGGATATAATGCACGCGCCCCTTTTTATAACCGAAGGAGTAGGCCGCCGTTTCCGGGAGAGCCCGTCCGGATTCCCGGCGCATTTCCTCAATAAGATTTATTTTTCTCAAACGCCGCCAACCGTCATATTTACCGCTTTTACCCGTGGCCACCAGACCGCCGCCGTTTTTTACAAAAGTCCTGATGGCTGCCGCCGCCTCATCACTTAAACTTTCCTGATTGGCCAGCACCAGAACGGAGTAGTTTTTAAGGCGATCCAGATGTTCATCATAGATAATATCAAAGGGGATTTGACTTTGTTGCAGGGCCTGCTCGGCCATGTTTACGGAAATGTGCGTATCGCGCGTGTTATAGGCCATTGAAGGATAGCTGCGCAGCAGGGCCACCTTTTCCGCACCCTTCATGCCCGTATAAAGCTCCTTGTTGTCACGCCAAAAGGAAAGATATTTCAGCTCCACCTCATCCAGCTCGCTCCAGCCCAGGGAACCGATGGTACGGTTCAGCGCCAGGTTTTCGGCAAAATCATAGGGCGTGTGGTTGTAGGACATAATAAAATTATTGGTTGAACGCCCCAGTTTGTAATTACGGAACTTGCCATTGGCCACGCCATCCTTCCAGACGGCATAGTTCAGATCCTCGGCCCAGATAACATTGGTGTACTGCATCAGGTCACCATGGTTGATACCGTACTCCCAGGCGCGGTTCCCACCTTCAATGCCGCCGCTGTTTACCTCTATAACCAGTTCCTTATTCAGGGAGCGGGCGAATTCAATACATTCCTTCAGCCGGTCAACCAGGGTCCAGCAGCGGAAATCGATCCACTCCTGCATCATGGGGTCTTTAATCTCCACCAGGGTTGCGGCCGGATTGGAGTCGTTCCACATCGGTGGCAACACAAAGGAAACATTGGCGAAACCGAACCTTTCCACCCTTTCCCGCGGCGTATACTTATCTTCCAGATATTTACGGAAAGCGGCGATGGCGGCCGGGTTAAAATCAGCGTCATTGGCGTCGTTATAGTCAAAATTGTCAAAATGCAGAAAATCGGTTTTTACCACTTCGATGGCATAGCGAATGATCTTTTCCTTAAAATATTCCATATAGCCGTCATGGTTAAAACAGGGCCGGTAGCGAAAAGATTGCTGATGGCTGTAGGTGATCATGATCGGCTTGCCGTTAACATCCACCTGATACCACAAATCCGTTTGCGCCTCGGGCACTTCGGCAAAGAAGGTTTCATACATCATGCTGTTCCACTGGATGTAGGTATCAACCTTCATGCCGTATTTATGGGCAATCGCCGCCGCTTCCGCCGCTTTGTCCATATGTGCCTTTTCCGCCTCAAAACCAAAGCCCTTGTAAAAATAGAGGTGATAGACCGTTACCCCGGCCTCGGCCAGATTGCGGATATATTCCTCGGAGGTTTGGTAGTCAAAATACTCTTTTTGCCACTGGTTAAACTCTTTGTTGCGCCGCACCAGAAACATCCACGGTTCATGGGTCGCTCCTCCGTTGGCAAAGCCATCGCGGATCCATTCCGGGGTGTAGCGTGTCAGGTCTTCCCGGCCCTCCGACGACGGCTCCAGGGCGAAAACAGGTAAAAACAGAACCATGATCAGAAGGGCAATCCCCTTGCCGCCCCGGCCGGTTTTTATTTTGGGTATTCCGGAAATCATAATCTATCCATCTCTTTCATTATACTTTTAAGGTCCTCTTTATTTTGTGCCTGGCGCGGGAACTACACTCTCAAGGCAGCATAAACCCGCATGTCAGCGATCGTTTCTTATCAGTTGCTCACGGGAACGGCCTTGACCAGCAGATAATTCGTAAACTTCAGTTTCAGTTTTCCACCGGCGCGGGTTACACCCAAATCCCGGTTATGGACATAGTCGAATATCTTATAATCGCCGGCGCCCAGCCCGCGGAATTCCACATCGCCGTCCCAGGCGTCGGCATAGAAAGCATAATAGAGCGTCCCATCCTTACGGATAACATGGGCCTCCGGTTTATCATAGGCGATATCATAAAGGTTCAGATACTCCCCGGAAGAAAGGCGGTTATCCTTATAGACTCCCAGCCACAGCTCAAAATTTTTCTGCCGCTCCGGATCCATCCAGACCGGATACTTTTTGCCCAGGAAACCGTCATCCGTTTCCACGGCCACAAACTTGGTGCCCGGAATACCGCCCACGCCCACCATGGAGGCGAAGTTGTTTTTACTGTAAAAACGCTCCACATGATCGCCATAATAGGCCGCCCGCGGGCCCATCAGGGCCTTGAGCGTTTTGCCGCGATGCCGTATCTGCCAGGTATTGGTCGGGTCCGAGGCCACCGACTGATTATAGTAGGGCATTTTGTAAAACGAGGGGAACATACCGCAGGGGCATATTTCCAGAATGGCCCCGGGCTTTATTTTCCGGCTTTCATCGCTTATCACCTTAAATAACTGAGGCATGCCCTCAAAAGACTCTTCCGGCGAGGCGTGCCCGTGATCCTCCGCATAACACTCTCCCATGGCATTGATAATTTCAAAATCCATTTTGTAGCCGTCAAAGCCCCATTTCCCCAGGGTCAGGTTGACCATTTCCCGGTAATAGTTATGAACTTCCGGCAACGTCGGACAGAGAAAAGCGGCCGTTCTCCTCACCCCAAAACGGTCCACGGTCACCATTTCGCCGTTTTTATCGCGGATAAACCATTCGGGATGTTCCTTCATGAGAATGGCCCCGCCGACGGCGGGAGTAAGCCACAGTTTTACCGGAAAACCCTTTTCATGAAACGTGGCCGTAAATTTCGCCACATCGGCATCGCCACCGGGAAAGATGCTTGACTTAAGCACAAAATCCCCATAGCTCTCAAACCAGCCGTCATCGACGGTAACAGTATTAAAATGATACTTTTCCAGGGTAGGTATCATGCCAATCATTTGCTGTTGCGTGAAGTCCGGGCCCAGCCCCCATCCACACCAGTCTGCGTCATAAACCGGATCAGCCGGATCCAGCTCTAACATCTTCAGTCCCCGGTCGGCCATGATGGCGGCATAGGTGCTCAGGCCGTTATAATAATCCCCCCGGTGCACGCCGATGACGGTGGGGATGGCCTGATAGGGTTCATCCCCAAAAGCAGTCTTGCGTTTATATTCGATACCGATATTCAGATAGCCGGCCGGATCCGTTTTAACGGGAAGGGAAATAAGGGTCGGTTTATTGCGGATACTGCCGATAAACAGACCGCCCTCGGGGTTCCATACATCCAATACCGGCAAACCGCCGCCGGAATTGCCCGCTTCTTCATCTTTTCCCATGTAATTTTCAAAGGAGAGGGTATCGGTCACCGGCATGATCCAGTCCGGCCGGGAGCGATAGGAACCACCCTGAAGCAGCCAGAAATCATGCTTCCCATAGTGTTCATTCACCAGCGAGGCATCCAGACGAAAGGAGGCGTCAACCTCTTTCTCAATGGTTAGTCCCGGCGTCTTGTTGATATTTTTATAACGGACCGTTACCAGTCCGGCGTTGGCATACTTATCATAAAGCTCAAGAGTGAGCTCTTTTTCAATCAACGCCCCCAGCGGCCCTTTGGCATATCCGCGCATTTGCAGTTTTTTTCCGCTGCCTGCCGCGCTATTTACGTCGGTCACCACCGTTTTCTGCCTGTCCAAAGCAAAGTCCTTAACGGCCACTCCGTTGATGACCAGATAATAACCCGGTGCCGCGGGACTTATCAGCGACGAGAGACGGCTACCGGTTTTGTTGTAAACCCGGACGGTCATATTCTGGTCAAACTCAAAACGGACCCGGTCGCTTTCCAAAAGGACCTTACCCCCTTCTTCAGAGAAGCTGATGTTTTCGCCCGCGCCCACAAATGAGAACATACCCATCATCAGTAAAAAAAATATCAGCGGGCGACATGGCCCGTAACTCTTTTTCATATCGCCCATCCTTTCAAAAGTCCTGGCTGTTTTTAGCTACTTATTTATAGTCCTTGTCAATCCCCGGAAACCAGCGTACGGCATTCTTATAAAAGACTTTTTCCAACACATCCTTCGGCAAATCGAGAGTGGAAACCTTATACGTGGGCTTTGGCCGCGGCCTGTCACTGGCGATGATATTTCCCCAGGGAATCTCTCCGTCCGTGGCATAGTAACGCATAAAGAGTGAATTCCGGTACTCCATCTCTTCGTAGGTTTCTTTCTTTTGCTCATCGGTCATCACCAGGCTTGAGCCGCGGTCGGTTCCATACATGATCCGGTCCGCGTAGCGCGTAAAAAAGTCATACACCTTTCCCCTGGCCTGCCACATGAAGTAACGTGTCCGTCCGCCGATCTCCACGGCAAAGTTGGGATATTTTTCAAAACGGGTAATCATTTCATCCACATCAAACTCCATGCTGCCCAGATGCGCGCCCACAAACCTCAGGTTGGGATGCCGTTCTATCACATGGTCGCGGGCGGCAAGGATATCGCTATAGGACGGTTTGTCCGGCTTATCCCAAAAGCTGTATTCCGGTCTTTTGGCCCAATAGTTCCTGCCCACGCCTTCCTTGGTGAAGTAGGTGGGCATCCAGGCATGGATCGGCTCGCCCATATGAGCCAGCAGCGTTTTCCCCCGGGAGGCGATGAACTCGAACACCGGCGTAAAAACAGGGTCGTCCAGTTGCAGATATTCGCCATTGGATTTTTTGATTTCCATGCCGATATTTTTCCAGACCTTCACGCCAAGAGCGCCGTTTTCAAAATCATCCTTCAATTGAGCGATCACCCTGTCCGCCCAACCTTCCTCCTCAAAGGTGGTGGCGTCAAAGGTGGTAATCCAGGCATAATAGCGCGGATATTTTTTAACCAGTTTTTTGGCGTTTTCCCGTTGCCCGTTCACATCCCGGAAGCCCCTGGCCGAGGTAGCCACGTTGCAAAACTTAAAGTTCCACTTGTCCATAAAATCTATTAAATATTGTTGGTCGCTTTTAATATGCATATGCACATCGATTTTTTTTATGCCCATCAGCCAGTCCAGCTTATCCTGGGTTTGTGCGCTGCCCGAAGAGATAAAGGCCAGCATGGACACTGCCAGTAGTGTCATAAGTTTATTTTTCATCTTTTCTCCTTACTTATTGCGGAGTTGTCCATTCCACAACTATGGTTATTGATTCAGAGTGAGCCATGGGAGCCGGGACATCGTCTTCCGTACCCTTCCCATGATTGTTTCCACCGTTTACACCGTGTTCATCTTTTAGCGTAAGTACATCATTTTTAAGGTTTTAATACTTTGCCCGGCCTGAATACGCAACAGATAAAGACCGCTGGCCACCTGCCGGCCCCTGTCATCCCGGGCATCCCAGGAGAGGGAATGGCTGCCCGCCGTCCGGAAACCGTAATCCAGTCGCACCAACCGTTTTCCGGCCAGATTATACACGGCAAGTTCCACATTGGCGGCCCGCGGAAGCTCGTAACGTATCACCGTGCCCGGATTGAAGGGATTGGGGTAATTATACACGCTTACGGAGCGGGGCAGGATTGCCTTGTTCTCTTCCCCGGAGAGGGATGTCGTGCCGTCATCAAACTCAAATACGCCTATATCCCATTGGCCGTTTTGCGGGCGGGAAACGCCATGGGGGTCTACCTTTATATTGATTCCATACAGATCGAAAAAAGTATCGTAAGCCGCGTTAACATTGCCCGCGTCAATAGCCGGGCTTCCCGCGCGCAAGGTAAAGTCACCCGTTTGGGGATCATTATAAAGCGGGTCTGTTTCTTCACAACTCAGGCATTTGTTAAAGGCCGAACGGAAGCTGCTTAAATCATCCTGATAGGCCCTTCCCCAGCGAATCAGGGCCGCTTCATTGAATATATTATTATCAATATAGGAAGTGGCCGCCAACCCGGATTCATAAAAGAAAATACTGTTTGCTCCTTCCGCGGAGGGTAAATCAATGATATTGTTGTAAATCAGAAACTCCCCGCTTCCGACAGGCGTGTTTATTCCGCCGGAATTATTGACTAAAACATTATTGAGTATGGCGACTTTTTCCCCGCCCGTTATGGTAATACTCGCGTTGGCCCAACTGTTTTCCACATCAAAGTTCGGATTAAGATTATTGTAAATCCGATTGCCAATAATATAAATGTATTCGCCGACGCCATCGCTTCTGGAGGCTACGGTGATCCCTCCATAGTTATCATAAATTTTGTTGTATAGAAACCATACCCGTTCCGGGCCGTATTGCGCGCCAATCCCCACTCCGGGCGCGGATGACGTCGTCGCTACATGGTTGCGTGCAATATTTTCCGAAAAAATAACATCTGTGGCCTGCTTGGTCCAAAACCCATTCTGCTTATTCTCAAAGGCCTCATTCCTGCCAATATAGATGTGATGCGTATTCGGCTGATTAGCGGCGTTACCGGCATTAATCTGTATGCCATCGCCACTGCTACGGGAAAATTTATTATCCAAAACCCATACATAACTGATATTGGTGGAAATTCCCATGGCGTGCGTATCTTGGTCGTCCGTGGTTTTCCAGTCGCCGGCAATATGAACATTGTTGTTATAAAAAAGCACATGATCGCCGTTGGATATGTTAACGCTTCCAACGCCTTTATTGGTATCCCCCCTAAAGTCACCGTTTTTCACCACGGCATAAGACCCGGTTATATTCATCTTGCCATTTCCGGAGCTATTGTCCCATTCGGCATTGATACCATCAATGATATAGTAACTTCCGCCAACCTGGAACTTCTGTTTGAGTATGGCCTGATCCGCGGCTGAGCTTATAATAAAAATCGGCGCCTCAAGGGTGCCGTTCAAAGTCAACCCGGATGAATGATTGGTGTTATACTGTCCCTCAATAACCACCACCGCGCCGGCCGGAAGTCCGTTGGGGATGCTGTTGCGCGGATTGGCCGGATAGCCGTTGCCGCTGTTGCCTCCACCGGATTTCACATAATAAAATCCGGCCGTGTCACCATTCCAGGGCGAGGGGAGATCGGGCGCCGTTTCATAAATGCCAAAGGGGGGCATGGGAATTCCGATCGGCGGGGTATAACTTGCGGTGGAATCCGCAGACTTACTCACCGTTTCCTGCCGGTCAGCAGAGGGAATGTACGATTGTGCAAATACCGGCATGGCCATAACGGCAAAAAGAACCGGCAACAGACCTGCCAAACCTTTGAGTTTGGCTGATATAGTGTGAAAACTAAGCAATATAATCCACCTTTCTGTGTATTTTGCTCCCGTTTAAGTGTTAACTGACCGTATTATCTAAGCTTTCGGAACCAGGGCAGCCGTTCGAGGGGCACATCAATCTCCACATGCGCCGGTCCGGTTACCACCCTGCCGTCATCCCCGCGCCACCGACCCGGAGGAAAGTGTACATAGCGGGAGCGCTGCCCTTTTTTAACCACCGGCGCCACCAGAATCCGCTCGCCCAGCATAAACTGATCCCGGATATTCCAGTAGCCCCGGTGGGGAAACATATACTCCATACTGCGCGCCACCGGCTCGCCCGTTATGGCGGAGGCGCGGGCAATCTCCAAAATTTCGTCCCCCAGACGCTGGTGCAGGATAGCCATGTCGCGGGTAATTTTCAGATTCCGCGGACTGAGTACGCGCCAGGGAGCCACGGAAAACTGCATCATCGGCATCAGGGCATGGCTTTGGGCCGAGCGGACGATCAGTTCCTCATCGAGAATGGTGGAATCGGTGAAGGAGTCCACCTCCCCGCCGCCAATCATATCGGGGCAGGTAAAGGCGTAGCCCATCAAACCCTGGGCCAGAATGCCCGGTATCAATTCCTGAAGATGCTCCCAGGTATGCTCCTTATCGCGCAGGCGCTGGGCCAGGGCCTGTCCGGCCATCTTCCAGCCGGCGCGAAACTCATTTAAGGGAAAACTCAAGCCAATGGCACTGTGCAGCCGGGTATGCTCGTTGGGCAAAACATCTTTATGGGCATGGGTGTTCAGATAGAACTCCGGGTCGCCCGCGTCCAGCTTAAAACCATCCACTCCGTACTTTTTTTGCAGACGGCTCAACTGATCCACATACCACTTCCGGCCTTCGGGATGGGTTAAATCGACAACCGCACTGGCTCCGTTCCACCAGCGGACGATGGCCGGGCGGGTTTTTTCCGCATCCTCATACAACAACACGCCCCGGGAAGCCAGATCACGATAAACTTCCGAATCGGGACTGATAAAGGGGCACACCCACAACATCACCTTAAAACCCATGGCCTGTAAGGAATCCACCATTGCGCCCGGATTGTCAAAACGCTCCGATGAAAATTCCCAGTTTCCGTAGTCGACCTGCCAGTTATCATCGATCATCAGCACGCCGGGGGGGAAACCGTTTGCCAGAATATCCCGGGCATATTTCAAAATATCTTTTTCATTCTGATCGTATTGCAGTTCGATCCAGGTATTGTATTGCGGATGGGTGAACAAATCGGGATGCGGAATTTTACCCGATGGCGGAAAATAGCGCTTACCGACATACAGAAAGGCCTCCCGCAGGGTTGTCCCCGCCCGGCCATGATCAATTTTGGCAAAACGGGAGGTAAGACGAAGCAGACCGTCGGCAAACTCAATATTCATGGGTTCTTCGCTCCAGACATAGCGCCCCTTGTCGGAAATCAACAGGGGTTGGGCCTGGTTCCCTTTAACGTCTCCCAACTGGTTATAGGAAAAATATCCGTTTCCATAAGGCATGCGACGGCCGTCCACCACGGCGCCACCCCACCAGTGTTCATCCTGTAATATCTTTAACTCAAGTTTATAGCTCTCCGCGGGCACCTGGCCGTTTGTCAGCATAACGGACATAAAAACCGTTAGCATCACTTTAATCATGCTGTTCATCATAAACCTAAGGTAAAAGGGTTAATTTATGGGTTGTTATGAAACCGCCACTCTCAAGGCGGACGATATAGAGGCTTCCGGCCAGTTCCCGCCCCTTGCTGTCCAGGGCGTTCCAGGCATGGGTATGGCGGCCGGCGGGCTTATAGCCGTCCACCAGGGTTTTAACGACGCGGCCGGTAACATCATAGACGGTCAGCCGGACATGTCCGGCACGGGGAATGATATAAAAAATTTTTGTTCCGGGATTAAAAGGGTTGGGATAATTGGCAAGTTCATAGTCCCCGGGAACGATGCGCATTCCCCGGGGGTCGGAAGGACTGAAGGATACGGTGGCGTCGCCAAATTCAAAGGCGCCGATGTCGGGCGCCCGGCCAAAGTAGCGCAAGCTCACCCCCTTGCCGCTGTTCCAGGAAAGGGGCAGGTCCAGCGTAAGCGTGTTACCGGCATAATCCACGGCGGTGATAACGGCAAAGCTTTTTTGATCTTCCACCTGAATCGTATCCCCGGAGACAATGCCAAAACCATCGGTAAACCAGCCGGCATCTTCAACGGTCATGAGGGTGCTGCCGCTGCCGGAACCGCTGGTAAGGGTCAAAAAGGCGCCGGCATCTATCATCGGGCTGCCTTCGCGCAGGGTAAAGTCGTAATTGGCGGTATCGGTAAACATGGCCACCGCCTGTACATTATTTCTAAACACATCCGGATTATTATCTTCCCACCAGCTCAGGGATTCGGGCGGGGGATTGGAGGATGACAGGCGGGTACCGTAGGCGATCACATACAGTTCATCCTTGGCCGAGTGAAAGATATTGTTGTTGTCAAACAAAATTCCCGTTTTTCTGCCGATCATCATCTGCATGGGTTTTTGATCCAACTCGGCATACCATGACCAGCGCATATCATTTTGAACAAAACGGTTGCGATAAAAGAGATTGTTTTTCATGATGTGATCATCAAAGGTGCTTCCGCCGCCGCCGGTAATATTCATTCCGCCAAAATTATTATTGAAGAATACATTGCCGTAAACCCGGGTGCCATAATTATACTGCGCCTCACCGCCATAGATGGTGAGGTCCAGGGGCGGGCCGGTTGTTTCATAAAACACATTGTTGCGGACGATGCCATGCTGGGCGGAGTACTGTATGCCGGCATAGGGCGATGAGTTCCCCGAGGAGGCGGTGTACGCAAAAACATTGCCCTCCACCACATTGTATTTCGCGTCATTATAGGATTTAATCTTTGGAAAATTATCATTCCCGTAACCGGCATTGTCGCAATCATAGATTTCCCCGATTTTTTGCAACTCGTTATGGAAATAATTATTACGGATGATATTGAAATTACTGCACTTAAGCGCCCACAGGGCATGGTAGCCTTTGGTAATCCGGTTGCCCTCGATCAGGGCATAGTCACAATCTACCATGCCCAGGTTATCCTGGGTGGTATCATGCATCCTGTTGTTCAGGATTTTTACATATTTGGAGGATTGCACAAAAATCCCTGTTTTGGAGCTGCCGCCGGAGTCGAGCGCCTTTTCAAAGATATTGTTGCGGACAATCAGATGATCGGCCCCCAGGGCATTGAGCCAGCGGCGCACATTGCGCACCTCCAGTCCGTCGATGACAATATAGTCCTTGCGGTCAATCCATACCGCCGGGCTAAGGGATTCACCGGTTATTTCCACCACCTCGTCCTGATAATTGGTAAAAGTAATATAGTTTTCCTCATCACCGGAATGTTGAGGACTCAACTGTTTAGAATAAACACCGCCCCTGATACGCACCTCCACACCGGCAGTGGCGGCCGATGCCGCTCCGGCCAGACTGGTATAGGCATCCCCGTCCGAACCGCCGCAATCCCTGTTGGCCACGGAATAGGTGCCGTCACAATTTCCCGCCAGCTTATTATCCACATAGATAACCCGGGTAGCGGACCGGGCCATAAGTGACTCACCCCCAAAAAGAAGAATAGTAAAAGACAGCATTACCGTATAGCCGCGCATTATAAAGACCTTACATAAAAACCGGACATAACAGCATCCTTTTCTATAGGTTATTTTTGCTTAACCGGCACAAAAAGACTGTCTATATGAATATTGTCCAGACGCTCGATATTGTGATTCCAGGTATAAACCCTTCCCGGCACACCGCCGTAAATAAAGCCCCGGGGGTGATAGTTTTGATGGTTTCCGTGAATGGATACCCAGCTTTCCCCGCCGTCGGAACTGCGCATGATGCCCTGCCCGCCATCGCGCGTGGACATCAGCATCACATTGGGATAGTTGGGCTCGATATAAAGGGCGAAACCGTCATAGTCCCCCAACAGACGCCAGTTCTTACCACCGTCAACCGTTTTATAAAGCTTACCCTTGCCTTCGTCCACATGGCGCCGGTTACGTTCATATTTGGTCAGAACCCGGGCCGAGGCCCAGGCATGGGCAAACGATCCCACATTGGCATAAACAATATCATCGTTATTGGGATGGACGGCAAAGTCATTCACCCGGCCCGGGTGGATGATCTCAAAGCTCTGTCCATGATCCTTGCTGCGGTACAGGCCGGTGGAATCCCAGGTACAGATAAAGACGGTGCCCTTATCGCTCACTTCCAGTTGCCAGGGACGCACCAGCTCCAGAACGCGTTCAAAGTTCCGTCCGCCATCTTCGGATTTATAGAGGCCATCACTGGCCCGGTGCGTGGCATATATGCGCCGGGAGTCAGTCGGGTCCACAGCCAGCCAACCAATCCAGCCGCTGTAAAAAGAGGGATCGTTTTCGGAGCGGCCGTATAGCCGGGGCATGGGTATTCTGCCCACCTGCACCCAGTTACGACCGCCATCCGCGGATTTCAGCACAGCACCCCGGTCGCGGGTTCTGCCGTACATTTTATACCATATTTTGGGATTATTGGGGTCCTGCGCCAGGCCGTCAACGTTACGCATGCG
>JALXBH010000312.1 GCA_026991535.1 Calditrichia bacterium | reverse complement strand
CCCTATCAGGCCCCGCGCAACGAAGATGAAGCTAAAATGGCCGGTATCTGGCGCGAAGTACTGAACCGGGAGAAGATCAGCATCCATGACAACTTTTTTGAAATAGGCGGCCACTCCCTTTTGGCCACACAATTAGTCAGCAGGGTACGCGATCTTTTCGAAACCGAGGTGGAGCTGCGTCTGCTCTTTGAAGCGCCCACCATAAGCGCCTTTACCGCCCAGGTGCTGCAAAGCGCCCTTCAGGGCGGGGCGGGCCGGGGTATCCCCCTGGCGCCCGTGGATCGCAATCAACGCCTGCCGCTTTCCTTTGCCCAGCAGCGTCTGTGGTTTTTGGATCAACTGGCTCCCGATCAATCCTTTTACAATATCCCGGCCTCCATCCGTCATCGCGGCAAACTGAATATCGGGGCTTTCAAAAAAACCGTCGAAGCCCTGATTATGCGGCATGAAGTGTTGCGCACCACCTTTGGCGTGGAAGAGGGACAGCCCTATCAGATAATTCATCCCCGTTCCATCACCGAGGTGGATGTCATCGATCTTACAACGGTTGATGAACAGGCGCGCGAGGAAGAGGCCCGGCGATTGGTGAACGAAGAAGCCAATGAATCCTTTGATCTGGAACTGGGGCCCCTGTTCCGCGCTAAAATCGTCATCATCGCCCCCGATGACCATCTGGTGCTGTTTACCATGCATCACATCATCTCCGACGGATGGAGCGTGGGCATATTGATGCGCGAATTCACCATTCTTTACCAAAGTTTTGAACGGGGCCGGGAAAATCCCCTGCCGGCGCTACCCCTGCAGTATGCCGACTATGCCGTGTGGCAGCGTTCCTGGTTAAAGGATGAGGAGTTGCAAAAGCAGATTGACTACTGGAAAGAGCATATCGGCCTGAATCCGCCGGTATTGCAATTGCCGCTGGATTTCCAACGTCCCGCCGTACAGACCTTTAACGGCGACAGCCTGCCCTTTACGGTGGAACAGGAAACCCTGGAAAAACTGAAAGCCTTTGGCCAGCAGGAAGGCGTTACCCTGTTCATGACCCTTTTGGCGGCCTTTCAAACCTTTTTACATCACTACAGCGGGCAGGATGAAATACTGGTCGGTTCACCCATTGCCAACCGTACCCGTTCGGAAACGGAGGCCCTGATCGGCTTTTTTGTCAACACGCTGGTCTTCCGCGCGGACTTTGACGAGCGGCTCACCTTCCGCCAGCTTCTGGACCGCACGCGAAAGGATACCCTGGACGCCTACAGCCATCAGGATTTACCTTTCGAACAACTGGTGGAAATTCTTCAGCCCGAAAGGGACATGAGCCACTCGCCCGTTTTTCAGGTGATGTTCGTGTTGCAGAACACGCCCAGCGGCGAGGTGGATATGGGGGACAGCCGTATCCGTCCCATTGAGGCCGAACAGAAAATTGCCAAATACGACCTCTCGCTGATCGCCATGGAAAGCCCTCACGGCCTGCAGGTGGAATTTGAATACAACACCGATCTGTTCCATGAAAAAACCATCCGGCGCATGCAAGAGCGCTTCGCCTTTCTGCTGGAGCTGCTGGCCGATCAGTGCGACCGGCCGGTCAGCGCGCTGTCTCTACTGCCGGACAAGGAGCGGGAAAAGGTGCTGACCCTGGGCCGCGGCGAGCGGCATCCCGCTCCGGGTCGGGAATTGATACAGCATCTTTTTGAAGAAACGGTTCTGCGCTATCCCCATCATACGGCGGTGGTTTTTAAGGATCGTTCGCTGAGCTTTAAAGAATTGAACGAACAGGCCAACCGCCTGGCCCACTTTCTGCGGGATCGCGGCATCGGCCCGGAAAAACTGGTGGCCATTTCGCTGGAACGCTCCATGGAGATGGTTGTGGGCTTGCTGGCCGTCATCAAGGCCGGCGGGGTTTATGTACCCGTGGACCCGGATTACCCGCTGGAACGTATCTCCTATATTTTAGAGGACGCTAAAAGTCCCTGGCTGCTGACCTCCCGCCCGCTCGGGGAACGCTTCCGGGATTTGGATGCCCGGCTTATTATGCTGGACGTGCCCCTCCCCGAACCATACCGGGAAAAAACGGAAAATCCGCGCTATCTCAACCAGCCGGAGAATCTGGCCTATGTTATATACACCAGCGGCTCCACCGGCCGGCCCAAGGGAACCATGCTCACCCACCGCGGCCTGTGCAACCTGACCCTGCGGCAGATTGAGGATTTTCAACTCACCCCGGAACGGCGCTGTCTGCAGTTTGCCAGTTTCAGTTTTGACGCCTCCGTCTCGGAGATATTCACCACGCTGGTCAGCGGCGCCGCCCTTTATCTTATGGACAGGGTCACGCAAACATCCACAAAAAAACTGACCGGCCTGATGCGCGACAGCCGCATCACCACGGTAACGTTGCCGCCCTCGCTGCTCACTATTCTCAGGGATGAAGCGCTGCCGGATCTGCACACGCTCATCTCCGCCGGTGAAGCGCTGGCTCCCGATCTGGCACGGCACTGGTCTGCTAAGTGCCGTCTGCTCAATGCTTACGGCCCCACGGAAAACACCGTCTGTGCCAGCCGTTATGAGGTAAGCCCGGCCGAAAAGCGGGCCACCATTCCCATTGGCGCGGCCCTGGGCAATGTACGCCTTTATGTTTTGGATGAAAATATGAACCTGAGCCCCACCGGACTGCCGGGCGAACTTTACCTGGCCGGAACCAACCTGGCCCGGGGCTACCTTAACCGTCCCGCCCTGACGGCGGAGCGTTTTCTTCCCGATCCCTTTGGCGGAGAGCCCGGCGCGCGCATGTACCGCACCGGCGACAGGGTGCGCTGGCTGGAAAGCGGACATCTGGAATTTCTGGGCCGGGCGGACAGCCAGTTAAAAGTGCGCGGTTTCCGTATAGAGCCCGGAGAGATCGAGGCGCGCATGCGGGCCCATCCCGCCGTGAAAGACGCGGTTTTAAGCCTTGGGCACGGAGAAAACAGCGTTTCCTATTTGGCCGCTTATGTTATCTGGAAGGAAGAAGCCCGGCCGGAGGACTTGAAATCGGCATTAAGCGAACACCTGCCGGACTATATGATTCCCGCCGTGTTTATCGCCCTGG
>JALXBH010000311.1 GCA_026991535.1 Calditrichia bacterium | reverse complement strand
GCGGGAATAGGCCGAGGCGCCGACGACGATCATCTTCGGTTTATGCTCACGGGCCAGTTTGGCCACCGTATCCATATTGATTCGGCCGCTCTCCTTGCCAACCCCATAGGAAACAAAGTTAAACAACCGTCCGGAAAAGTTAACCGGAGAGCCATGCGTCAGGTGTCCGCCATGGGACAGATCCATGCCCAGAATGGTATCTCCCGGATTAAGGAAGGTAAAATAGACCGCCATATTGGCCTGGGAGCCGGAATGGGGCTGCACATTGGCGTAGTCGCAGGCAAACAGCTCCCTTGCCCGCTCGCGGGCCAGATTTTCCGCCTTGTCCACAAATTCGCAGCCGCCGTAGTACCGCTTGCCGGGGTAACCCTCGGCATATTTATTGGTCATCACCGAACCGGCCGCTTCCAGAACCGCCGTGGAAACAAAATTTTCCGAGGCGATCAACTCAATGGTATTGTTTTGTCTGTCCTTTTCCGCTTCAATAAAAGAAAACAACTCCGGATCCTGCTGCGCTAACATCTTCATCTCCTTTACAATCCGGTTAAAGTGCTAATCAGTTTCAGTCTGTTTTCATGCCGTCCCCCTTCAAAGGAGGTGTTTAGCCAAACATCCACCATCTCCAGGGCCAGTTTTTCCTCCAGCACACGCCCGCCAAGGCACAACACATTGGCGTTATTATGCAATCTGCTCATGCGCGCCGTTTCCAGGCTGTGTACCAGAGCGGCGCGGATGCCTTTTACCTTGTTGGCCGTAATACTCATCCCTATGCCTGTGCCGCAAATCAGGATGCCGTAATCCACCTCGCTGTCGGCCACGGCCTTACTGACCTTAAGGGCATAATCGGGATAGTTGACCGATTCCTCCTTAAAGGTACCGTAATCCACAAAGTCCAGCTTTTTTTCTTCCAGATGTTTAATTATGGCGGACTTCAGTACATAGCCGGCATGATCCGATCCGATTCCTATTTTCATAAATGTACCCGTTATTTAATAAAACTATAGCAATCGCTGGTTATTTTGATTCCCGGGTTCATGAATTTATCTTCCTTGGTGCGGATATACGGCTTAAGGTTATTGTACTTATTACGGGCCTTTACTTTTACGGAAAGGTCTTTCATCGCTTTTTTGTACTGCGCCTGGGCGCGTTCATAAACAAGCTTGTCCTCCAGCTCCGTTTTATTACTGCCGCGTTTCTTCTGGCAAAAGAGAACGGCGGTTTCGTACAGCTCTCCCTTTGCGATGTAAGCGGCGCCGTAACCGGGCTTTTTGGCCAAAACCTTATTGATCCAGTTGTTTGCTGTTTTCAAACTGCCGGCGGAAGAGTAGTTATAGGCTATTTCCAGCATAATGTCCAGATTGTCCGGCTCCAGCTTAAGCCAGGCCTTTAAATCCGCAATGGCCTTGGAATATTGTTTTAAATTGGAGTACGCCAGGGCGCGATATTTATAGTCGTCCGCCTTGGGGTCTTTATTTATAACGGCCGTAAGCGGCTCAATGGCTTCCTCAAAAGAACCTTCCACAACCGCTTCTTTTCCGTAACTACGCGCGGCCTTAATATTGTTGTGATCCTTTTTAAAAGCTTCGCGCCATACTTCTATGGCCGAGCCCAACAGGGCCTGGGTATAGGAGCCCAGTTTATCGGCGGCCTTAACGTCATCGGGATAGAGTTCCGTTACTTTTTGCTGAACCTCGATGGCTTTTTCATCTCCCACACGGAAATAAAGCAGGGCCAGCTCTTCCATATAGTTTTTATTTTTAGGGTTTTGCTTAACCAGGTTCTCATAATGAGGAATAGCGCACTTGTAACGACCCAGCTTATTCTCCAGATAACCGGCATAATAATGCAGTTTCTGCTGATCCGGGAAAACCTTTAAGCCGATGTAGCAGGCCAGCAGGCTACTGTCGGCTTTTTGTTTTTTAAAATATGCCTCGGCGATTTTACCAATCGCACGGTTGGCATATTTGCCGCTGTCGTTGAAAAACACTTTCCACAAATAAGGAAGCGCCGCATCATAGTTTTTGTTTTTTTGATGCTCGCTGCCGAAGCTGTACCACCTTTTCACGTCCGTGGGCGTTTCCGCCGTTCCCTTGTAGACTTCAAAGGGTACGGTTAAAGTATCCGGGATACACTTAACCTCTTCCTGCGTATCCATTTCCTCTTCATCATCCAAAAGCAGCTCATCCTGAGCCAATGCCATCAGGGGAAAAAGCAGCAGTAATAACCAAAGGTATCTCATAGCACCTCCTTAATTTTCAATATTTACAAACCATAATTCATTTGCGCTGATGCTCAGGCCCAGGCGAAGAACCCATTCCTGTAGATTATTTTGAGTCAAATCGCCCCGTTTGGATACATTCAGGTATAGATCCAATCGTGAACGAAAACGTGTTAAGGGAAAGCTTGCCCCCAGTGAAGCGCCGATTTCCTTAACCGCGGCCTTGTTCAGTTCAAACGGAAGCTGACTGTAAAACATTCCAACACGCCAGTCTATAAGCCGGGAGTAATTTACAAAGCGACGCGGGCTTCCCGAGCGCTCCAGTCCGATACCAAGGCGGTAAAACGGAACATAGCCCGCGGTTGTACTTCCATCCACCTTATATCCGTTTTGCCAGTCCTGGTAAATAAAATCGGCGCCCAAAGAATAACGATCTATTCCATTATATTCAAATCCAAAATTGTATTCGGCCGGCAGCTGAACGGAAAGCTCCGAGCTGCTGTTCAATCCTTCCGAGGGCGTATCTCCCGAACGGGTAAGCGTAGCCTGTACGGCGGGACGCACCAGAAGTCCCAGCTCGAAACCGTCAAGCGGTTCCGTGTGCAAACTCAGCGCCACGCCATGGCCGTTCAACTGGTTGCGGTAGGTAAAATTCAGACGGCTGGCAAAATTATCATCGATGTCCAAAAGTACCTGCTCGCTTACCAGGCCAAAGGTATACTCATAACCCAGGCTCAGGGAAAGCCGCTCCATCATCTTCCAAGCCATCATGATATTGGCCCGGGATAAGCCTCCGTGCATATAGATATTTTGCGTGGCTTCATTGGTGTCCACCAGGGCAATTGTTTTCAGCCTTTGCTCAATACCGGTATAGGGTTGAATATTCAGGC